>JAPLGT010000139.1:0-20295 GCA_026390035.1 Chloroflexota bacterium
AACAGCGTATTCGTCAGCATCGTGATCGCTTCAGGTTACATACCCGTTCAGCAAAACAATCCAGCCATCAACTTTCCAAACTAGAGCAACGCTGGGCCAACCTCTGGCCCAATCCCAGATAGCAAGTTATGCGGTATTGCGGATTTTCACATCACAATTCTGAGCTATGCTGTGGAAATGAATACTCTCTTACCCTCCCTGCATCCCGGAATTTTGGCAGTTGTCTACGCGTCGCGCGCTGCTCGCGAACCGGTTTCCGTCCTGATTGCTGAGCTTGCCTTGCTCGGTCCGCTAACCGTGCTGGATGGCGGAAATCGTTTTCAGCCTTATCGCGTGGCCCACCTGCTACGTCAGAAAATTGTCAGCGTTGATCAAGTTGCCAGGCAAGTGTTCGTCCGGCGCGCTTTCACCTGTTATCAGATGCAGACGCTGTTGGATGGTACACCGTCGTTGCGCCAGCCCTACATTGTGCATGATTTATTGGCCACATTTTATGACGAACAGGTGCCGGTCCACGAGGCCAGACGCCTGCTTGAGGCCTGTTTGCGTCAAGTGGATCGTTTGGTTCAGTTTGCGCCAGTGTTGGTGACCCTGGCGCCGCCGTTGCTGCTCGAGCGCACTTTTCTAGTTGAGATGATTTATGCTCGGGCACAGCATGTGCTAATAGAGACAAATCCTGTTCAACCGGCTTCCCAGCTCGCGTTGTTTGTTCACTAACGCATGGGCCGTACTCTCCCCACCGTTACCCAGCAGCTTATCGATACCGAATCTGCCTTGGCGCGTTTCCGCAGGGTTTTACGAAAAAGCGACCAGTATTTGCTGGATGGTCTTTTTGCCGCAGCACGTCGCCATAGCGCTGCCATTAGCCAGACCGATGCGCTTTTGCCATTTGAGGCTGCCTTGTTGGCTATTCTGCTTGAGCAGGCCAAAGAGATTGCCGTCCTGCGCCAGGAAGTGGATATGCTCAAAAGTCAGGTCAGGAATGCATGAATATATTGGCTGGTTAATTGATCTTTATCCGGATGATACTGGGGTTTTGCTCTGGTTGTTGTGCGATGACGGTTTGCGTTTGTCCCTTCGCTTGGGCTTCCCTGTCACGTTTTACGCAGATGGTCTTGCGCACCGATTGCGTGAGGCCTGGCTTTTTCTTAAGGCGAAACAAATCGGCCGGGCTCGCGAGACTCGCCGCGATCTTTTTACAGGTCCGCGTGATTTATTGGCTATAACGGTCTTGCGCCCTGTGGAACTGCCCACCATCTTTGCTGAATTTTCCAACCAATTCCCTGATCTGGATTTTTACGATGCTGATATTCCTCTGTCATTGCGTTTTGCTGCCAGAATGGGTGTTGGTCTTCTGGGACGATGCCGGGCGGAATGTGTTGGGAACCGTGTCACTGCGCTCACTGCTCTGGATACTCCCTGGGAGCTTGAGCCTGAGCCCCTTCCGCTGCGCATCCTTGAGCTCAGACCGGATGTGGATCCGGCTTTTTCCCCGCCGTGTCGACTTTTGGTACGCCATGGGCGTGTAAATTACAGCCTCAATCTTGAGCCCCAGCGATCCTTTGAGATTGCCTTGGGTGCGCTTGTACGCCAGGTTGATCCTGACTTGATTTTGACGGATTTTGGCGATACCTGGTTGTTCCCCAGGCTGACCTTCAACCCCAATCGTGATCCGGCACGTGAAGTGCTGACTCGTAAGTCCGGTAGTTATTTTGCGTATGGACAGGTGGTGTATCGTGGAGCACAAACTCATCTTTTTGGACGCTGGCATATCGACCGGCGCAATGCCATGCTTTTCAACGAGTATGGGCTGGACGGTGTGCTTGAGCAAGCTCGTGTAACCGGGTTGGGAGTGCAGGAAATGGCCCGCAAGTCGCCGGGGGCAGGTATTACCGCCATGCAGATGTTGACCGCTTTGCGCACTGGCATACTGGTTCCGTTCGTAAAACAGCAGGCAGAAGCTCCAAAAACGCTGGATGAGCTAATTCGTGCTGACAAGGGGGGCATGATCTATCAGCCGTTGGTTGGCCTGCATCCGGATGTGGCCCAGATTGACTTTGCATCAATGTACCCTTCAATTATGGTGAATTTTAATATCTCGCCTGAAGTACCCCGTTCTACTGAGCGTGATTTTGCTCAGGATCGAGACTGCGGAAGCGATGTATTCTCAGGGCAGCAGTCCCAAGAGTTTCCGGACGGCCTGATCCCTCAAACTTTGCGGCCGTTGCTAGAAAAAAGATTGGCGCTCAAACGAATGCTTTCCGATCTGCACCCGCGGGATTGCCGGGCAAAAGCCATCAAGGCGCGTTCTGCCGCGTTAAAATGGCTGCTGGTGGTCTGTTTTGGTTACCTGGGATATAAAAATGCGCGCTTTGGCAAGATCGAATCGCACGAGGCAGTCACCAGCATTAGCCGAGAGTTGTTGCTGCAAGCCAAGGAAACGGCCGAAGATCTGGGTTTTGTGGTGTTGCATATGTATGTTGACTGCCTATTTGTTCAGAAATCGGGTTGTAGAACCACTTTGGATTTTGCCCCGCTGCTGACCGCTATTACTGAGCAGACGGGTATTCCAATATCTCTGGATGGAGTCTATCGTTGGGTGGCTTTCTTACCGTCAAAAGGCGATGCACGTATCCCGGTGCCCAACCGTTATTTTGGCGTTTTTCAGGATGGCGAAATTAAATATCGGGGTATTGAGATTCGCAGGCACGATACGCCGGCCTGGGTGGCGCGGATTCAGTTGACTGTGTTGGAGTGCCTATCCCAGGCGGAAAATCTTGAGCAGACACGTGAGCTTGTTCCAAAAGCCCAGGCGATCATTGCTCAAGCCAGATGTGATATCAAGGCTGGGCGTGTGCAAGTGGATGATTTGCTGGTTACACAGAGACTCAGCCGTGCAGTTGATGATTATAAAATCCCGTCGCCGGCTGCACGGGCTGCCAGGTTGTTGATGGAACAAGGGCAAGTTCTGGCTCCTGGGCAGACCACCCGTTTTGTATACACGCGTGGCAAGCCAGGTGTCTCGGCGTATGGGTCAGGGGCGATTGATCTGAGGACGATTGATGTGTACAGGTATTGCAGGCTGTTGGATCGGGCAGCCGCTACGGTTTTGGATGTATTTGAACCGGTAAGCGCCCAGCTGTCGTTGTGTTGATCCACAGGAATATTCTACTTTTTTCGACCAATCACCCGTTCCGGGGCTAAATTCATCAAACATGGTTATTGGCGGGTTTTAATAAATTCCAAAAATAAAATCAGGTTGAAATTTGAACCATTTGTGGATAAACTATAAGGAACAAGGAGGCCGTCATGCAGGAGCGTAGGAGAATTGATCGAAAATATCTGGCAATCTATTCACGTGTATTTGACCGTAGTTCAGGACGTGTGCTCGGGTACCTGGCTGATCTCAGTCAGCAAGGGATTATGATCATTAGCGACGATCCGTTGGCTGAGAATGTAATTTTCAATTTGCGTTTTGATTTACCGGATCCACCACTTTTTTCCGCAGACCATCTTGATCTGCAAGGACGGGTTGCCTATTGTGGCCCAGATGTCGATCCAGTTTTTTATAATATCGGTTTTGAGTTTTTGAGTGTGAACGCCCAGGAGGGCAGGATCATCGAAGAAATGATGGAAGCATACGAATTTACCAGAAAGTTTCCGGGTTACCCGCCGTCCCCGTCAGCTTTATAAAGTTTGAATCGTGCCCACCAAAAAATTAGTGTCGAAAAATCTGATTCTGACACGCCCAATTCCGGAATCCTATTGGGTTGTACCCGGGCGTTTACTGGCAGGCGAGCATCCTTGTGCGGCTTTTGCGCCAGATATTACCCGTCAACGTCTGAATGCATTTCTTGAGGTTGGTTTTGAAACAATAATCAATCTGACTCAAGAGAATGAAGTAGTTGACTATGCAATTCTCTTGCAGGAACAGGCCCGCTCTTACGGAATGCAAGTGGAATGTCCGCGTTTTCCTATCGGTGACTTCGGCCTGCCTGATCCTGGTTTGATGAAGGAAATCCTTGATGAAATCGATCATGCGCTGGACAGTAGGCGCAAGGTGTATGTGCATTGCTATGGTGGTATAGGGCGGACGGGCACGGTGGTGGGCTGTTTTCTTGTGCGCCATGGATATTCTGGGCAATTAGCGCTTCTTGAATTGGCCGGTTGGTGGCGTAATGTTCCGAAATCAGTGCGCCATCCGGATTCCCCAGAGACTTTTATGCAGAAAGAGTTTGTACTAAACTGGGACGAAAGTTGATGGCAATTCTTTGCTGTTGATATTTGAATATACCTGTTTTGGGGTTTATAAAAAACTTTGACAGCAAGTTATATTCCAGATTGAAAGTTGCCTGCCGGTAGACTTGGATATTAATGGTCTGGCTGATCGCAGTCATTTTTCGATTTATGATAATAATTTGCAAACTTCCATCGCCTGGTTAGGATTTATAATCAGGTAATGGATTGGCATGCCCGATACCTTGAACAGGCTCAATGGACGGCGCAACTGCGTGCGTATCTATTTAATAAAATTGGGCTGGGATTTTCTAAAAAAGTGCTGGAGCTTGGTTGTGGAACCGGGGCTGTTCTCAATAATTTTCCTTTGAAGAGCGGTGTTCATGGCCTGGATATTAACCGACTCGCCCTTAAACAAGCCGCGCAGAATGCACCGGATATTCAGTTCACATGCGGAGATGGCGCTGATTTGCCATTTGTGGCAGCGGCATTTGATGTTGTTTTTTGTCACTTTGTGCTTCTGTGGACTGAAGACCCTTTACGCGTCGTTGCGGAGATGAGCAGAGTAACACGTAAAGGTGGCATTGTCTTGGCTTTGGCTGAGCCGGATTACGGTGGCCGGATTGATTATCCGGCGGAGTTAGCGGAGTTGGGGCGTTGGCAGCGGGAATCTCTTCAAAACCAGGGCGCTGATCCTGTGATGGGTCGCAAGCTGGCCGGCACCTTCAATCAGGCTGGACTGAAACAGGTGGAGACCGGCATCATCGGTGGTGAATGGCGCAATGATATTCTGTTGGGGGGGCACGAAATGGAATGGCAGGTGCTGATTGATGATTTATCGGGCCGGGTTCCATTGCAAGATATTCGTAATTTGGAAGCCATGGACAGGTTGACCCGGGAACGGGGTGAACGTGTGTTATATATACCAACGTTTTATGCTTGGGGTGTGGTGTAATCGTTCGAATGGTATAATTATCATAATTTGGAGGCATTTTGGAAGAACCTATTTTTGAAAATACTACTGGCGCACCCGAAACAGGAGATATCGCCGAAACTACTGAAACGGCATCTCCGGGTTTAGGGCGCTTCTTTTTAGATGTGCTAGAGACTCTGCTTCTATCTGCGGTCTTGTTTTTGGCGATCAACGCCCTCTCGGCTCGTGTTCGTGTAGATGGTTTCTCTATGAATCCAACCTTGCAGGATGGCGAATTTGTGTTGGTTAATCGCCTGGCATACCGCTTGGGCATCCCTCAACGCGGAGATATCATAGTCTTTCATTTTCCACTTGACCCTGCCAGCCAGGATTTGATCAAACGAGTAATTGGTCTTTCTGGCGACCAAATTACTGTAGCCAGGGGAGTGGTGTCTGTGAATGGCCAACCGTTGGCTGAGCCATATATCGCCGCGGCGCCCCTATACTCTGGTCAGTGGGTGGTACCGGATGGCGATTTATTTGTTTTGGGCGATAACCGTAACGATTCTTCCGATTCTCACTCCTGGGGTATGTTGCCAGAAAAAGAAATTGTGGGCAAAGCTATATTTATATATTGGCCATTTCCTGAGTGGAAACTAATTGATCATTATGATTTCGCGAAAGTAGTTCAATGAGCGTAAATCTGGATAATATCCTTTCCCTGACGGATGAGTATCTTCAAGAATTGCCGCCCGCGTTGCCACCTTTCCGAGCTCCGATTGGTGTTGAGCTGGCAAGCTGGATCGATCACACCATTTTGAAACCTGATGCTACCGAGCTCCAGGTAAAAAAACATTGTGATGAAGCCCGGCAGTATCGCTTTGCAACTGTCTGTGTTAATCCTGCCTTCGTGCATTTAGCATCAGAATTATTGAGCGAATCTGGAGTGGCTGTCTGTTCGGTGGTTGGTTTTCCTTTGGGTGCCACCTTTCCCGCTGTGAAGGCACTTGAGACCCGGCAAGTGATCGCAGCGGGTGCCATTGAGATTGATACCGTCATCAATCTCGGTGCTATGAAAAGCGGGAATTATTCCCTGGTTTTGAGTGATGTGCAGAGTGTGGTTGAGGCTGCTGCGGGCAGTGCGCATGTAAAAGTTATTTTGGAAATGTGTTACCTCGATTTGCGAGAAAAAATTATCGCTTGCCTGTTATGTAAGGCAGCTGGGGTAGATTTTGTTAAGACATCCACTGGTTTCGGATCTGGTGGCGCCACTGCGGATGATGTTGAATTGATGAGGCGACTGGTGGGTGCGGATATGGGTGTAAAAGCAGCTGGTGGTATTCGAACGTTGCAGGATGCTTTGCGGATGATTGCTGCTGGTGCCAATCGTCTGGGCGCCAGTGCCGGTATTTCGATTCTGAAGGAAACCGGAGCGATATGACCCAATCCCATGATTCTTCCACATTTTCGTGCAATGAATGCCAGGCGGGCATGATGCGCCTGCGGTTCATAACATACTTCACCTGGTTGGATGAAGAGCTGGTGACTGTGCCAAATTTTCCGGCTTGGGTTTGTGATGTTTGCGGGAAACGCGAATATGATGAACGTGCAGTTAACTGGTTGACAACCCTTCTTAGCCCAAATGCCGGGCAGACGACCATTACGAGCCGACCAAGCCGGCGATTACCACTTGCAAAACGTGGTCAAAATCGTCCCAGCTCTACGGAGTAAAACATGGCTCTCGACGCCCCATCTGTAACGCACAGGATACTTTCTGCAGATTTTTACACATCGAGTTATCGAATTGTGGGCAAAGCCATGGTTCCCAATTCTGGGATAGTGGGCTTGTTAAACGATTCTACCCATTCCTACATGGAGATTCTGGATGCGCGTCTGGCGCGTTTGCACATGCCTTCGAAGTTGGTGAGCCATTATGAAGTTATCCGCCTGGTTAAATCGCAGATATTTGCAGTTGCGCTATCACGGCGGGAGGATCTCGGGCCTCAGGCTATTGCGCGAGGTGGTTATGCACGGTTGACTGAGTATCCCGTAAATATCACATCTTCGGTGTATGAATTAGATGGAATCTTGGAATGGGCTGGGCGTCTAGATTTTTCGACTTTCATGGTGGAAGGCAGTCGTGATTTTCTACCCGTCTACTCAGCCTCTCTGAGCGCAATCCTTATCCCAGCACTAAAGGCTGAAAGCCCGGCAATTTTATTTAATCGACGACAGGTGGATATACTGGCGTTGACTAATCAGAAAATTGAAGATTAATTTCACCAATTCAATCCCTCAAATGTTTCAGGATAGGTTTTTTTATCTGGTAAGCTTTGCACCGTGGTGTTTGTTTGGCCGCAATTTTGGAAAAATGGTAAAACTGACCCCATAAAATGCTTGACCAGAGTGAAGGGTGATGATAAAATCCTGCCCGCTCAAGTAATGCCCCGCAAATATTGCGGACTTTGCCCCCATCGTCTAGTGGACTAGGACGCAACCCTTTCAAGGTTATGACCAGGATTCGAATTCCTGTGGGGGCACCTATTTATAGACACGGTATTTCTTTTGAAATACCCGTCTTCCGCAAACCCCGTTCAAAGAAATGAGCGGGGTTTGTTTTATTTAATAAATCCCCGAAAATAACCGGTAGCGCACGCGCAGTGCATAGTCGCGATAGCCAGGCAATTCTTCCTGTAGGATTTGGTCTTCCAGCGCGGTTCTGAGGATGGCGATAACCAGCGCCACTACCGCTGGAATCAGTGTCCACACGGAGCTTAAGGCCAGCACAATGCCCAAAAGCGGCAGAAGATGTCCAGCGTAGCCGGGGTGCCGGATAAACCGGTAGGGGCCGCTTTCACAAACCACATGCCCGCGCTCGGCCTGGATTCGCACTACGCCAGAGAAAAAGCGATTCCCGACCAGAGCCCACACGGCCAGTGAGTATCCAGTTGCGATCAAGATAAAGCCGAGGAGGTTGAGCCAGAGGGGGAACACGGGGGACCAACCCAAGCGGTGATCGAACCCGGCCACCATGACCAGATGGAAGCCGACGCTCAGCGCCATCAGCGGGGCGAGGATTTTATCCCAGGTTCTTTACACCGGGGGCTTTTTCAAACCTGACGCGTTCCGCCATCAGGCCAGGATGCCGCTGTTCTGACCAGACTCGCCCACCGATGCCAGCGACAAAGACCAACAGGCCAAAAACCCAGGCCTGCCACCAACCCAAATCCCAAGCGCAGATCATGAGAACGGCTGGAATAAAGAGATAGACGATGATCAAACGTATCCATTGCGAGGGAGGAAAGGCTTTCGCCTTTTTATTGTCCATTGGCCAGCTCCAAAACAGCTTTCACATCCCTGACTTGATGGTCAGAGATGCCCAGGGCCTGTAACTCTACCGGGTTGCCAGCTATGATCTGCTGTCCCAGGTCAGAATGCCGCCACATTTTCAGGTCTTCTTCCAGCGGCGAGCCAATGCGGTCTTCGCGCACGATCTTGCCATCCGCCATGACCAGCACGCGTTGGGTCTGGCGGGCCACGGATGGGTCATGGGTCACGATGATGAACGTGACCCCTTGTGATTGGTTCAACGCTTTGAGCAGGCGCATCAAGTCCTGCCCGGCGGTGGTATCCAGGCTGCCGGTAGGCTCGTCTGCCAGCACGAGCGGAGGCTGATTGGCCAGGGCGCGGGCCACGGCCACCCGCTGACGCTGCCCGCCTGAAAGCTGTCCGGGCAGGTGATTCTGGCGGTCGGCCAGCCCGACCAGCGCCAAAAACTCCTCGGCGCGTTTGCGGCGCGAACCAGCGCCCAGGAAACCCATCATCGGGATTTCCACATTTTCACGGGCGGTCAGGGTGGGCAGGAGGTTGTGCAGTTGGAACATGAAACCGACCGTCTTAGCGCGGAATCGATCCACATCGCGCAGGGTGGACAAATCCTGCCCGTTGACCAAGACTTTGCCGCTGGTGGGGGCATCGAGCGTGCCCAAAACATTCAGCAGGGTGCTTTTGCCGCTGCCGCTGGGGCCCATCACAGCCAGGAATTCCCCGGCTTCGACCGACATGGTGACCCCATCCAAGGCGCGGATCTCTTCGGCGTCGCCATAGATGCGAGTCAGGTCATGCGTTTCGATCATCAGGTTGGCGCTCATTCGCTCACCTCGATATCTGCGAAAGCGGTCATACCCCAAAGCAGGCCAGCGGGGATAGTATCGAGCACAATAACAGCGGTGTAGTTCACCCCGGAGCCTGCGGCAGATTTACTCGCCACCCGCAGAACGGTGCCCGGAATCGTGACATTTGGCAGGGCGTCGAAGGTGACGAGAGCCACATCTTGCGGATGGAGACGGGCGGCGTCAATTTCACTCAGATCGGTGGTTTCTACGCGCAGGTTGTCCAGGTCGCCCAACTGAAGGATGGGGATGCCCGGAGTAACCCATTCGCCCACGCGCACATCCAGATTGCAGATCACGCCCTCAAACGGAGCGCGCAGTTCGAGGTTGGCCACGGCTTCCTCGGCGGCCAGCACCTGGGCTTTCGCCAGGGCGAGGCGCGCCTCGCCCTGGGCAAGCAGGTTCGTATCCGGACCATCCTTGCACCGATCATACTCTGCCTGGGAGAGGGCCAGGTCCGCTTGGGCAACTGCCAGTGCGGCGCGGTATTTAGCGGCGTCGATGTCGGTTGGGTTGCCCACATACCAGTTGTATTTGGCAATCAGTTCATTCAGATAGAGTTGAGCATCGGTCATCACGGCCAGCGCCTGCGCTTTTTTCTCATTGCCATCCTCGAGCCTGGCCACCTGCCTCCATGAGTCCTGGGCCCTGGTGAGCGCTTTTTTGGCCAAATCGATTTCGGCCTGTGTATTTTTGATCCGCGTCTCCGAGGCACGCGGATAATACAGGCTGTCCGCGTCATCCTGCGCATCGTGCATAGCCTGCTGGGCATTCGCCACGGCCTGCTGCGCGCGAGCCCTTGCCGTGGCGGCATTTTCCTTCAGGGTCTCCAGCGCCTGTTGGGCACTGATCAGTTCGTACTGTGCCGCGCTCAGGTTTGCTTGCGCCGCTGCCTGACCATCCAGCCGCACGAGGAGTTGCCCGGCGGAGACCCGCTCACCTTCGGTCACAAGTACCTCGGCCATCACGGCCTGGCTGCGCGCGCTCAATTCGGCCCATTGCTCAGGGACGACAATACCGGTTGCGCTGATAACGGCTTCGAAGTCTTGCCTCCCGCTCTCGGGGGTGGGCGTGGCTGCCTCGCCGGAGGCACTGCATCCGGACAAAATTAAGGAAAACACGATGAGCAGGACGAAAATTTGGGGATAAGGTTTCATGGCAACCTCCATGGTTTTACTCATAGCGCAAAGCCTCCACCGGGCTGAGACGGGTGGCGCGATAGGCCGGGTAAAGCCCACCAACTGCGCCTAGAAAGATAGACAGCAAAAACGCCCGGGCAAAGATCTCCCAACTCCAGGCCGGCTCCACCCAACTGCCCAGGGTGGGGCTCACTTTCATCAGTTCGACCAGCCCAAAAGCAATGACCACGCCCGCCACGCCGCCCAACACCCCCAGGAGCACCGCCTCGCGCAAAATCAGCGCCATGACCGCCTGGCGCCGCCAGCCCAAAGCCCGCAGCACGCCAATCTCGCGGGTGCGTTCAAAGACCGACATCAGCATGGTGTTCAGCACACCCAGTCCGCCGGCAATAATTGCAATCACGGAGATACCATCTAGCATGGCCTTGGAACTCTGCATGTCAGGCATTTCCTCGGCAAACTCCGAACTCAGGGCGGCATAGACACCGGGGTATTTGGCATTGATTTGTTCGACAATGGCCGGGGCCTCGGTTGCCACCTTGAGTTTGACCGCCACCATACTAACCTGGCGCGGGCGGCCGATGAAGTTTTGCGCATCACGCAGGGTGACCACGCCGCCGGTCTGTTCCCAGCCGATATTGGTTTCGTAGATCCCCACCACCTTGAAACGCGTTCCGCTGATCTCGACCATCTCCCCGACCTCCTTTTTGAGCGTGTCAGACATCAACCTCCCGAGCAAAATCTGGCGATTGCCGGTCAGCATCCGGCCTTCGACAAGGTGAAAGCGCTGGATGACACGGTCATTTGGGGAATAGCCTTGCAAAAGGAACATCACGCCCGAATCAGGCAGGATCAGACCGGTGAAGACCACCCCACTGGCGCTTTGCACTTCGGGCATGGCGGCAATCGAATCGACCACCCGTTCATCGATCACGCTCAGGGTAGTATCGGCGATGTCAGCCTGGCGGATCATGATCTCGGCCTGGGTGCCTCCAGCCATGTCGGTGAAGGATGCCGCAAACCCTTGTACGATCGCATCCAGGGACAGGATGGCGCCCACGGTCAGGCCAATTGCGCCGAGAGTCAGCAGACTGCGGGTGGAACGCTGCCACAGGCTCTGGACCGCCATCCCGCCGAAGGGCAGGCGGCGGGCACGGGTACTGCCGCCTTCATAGCGCAAGGCTTCCACCGGTTGCAGGAGGGAGGCCCGCCAGGCCGGGTACAGTCCGCCGACCAGGCCGAGGATGAGCACCACGCTCATGGCCTGGACCACCAGCCCCGGGGCGAGGGTTCCGGTTTGAGTCCCCATGAGTACGGTGATTTTTGAAAGTCCCTTGAGAAGGAGCCAGCCCTGCAAAATGCCAAACAAGCCCCCGGCGAAACAGACAACCAACGACTCCCCCAGAATCATCCCCAGCACCTGGTGACGTTTCCAGCCGGTGGCGCGCAGGACGCCGATTTCACGGGTGCGCTCAAAGATTGCCATCAGCTGGGTGTTCAACATGCCCACGCCGCCAATCACAATCGCCAGCCCACCGATAACCCAGACGAACCCCCGCAGGATGGTCTGCATGGATTGCTGGTTGGCAAATTCGGAGGTGCCGCTCAACAACAAGTCCGGCCATTTGCGCGCAACGCGCTCTTCGACCCGGGCGCTCAGGCTGGGCTCCGTCAGGCGGATATAGAACAGGCTGACCTGCTTGCTTTTCCCCAACAAAGCCTGAGCGTCTTCCAGGCGTAGGAGCGCACCGCTATCTTCAAAGACATCGCCGGTCTCGTAAATGCCAACGATGCGGTAGGTGGTGCTGGTAATGCGAAAGGTATCGCCCACCCCTTTTTTCATCACTTCCGCGGCCGCCGAGCCCAAAAGGATTGGCTTGCCGCGCAGTTCGTGCGGGAGGCGGTTGAACAGGTCATACCCCTCCTTGGCGGTAAAACGCTCCAGCATGAAACTGTCTGCGGGGTATCCAAAGACGATGAAAAATGGCTCGCTCTCGGTTTGCACCAACCCCTGGAGCATCCCACTGACGGATTCTACTTCTGACATAGCGACCAGTTCTTTGCCGACCGCCTCTTTCACGGCGCTGTAACTGACATCCATGGTGTCTGGCTGGCTGAGAACGAGATCGGCCTTACTGCCCTGCATCATTGCGCCGTAACCCGCCTGGAATCCGTCGGCCAGGGCGCCCAGGGCGACGATCACGGTCACCCCCACGCCGATCCCCAAAATGGTCAACAACGTGCGAATTTTGCGTCGCAGGAGGTTCCTGAAAATGATGTTCACTTCCATTTCTCCTGATTGTCAGCATACGGCACAACAATGCGCCATATGCTTAATTTCATTCTATGCCGTTCGGGGAAATTGTCAAACACATATAACGTTGATTACGATTCCGTTGGGTTTTACACCAAAACAAACGCCTGCAAAGGATGCAGACGTTTGGGACTGCGCTTGGATTTTTTCTGCGATATCCAGCCATGCACTCATAAATATGCTCAATCCAATCGTGTTATCGTCTAAAATAATTCGATACCCTCTCAAGAATCCAACACATAATTGATACGTATCCCTGTGAGGGCACTGTTTTATAGGCAATTTTCTACCCACCCGATGATAGTATCGGCACAAAACCCCACTCATTTTGAGTGGGGTTTTGTGTGTAGATAATCTTCATCACGGATCAACTCGGCAAGCGCCAGGGGCGCGCGAGCTGTAAGGTCGTGTGACAAAAAAACCGCCCGAAAAGGCGGTTTTTCTATTCAAGTTAGTATAAACTTGGTCGACGTTATTTATTTTTCCATAAATGATTATATGGAATGATCATCAGTACCCCGGCGGCGATAATCAGCATGCCAACTTCCATGCCAGCTTCTTGCCATGGTCCGAAGAATAGTTGTTTGGCGGTTTGTTGAACGGTCATCCCAAAAACATCAGCCATACCGGAAAACAAGGCGATAACATAGCCGGTACTGATCAGGCGAATGCCAATATCAGCCGTGATTGTTTTTTCTTCATCGCCCCATAACGCAGCCAGGCTTATATAACCACCCAGACATAGGAAGGCCAAGCCAATTAGAAATATTGTGATCTGCACAAACCCGATCACTGGGCTGCGATCCAGCCCGAACCATTCTGGTTTGGCTGAAAAAACCAAAATAAACAAACCGACAACATTGGTCAGAAGTCCCATCCTGACCCGTTCCCTGGCAACGTATTTTGAATTGGTCTCCATGGGCGGTAAGCCATTACTCATGAAGGCAAAGTCCTGCGCAGGATTTCAATCCAGTTGCCACCCATGAGTTGAACGATATCGGTCGATGAATAGCCGCGAGCTTCAAGCAAGGGAGTCAGGTTCTGCAAGTCGGCAATTGTGTTTAGCCCTTCTGGAATGTGCTGCAAGCCAAAACCACCGTCGAAGTCGGTTCCAAGCCCGACATGCCGGGCATTACCCGCTCGCTGGCAGATGTAATCCATTTGGGCGGCTACCATATCAAGTGGGACATCTGAACGAGGGTCAGGGATTTTCCAGCCTTCTATCAAGAAGGAGTTAAAGGGAATTACACCGATGACCCCATCGCGTTGGATGATGCCGTCGATGATTTCGTCGGTAAGAAAACGGTTTATGGTACCGTTCTTAACCTGCCTGAGGGCATTGGCGTGTGTGGCAAGCAAGGGGCCTTCGTACATATCCAGGGCTTCAAGTGCAGATTCCCAAGCCATGTGGCTCAAATCCAGGGTGAAGCCGATTGAAGCCATGCTGTGCAGCAGGTCGCGTCCTTCCTTGGTTAGAGGGCCTGGTTCACGAGTGCCACCACAAAAACGATTACCTTTCCAGGCTGGTCCTATAACGCGCACGCCGCGCTGCCACCATATTTCAAGTTCATTGATGGAACGGATGCCTTCTGCACCTTCCATCAGGGTGATTAGCCCAGCCGGGGGAGTGCTATTTTCCTGATTCCACCTTGCAAGCGTTTCTTCAAATTGTTTTTTATCGCGAATGGGGGTAAATTTATCCGGGTGCTCGTCAAATAACCTGTCGTACACATCTAGTTGGTTCATGTAAAGCTTGTGGGCTTGTTCAGTGTTCGCGTAAACCTGGGTTTCCCAAGTTGGTATCGTCCCACGGGCGGGTGCTGCGAATAGAGTCGCAAAAATGATCGCCACGCGGCCGCGCTGATATTCCTGCCAGCTGAGCGTTGAGTCGCCGTTTGCTTCGATTGCAAAACTGCCGGCTTCGCGACGGCGGGTCTCTTCGACAGAGACAGTGTAATCCCGTCCAAAGGTGAGCATGTTATAAGCCAGGTCTTGATGTGCGTCGACTATGATGGGGTTCATATGTTTACCAGAAGATCCTCGAGATGATTGGTGGAGCGCCATGCCTTCAGATATCTAAAGAAAATGGACGCTTGGGTACTTGGGTAAAACAAAAAGAGCGCACCGGCTGGTGCGCTCTTTGGTAGTAATTTTACTCTTCTTCGTTGTCCGGTGTGAGTTCCGCTGCCAGGGCCTTCATGTCCATGTCTGCGTAAGCCCCTGAGTCTACTTTACGCAAGCTGAGACCGATACGACGCTGGTCTTCGTCAATGCGGATAACCCGCAGTGTGAGCACATCGCCTTCTTTGACAGATTCTTTTGGATGATTGATACGGTTCTCACTCAACTCAGAAATATGGATCAAACCTTCTACGTCACCTTCAAGCCGGGCAAAAGCGCCGAACTTTGTCAAGCGAGTAATGGTTCCTTCCACAAGCTGGCCGACTTTGAACTTGGCCACTTTTTCGTTCCAGGGATCACCTTGAAGAGCGCGGATGGAAAGGCCAATACGTTTCTTGTCCTTGTCCACGCTAATAACTTTGACTTTGACTTCCTGGCCAACCTCGAGTACTTCGCTGGGGTGTTGAACGCGCTCCCAAGATAGCTCGGAAAGGTGGACAAGACCGTCGGCGCCGTTGACGTTGACAAATGCGCCGAAATCGGCGACAGAAGTCACACGGCCGGTATAAACCTGGCCTTCTTCCAAGCCCTCGATGACGCGTTCTTTGAGGGACTGGCGACTTTCCGGGTTAGCGGCGCGCTCAGAAAGGATCAGGCGACGGCGGGCGCGATCAACTTCAATGATGCGTACACCGATGGTTTCGCCGATCATCTTAGCCCAGCGATCAGGAGTATCTCCTTGCACTGAACTGCGGCGAGTCATGCTGATCTGAGAAGCGGGTATGAAACCACGCAGACCATGCACCAAGACAATCAGCCCACCCTTGTTGTAGCCATCAATCTTGCCTTCAAAGGCTTCGCTGCTTTCCTGCATCTTCTCAACCAATTCCCAGCCCAAGGCTTCGCGGGCGCGGGTATAGGAGAGAATGACGTTCCCATTTTGGTCCTCTGGGTTGATCACATAGACAGGAATTTCCTGGCCAACTGCAAGCGCTTCGCGCTCCGAGGTAGGAATTTGTTCAAGTTCCCGCCCCATGATCACGCCTTCGGATTTGGACCCGACGCTGACCAAAATTTGGGATGACGAAATGCTGGCTATCACACCCTGGCGAATTTCACCTTGAATGGGAAATTCTAACCCGGCGTCTTCGGACCGCATGAGGCTTTCCATGGTTTCATGGCTTTCATTCTGGAACTGCTCGTCGCGGCCCCCTTGCCCCTGAAGGGCGTCCTGTTCATCAATCATAACTGAATTGCTCCGACATAAAGAGATTATATTTGATTATACAGGTGATTGTTCCAGTTGACAATACCAAAATAAGAGTGATTTAAACTTTCGTGTACATATCCGGATCAATTCGGGTAATTTAGATGGTTGTTCGCCACATATTCTTGCTGAGTTATCGGCGGAAATGTTGATTTTTAGAATTTGAAAAATTCTCAGTCACAAGGTAGTATAATCGCGATTGAGGAATCGCTATGCTGACTATCTACCCATTCACTGCTATTGTTGGCCAAGAGCGCATGAAACGCGCTCTAATTTTGAACGCTGTTGACACCCGTGTTGGCGGGGTTTTGATCCGTGGTGAGCGCGGTACTGCAAAGTCTACCGCAGCTCGCGGACTTGCTGCTCTGCTGCCAAAGGTGCGTGCCGTCAAGGATTGTCGCTTTGGTTGTGATCCTGACAGTCCAAATACTTGGTGTACTGAGTGCAAGGAACGTTCTCTTTCGATCAAAGAGCTGCCCTTCGATGTTCGTCCTATTCCGTTTGTGAATCTGCCTGTTTCAGCCACAGAGGATCGTGTTGTTGGAACCTTGGATATTGAGCAAGCCATTCAGAAGGGTGAGCGTCATTTTGAACCGGGCGTATTGGCAAATGCCAACCGTGGATTGCTATACATCGACGAAGTCAATCTTTTGGATGACCATGTGGTTGATTTGTTGCTCGACTCTGCGGCCATGGGGATGAATATTGTCGAACGTGAAGGTATTTCATTTTCACATCCAGCGCGTTTCATTCTTGTTGGTACGATGAATCCTGAAGAAGGTGATTTACGGCCACAGCTTCTCGACCGCTTTGCCTTTGCTGTTGATATCACTGGCATTCGCGATGCGCGCGAGCGTGTTTTGATCATGGAACGCAATATTGCATTTGAGGCAGATCCGGATGCATTTCGGAGAACGTTTTTGCAACATGAGGAAGAAATTTCGCACCAGATTGAGCTGGCTCGCAAATTGGTTGGTAAGGTGACTTATTCCAGACGCGACCTGCTTTCGATTGCTGCATTGACTTCATCTCTCAACGTCGATGGCCACCGTGCTGATCTGGTGATCTTGAAAGCTGCCCGAGCACAAGCTGCCTTTGATGGACGCACTACCATAACCGATCACGATATTGCCCTGGCTGCCGAACTTGCCCTGCCGCACCGTATTAAGCGTGGGCCGTTCTATCAGGCTGAAATAACTGCTGAACAATTGCAAGAACGTATCGAAAACCTGGTTGGGCAATCATCAGAAGGTGAGCCCGGCGAGGATTCGCAAGATCAGTCAGATGCTCAGGAAAAAAAAAGTCGATCGTAGAAGATCAGGTTCAGGATGACACGCGACCGTCAACTTCTGAGCCCGCCCGGCAGGATGTATTCGCATCCCAGAATGCAAATTGGTGGGATGGTGGGCAAAAGGTCAAGACTGGCGAAACTTTTGCTCCACGTAAGCTAGATACACCCTTGGACAAGTTAACCCGAAAAAATTCTGGCCGTCGTTCCCAAACGCGGACCGAACGTAAACGCGGCCGTTATGTAATGTCAAGACCTGCTAACGGAAGCCGGGATATTGCATTCGATGCCACTATTCGAGCAGCTGCGCCCTTTCAAAAACACAGGGTAGAGCAGCGCAAGAAAGTGGCATTTGCAATTCAAAAAAGTGATTTGCAGAAAAAAGTTCGTGTCAAACGTATGGCTAACCTGGTGCTTTTTCTGGTGGATGCTTCGTGGTCGATGGCAGTTGCCGAGCGCATGAACGCTACCAAAGGTGCCATACTTTCCTTGCTTACCGATGCTTATCAGCGTAGAGACCGTGTCGGTCTGATAGTTTTCCAGAAAGATAGGGCCACCCTGGTGCTTCCGCCGACCAATAGTGTCCAGTTAGCTCAGCGGGCATTGGTGGATATCCCTGTGGGAGGCAAGACCCCACTTTCTGCCGGTTTGTTAATGGCAACCGATGTTTTACTGCGCGAAAAGCATACACATCCCGATGTTGAGCCACTCTTGATCATTATGACTGATGGCGCAGGAAATGTCTCGGTAGGACCTTTGCCTCCGCAGGAAGAATCTTATCATTTCGCGGAGATAATCGCGAATGAAAAGGTTAAAAGCCTGGTTATCAACATGGAGCATGCAGCATTTGATCAGGGTCTGGCGAAACAATTGGCTGACCATCTGAAAGCTCCTTGTTTTGCTCTAAGCGATATCAAAGCCGAGAGTCTGTATCATACTGTCCGCCAGGAAATGGGCAAATAAATCTGGGATATGGTAATAAAAAATCGAGCCGAAGAAATTCGGCTCGATTTTTTATTATTTCCTACTTTTTATTGCCAATCAACTCGGTGGGCAAAGAATGGTAGCTGTTTAAGCCCGGGTCTGCTATGCTTGAGTAAGTGCCCGCCAATAGGTTTACGTATAGTGTTTCGTACTGCTTTATAGTATTTTCCATACTATGGTGTTTTGCCTTTTCCAGGCTGTTGGCACCCATCCGAGCCCAGTGCTCTGGGTGATCAGCAAGCAATGCAATGCAGCGAGCTGCATCGATTGGATTGCCCGGCTGGAACAAATAGCCATTGATTCCGTTTCCAGCTAATTCTGGTAGGGCAACTGCGTTGGCAAGCAGAACGGGTCGGCCGCAGGCCATTGCTTCTAGGGATGCGATACTTAATAATTCAGCTTCACTCGGCATGGTAAAAATATCGACGCTGTTTAATAAGTCTGGTAAATCATCGGCAGGTACAAACCCGGTAAAGTGGACACGTTCGCCCAGTTCAAGTTCATTTGCGAGCATACGCAAAGATTCCTGTGCAGCTCCGTGCCCGGCGATTCCCAGCTGGATATCATCACGGTCGAGTTTCTTTAATGCGCGTAGGATAACATCCAGGCGTTTTTCGTGATCTACCCGTCCAACGAAGAGAAAAATAGTTCGATTAGGATCGAGCCCAAAGCGGGTAAGGACGGCAGCTCGCTTCACGGTAGAATCTGGGTGGAAGCGGTTGAGATCAATGCCGCAAGAGACCGGATAAACAGGGATTTTTAGACCTTTTGCTTGCATAAGTGCTGCGGATGCTTTTGATTGGGCCGTTACGATCTCCAAGCGGTTGTACACAGCCAGCATCCATGCCCACATTACATGGTTATAAAGCGGTTTAATGTTAGAAATAAAAGGTACATAAGCGGCAAGATTTTCGGGCATGAAATGGTTTGTACCTATCAGTGGAATGCCTGAATTTTTTGCCACTTGAACCACATCCTGGCTAAGTGGAAAATGATCCTGAACATGAACAATATTTGGTTGGAAAGCTCTTAAAATTTTACGAATAGCGCTTTCTGAGAACAAAGAGAAAAAAGCATCCGAATGTATCATATTCAAGTTGGATGATCTCAACGCCTCAACCTGGACGTTGTTACGGGTTGCGCTGTAAGCAGGTCCTATTTCTGATGGGAAAATTGACAAGACTTCATTTCCGCGTTTTGCCAACCCCTCGGTTAGATTTTCAGTAAAGACAGCCTGCCCATTCATGGCAGGGTAGTGAACTGTCCCAGCTATAAGGATTCTCATTGATTTTCTCCCTCGTCTGGCGTCCGGCAGAACTTGTGAATTCTTGGATTTGACGACTGCCGAAGCTGGTTTGAAACAAGGATATTTGTCGAAAAATATTTTGTTATGAATAGTTGTCAGGCCAGCAAGCTCAGCTTGGGTTGATGATTTTAATTGAAATATGCAGGACCATTTGGTAGTATTAATTGTCTGTGCAAAATCCACCATTATTTTGTGCACATGACAAGCGCACGTTGACAAATAACATTCAGTATTTAGTGTAACAGAATCATAAGCAGAATTGTCTAACTCTCCACAATTCTTGACAGAATATTAACAATTTCTCCATAAGTGAAAAAGATTCATATTTTCATCGATTGGCTTTTTGTTTTTGCTAATTGAGGATTTGATTGAATAAGCTTCTTCCAGAGCGGCGCGAGTATTACGATATGGGTTGGGGACTTCGAAGCAGTAGGCGGATAAAAGGGGAAAAGCCCAGCTCAAACGGGGGTTGACGAGCGTAGAACTACCTGGGCAGGGCATCCAGAACGAAGCAGTACGGGCGCACAAGGCGAGAGGCAAAGTCTTTCGGTCTTC
>JAPLGT010000056.1:0-39711 GCA_026390035.1 Chloroflexota bacterium
CGCCACCCACCTGCGCCGAATTGATCGTTCCGCTCAGCCCGGATGAGATATGGATGGAGAAAATATTCTTGCTTGTATCAGCCAGCTGGCGGTAAATCTGTTCAAACATCCCACTGGATGGCTGGGCTGTAGTTGGAATGGCGGGCCGCATGGCTTCCAGACGGTTGTAAAATTCATCGGCAGAGATATCCGTGGCGCTTACTTCACCTTCCGGAAATTGGATAAAAAGCGGGGCCTGGGTGATGCCCAATTCGTCCAACTCTGAGGCGCTCATGTCCGCGGCGCAATCTGTAACAATTTTCATAGATACTCCTTTTCTCGGTGTTCGAATATCATAATTATATTCTCTACCAGACAAAAATACAGGCTGACTTCTGGCTTGCTAGAGCTTCAGTTAAAGCTTCGGCTAAAGCTTGAGTCGCGTACGCTGAGTGATAAGCGCTAATGCCATCGTTGTATGGGACGTCCGCAGTGCTTCGGCGCGCGCCTATGCACTATAGTTTCGGGGCCTGACCTGGAGCCAGTCTTGATGCTCCTGGTTCAAACCCGCGCGCCGCTGCCGCGTGGTCGGAATGCAGTGGACACCTGAGCCAATACGGCCTGGGCGGTTTGGGTCGTGCTGAAATTGACAAGGCCAACAAAGCCAAGCGTTTTTTAAACTCGAAATGGTCGCGGAGATTTTCATTATACGGTGTGGCGAAGGTCTTATTTTGGCTATTCGCGCTTAAAAATCGCTACACTATAGAAACAAGATTTTCATGGGGGCTTGTGGCTGGAAGGTGACTGGATATTCAACCACAAACCATTTTGAGAATTGAGACGAAACAGCCGGGTGGTTATTTCGTCTCAGGGTAGGGCAGCTCTGCGGAATTCTCGAGAAACTGATCATGGGAAAACCTGATCTGCGCGTTGATCAAACGGCGGTATTTCTTGATCTCTTGAATGTGGCTGTCCATTTCGATGAAATTGAGTGTGACGGATTCCCACATGAAAACCCAGCCGCCGATCAGAACTGCTTCCCTCAGCAGGTTCCAAAAAAAAGTTGATAGATTCCATTGTTCGCTGATAATGTAGATTGCCAGGCATGTGAATGACACCAGCAGATATTTGAGTGCCTGCCTGCGTTTGCGCCGAATGTTGGCCTGGGTGACAAATATTGCGTGCTGGTAAAAACTGCGCAGGCTTTCCAGGCATTCCTGTTCTTGCCGAGCGGCCTGGGGTTCATTCTGGATTTCGATCGAAACCGTGAGCGGGTATTTCCCAGGGATCTCATCAGAGCATTGGTTAAGATATTCCACCAGGTCAAGTGAGAGATTTCCCAGGGATCTCATCAGAGCATTGGTTAAGATATTCCACCAGGTCAAGTGAGAGATCTCGGGCTGGTGCTGGTGATGGGTCCATTGGATTAAAGAAGTCAGCGTATTGACCCAGGCGGGCGGGTATGGTGAATGTGCGGGTGTGCGGGTCGAAGG
Source organism: Chloroflexota bacterium (assembly GCA_026390035.1). Lineage (GTDB taxonomy): Bacteria > Chloroflexota > Anaerolineae > Anaerolineales > Villigracilaceae > UBA5195. Next base: position 1,473 of record JAPLGT010000056.1, read on the forward strand.
GATATATTTCGCCTAATATGCCTGAGGTTGGGTGTGTTACGCCCGAGTTTTGGAATAGCGAAGCCAAGTTTTTCATGGGTATCTACATTATAATGCTTATGTCCAGTCCATTTTGGAGCCGGGATTCCCATGAAAATAAAAATTCGAGCATACCAGCCAGCCGATTTTGATGCTGTTAATATTCTATGGCGCGTTGCGCGAGAAGTATCCTTGCCGGATTTTCAACGGCAAAAAGGCTACTTTCTTTATCAGGATATTATCTATTTTAGAGATCAGGTTCTGTTGCAAGATCAGGTCTGGATTGCGGCCGATGAAAATAATTATCCGCTGGCCTTTATGGCTATCAAGGCAGATTTCATCGATCATCTTTATATCCATCCCGGGCATTGGCGCCAGGGCATTGGTGGGCAGCTATTGACCTACGCGCATACGCTTTCACCGCAGCGCTTGTGGCTTTATACGCTGCAGGTCAACCTAAACGCGCGCGCTTTTTATGAGAAGCATGATTTCAAGGCCGTCGAATTTGGGGTTAGCCCGGCCCCGGAAAACGAACCTGATGTGAAGTATGTCTGGGAAGCAGCCTAAGAAATCATTGCAAAGGAAGAAATCAGATTGTTTGTCTTTAAAATCCGTCCACACAGAAGTAAAATACTCTCATGAATATTCCGCTTCGCCCAACTCATGTTGTTATTGATTTAAGCCAGCTGCGCCGGAACGTGGATGCTATTCGCACCAAAGTTTTTCCGGCCAAGGTGCTCGTGATGCTCAAAGCCAATGCCTATGGCCATGGCATCGATGGCGTGGCACCGTTTATCGAACCGTTTGTGGATGCGATTGGTGTCGCCGTCCTGGATGAGGGCATCCATTTGCGCGAGATTGGTATTACCAAACCGATACTTGTCGCTGGTGGAACACTGCCAGAGCATGTCCCCTATTATTTGGAACACGATCTGACGCTGACAGTCTCATCTCTGGAGGTGCTGCAGGCTGCCGACGCGGTTGGGCTGGCTGCCGGGAAACGTATCAAGGCGCATCTCAAGATTGATACCGGCATGGAGCGCGCGGGTGTGCGTTGGTATGAAGCCGGTGCGTTCATTGAACAGTCCCTGGCCTGCCGGCATGTTGAGATTGAGGGTATTTATACCCATTTCGCCAACTCTGAAACCCTGGAAACACCGGAGATGGAACGAAAATCCGGGTTTTCTTATGCCAGCACGCAGCTACAGCGTTTTAACGAGGTGTTGTCATATTATGAAAAACGTGGATTGCCCACCCCAGCCTTGAGGCATGCCGCCAACTCTGCCGCAATTTTGAACCTGCCGGAGAGTTATTTTGATATGGTGCGCCCCGGTGTGATGTTTTATGGCGTCTATCCGGATGATGATGTTTTACGTTCCGTACCGATCGCGCCAGCCATGACCTGGAAATCGCAGGTAGTTTACAGCAAGCTAACGCTTCCTGGTAATCCGGTCAGTTACGGCTCGCTGTGGGTCTCCGATCATCCCGTCACCACCGTGACTATTCCTTGCGGGTATGCCGATGGTTACTTCAGGCGCATGACCAACCAGCCCAAAGCGATCGTCAATGGCAAGAAATACCAACAGGTCGGGCGGATTTGCATGGATCAATGTATGATCAACCTGGAAGGTGACAGCGCCAGGTTGGGGGATGAGGTCATCCTGTTGGGGCAGGCTTCGCCAGGCGGCGAGAGTATCGGTGCAGACGACCTGGCTGCCTGGGCGGGTACAAATTCGTATGAGGTAATGACAAATATCAGCGCGCGGGTGCCGCGTGTTTTCAAGACAGATCCTGGGCTGTGATGGGCTGCGTCAGGCTAAAAATGGGGCTTGGGTGCCGTGGAAGTTATCGGGGCGCATGCCTTGCGCCCTACTGGTACAATAAGGGTAACATTGAATGATTTGGAGGCAATTTGAAGAATATTAAAAATTATCCGGGGCTGTTCTTTGTGGCGGCCGTGGTCATCGGTCTCGACCAATGGACGAAAGTACTCGTCCGTACGCTGCAGTTGGGTGATACCTGGCTGCCGGCGGGGATGGAATGGCTTTCCCCGTATGCGCGCATTGTGCACTGGTATAACACTGGGGCGGCATTTGGTTCCTTTGAGGGCTATGGCTGGGTATTTACGATCCTGGCATTTCTCGTTGTCGGTTTGATCATCTATTATTATCCCCAGGTGGATGACGCGGATTGGTGGCTGAAACTGGCGATGGGTATGCAGATGGGCGGCGCTTTGGGCAATGTGATTGATCGCCTGACCAATAATGGGCAGGTAACGGATTTCATCTCGGTGGGTAATTTTGCGGTATTTAACCTGGCCGATGCGAGTATTTCAACTGGTGTGGCTATTTTGCTGGTTGGTGTCTGGTTTAAAGAAGTAAACGAGCGAAAACTTGCTGCGGCAAAAGCCGCCCAGGTGCTAGATCCAAGCCTGGCTCCAACTGAGAACCAGGATATCATCGTTCTTGAAACCGAGGGCAGCGAAGCCCAGGATAGATTGGGAGATACTCAGGTTGAGTGATCGTTTGGAGCTTTTTCAGTATGATGGCGACGTCGAACGCCTGGATAAATATCTGGTGGCTTGCTTGCCAGAGTTTTCGCGTGCACGCTTGCAAGGCCTGATTCTGGATGGATTTGTGGAAGTTGATGGCAAGGTCGCAAAAAAAGGTGGCCAGATGCTGGGTGGTGGTGAGCGTGTGTCTGTGCGCGTCCCCCCGGTACACTCTGTGGGACTGATTGCAGAAAAAATCCCCCTGGATGTTATCTTTGAGAATGAAGAACTGATTGTGGTCAATAAACCGGCCGGAATGGTTGTCCATCCTGCCGCCGGGCACGCGAGTGGGACGCTTGTAAATGCTGTGCTGGGTTATGAACCGGATATTGAAGGCATTGGTGGTGAAGAGCGCCCCGGTGTTGTTCACCGGCTGGATAAAGATACTTCCGGGCTGATCATCCTGGCGAAGAATGAACGCGCTCACCGCTGGCTGCAGGATCAGTTTCGCCTGCGCAGGGTGGAAAAAACCTACATCGCCCTGGTGGATGGTCACCCACCCACGCCCACTGGTCGAGTTGAAGCGCCGATTGGCCGCGACCCGCATCAGCGTAAGAAGATGGCGGTTACCACGGTTGCCAAAGGTCGCGAGGCTATCAGCGAATATAAGACACTGGAGACTTTTCCTCGACACACCCTCTTGGAATTTCACCCGCATACAGGCCGTACCCACCAGATTAGACTGCACTGCTTATTTTTGGGCTGTCCAATTGTGGCCGATGGCATTTACGGGCATAAAAAATCCAGCCTGGTATTAGACCGGCACTTCCTGCATGCCTTCCGGCTGAAAATCACTCTGCCGGGTGAGAAGATTATGCGCAGTTTTGAGGCGCCGCTGCCTTCAGATCTGGCAATCGTGCTGGCTGAACTGCGAAAACCGTAATTTTAGCGGGCTCGGGATGGTTTGATGATATTAAAACGAGTGGAAAAACCACTCGTTTTTAATTGTAAAGGGCTAGTCCGACTTTTTGGACAAGCCCTTTACAATTTTTACAGTTCCGGTCTTTGCTTATGATGATCTGTAGCCTGTTCAAAAGCGTGTGCGGCTTGCAAGAGTTTCTTTTCTGCCCAGGCTGGGCTGACGATTTGCAGACCAATCGGCAGCCGGTCGCTCGAGAATCCACACGGGATGGATATTGCAGGCAACCCGGTCAGGTTAAACGGGGCGGTGAAGCGCGTCAGACGGCGGGCCTGTTCAAGAGCATTGTTACCTTCGATCAATGGGGCTGAAATTGGCGTGGAAGGCAGCAGCAGCGCGTCAAAATCTTTGAAGAAGAACTCCATCTTGCGCCGTGTCTCCACCTGCGTTCGACGGGCTAATGAATAATCGCCTGCCGTAAAGCCAGCGCCGGTTTGCAGGCGCAGACGCACATCTTCTCCGAAGCCCAAAGGGTGCTCCATGAGGCGTTCGCGGTGAAAAGCTGCGCCATCGGCCTGGGTCATCAGGCTGTTGGCCAGGGCTGCATCCCGCAGGAAATTCAGCTCAACCGGTTCGACTTGCGCTCCCAATGTTTCGAATACCTTGGCAGCCTGGCGGATGGTCTCCAAAACCTCGGGATCAGTTTCCCAGGCGTAGTCTCCGGTAATCACACCAATGCGCCAGCCATGCACACCCGCCTCGAGCCGGGAAAGATAATCATCGACGGGGATGTTCAGCGAGGCAGGATCATGTTCGTCATAGCCTGCCAGAATTTGCAACAGGATGGCGGCATCTTTGACAGTTTTGGTGATGGGTCCGGCGTGGTCCAGATTCCAGGAGAGTGGAAGAATTCCGCGCAGAGATATCCGCCCGTAGGTTGGTTTGAGCCCAACGACACCACACAGGCTGGCTGGGATGCGAATGCTGCCGCCAGTATCTGTGCCCATGGCAGCCAGACTCATCCCGGCGGCAACGGCGGCAGCGCTGCCGCTGGATGACCCACCGGTGATACGCTCAAGGTCCCAGGGATTGCGCACAGCACCGTAGTGTGGATTTACGCCAGTGACACCCAGGGCGATTTCATGGGTATTGGTTTTCCCGGTGATGAGTGCGCCTGCATTTTTGAAGCGCTCGACCACCGCCGCATCGTGAGTGGGGATAAAATCCTTGAAAAAACTTGTTCCGCTGCTGGTGAGCACACCCGCGGTCTGGTAAAGATCCTTGATGGCAATCGGAATTCCTGGAAGCGCCTGGTTCGCAAGTTGGTCCACGGCGATTTGCGGTCGGTCGAGAATTGTGATGAAAGCATTAATAGAAGGATTGAGCCGTTCGATGGCCTGAAAACAGGCCTCGCTCAACTGAGCGGCGTTCAATGTGCCAGCGCGGAGCTGATCAAGGGCGGAAGAGATGGTCAGGGCTTGGATATCCATAGTCTCAATTTTACTGCTCATTGTAAAAAACTCAAGACGAAAAATCTTTCTTTGAGAGAACGTGTACAATGGCCCGGTCGGGTGGGTTTTGTGAAGCAAGGTCTTGTTCTGATTGCTTCTTTGGGCCAGGAATAGGAATCATGGGTTTGAATGACATCTGTAATATGCGGTTTTGAACGAACTTTTATCAAGTAATTCTGTGGCATAATTAATCTGCGATTGGGCAGGGTGTTCTTCTACGAATAACGTTTCGACTGCGCGCAAGTGTTCGCCAAATATGCGAACGTGCAGTTATCGTTTTTGTAAATGCAGTGGCTGAAATGCTTGGATATAATATTCCGGCGCGGATCGAAGCGCAGGGTTATGCATGGCGTGAATAGGCTAAAAACTTTCGGAGCCTGCCGCCTAACTGGCAAATAAGAGGTCTGATGCTACCTGGGAAACAATTGTTGACAAAATTCGCTCATTATTGGACTGCGCCGTTGGATGTCAGGTTGCGGCGAATGCGCTGGGCGGTGCCACTGGTTGTGATGATTCTAGCTTCATTGCATCAGGCCGGTCTGCATTTGATCATTGACACATTTTCTGAGAGCTGGCATCAAGAAGCCGAGCTTATAATTTATGGTTTTACCGGCAGTGTCGTAGCCTGGATAGGTTTGAGCCGGCTTGCCACAACAATCGCCAGTCATGCAGAAGCAGAAAGGCAAACGCAGTTTGCCTATGCAGAGTTGGAAGCAAACCATCAAAAGCTGCTCACATTAAATGAGCTTGGGCGGCAGCTTGGCGTGGCAAACGATGAGCAAACCGTTTTGGAACTGGCCGTGCAAGCACCATACCACCTGATCGGGGCGCAGGCATCGTCAGTGATTACATTTGATGATAATAAAGACAGGTTGAAGTTGGATATGGCCTGGGGATTGAGTGATGAATATCTGAACGCCTTTCGCGCGCGCCTGGCAACTGGCGTTTCTACCGAACGTTGTCGAAACTGTACAGTTCTGAGGACCATCTCAACCAGCGATTGTCCCTTATTTGAAGGCCTTCATGAAAAGGCCAGGGCGGATGGTATCGGTGGGCTCATTTGTATGCCCATGATTTACGAACAAGAACGGGTTGGGCTGATTTCGGCCTATTTCCCTTCTGTGGATGGACCGCCGGAAGATCAAGTTCACCTTTTGAACATATTGAGCGGTGCGATTACCTCGATGCTTGAAAGCCTGCGGGCGCGTACCCGCCAGACGGACGCTCTATACGCTCTGGATCAGGTATTGCAGAACGGTGACGTAGGGGTGCCGATTATGCGGGATTTTGAAGACCAGGTATTGTTTATTACCACCGCCGGGTGGGAAGCCCAGGTTGGTGGCTTATTCCTGTTCGACCAGGACACCCATACCTGGGTTTGCCGTGCCCGCCAGGGTTTGGGCGATAGTTTGACCGATCCGCGTTTTACCCTGGCCCTGGAACTTGCTGGCCAGGCGCATTCAACCGGTTCGGCTGTAATCTCACCTGAGCTAAGCAAAGAAGCCGGGTTCGATTTTCTTTCGGCTGTTGCCGCTCCTTTGATCGCCGAAGGCCAGGCATTGGGGGCCATCTTCTTGGGGGCGAAACGCAGGCGCGCTTTCGATAACCGGCACGTTGAGCTTTTGAATACCATGGCACATCAAATTGCCTTGGCCATCCGAAATGCCAAACTTTATGTTCAACTTGACCAACTGGCAGTACTTAAAGAGCGCTACAGGCTTTCACGAGAGATTCATGATGGCCTGGCGCAAACCCTTGCGCTGCTAAATATGCAAACCGAAAGGCTGGCAAGTTTAATCAGTGCTGGGAAGAATGACGCTGCTGCCCGCGAAGTGGACGAAATGCGCCTTTCCATCCAATCAGCGTATTTGGAAGCGCGAGAAGCTATTGAGGGGCTGCGCCAAGAACTGGATAGCCCAGATCAGATGGCCTCCCGCCTGGCTGAATACAGTGCCCAGTTTACTCAGAAGACAGGCATCCAAACCCGGTTTACGGTCGAGCCAGAGGGTTTGCTGGTTGAGCCAGCGGTGGCATTACAATTTTTGCGGATCGCTCAAGAGTCTTTAGCGAATGTGCGCAAACATTCGCATGCCACTCATGTGGAAGTTTGCTTGAAAGCGACTGATTCTGAGTTGGAATTGTCGATTACCGATAACGGACGAGGCTTTCCAGATGCAATGAAACCAGATTTGGCGGCCCAACGCCACTTTGGGTTGACCACCATGCGAGAGCGCGCCCGCAACATGGGCGGCGCCTTGACGGTTGCAACTGGCACACTCCAGGGCACCCGCATCACGGTTGCAGTGCCCCTCAGTGTTAATAAGCGAGTTGTGGTATAAGTTGCCCATGATTCGAGTTCTCATTGTCGATGATCACCACCTGTTCCGTGAAGGTCTGGCGCGTATGCTCAGCGATTCACCGGATATCACTGTTGTTGCCAGTGTATCGAATGGCATGGAGGTGATTTCACGGGTGGCTGAATTTAAACCGGATGTGATCTTGATGGATGTTAACATGCCAAAGATGGATGGCGTCGAAGCCACCCGCCAGCTGCGCAACATTCATTCACAAGCTTCGGTATTAATGCTGACCGCCTCTGAGCAGGAACAAGATTTGTATGCTGCCATTCGTGCTGGCGCGCGCGGTTACCTGCTTAAAAGTGTTTCGACTTCGGATTTGATCGAAGCCATCAAGCTTGTTTATACCAAAGGTGCCATCATCTCACCTGGAATGGCGGTCAAGCTGCTGAATGAGTTTGCGGCCATGCCTGTTCCCGCCGACATACCCGGGAATGGCGTGTCTGATAGTTTACTCTCTGAACGTGAGAATGAGGTCTTGCAGTGGGTTGCGCAGGGACTGACCAACAAGGAAATTGGCGTTAAACTCTCACTCTCACCTCACACCATCAAAGCGCACCTGCGAACGATTTTGGATAAACTCCATCTGCACAGCCGCGCAGAAGCAGCAGCCTGGACTGCGCGAAACAAGGTTCAAAAGAATTAATAGTTCTACGGGGGTGATCAGGGCGGATACCCCGAATGGATTAATCCAAACAGATATTTCAAATCTCCAAACGGCTACCAAAAGGTAGCCGTTTTTCTATATAAACAGCTCCATATGGTTGATGATGGAATATTTAGCTTTTGTTAAAATAAGATTAGAAAATAATTAATATTCCCTGAGCTTGCGGGGATCTGTTGGTCAAAGAAATAATTCCAGCATTATGAAAACACTAGCATGTCCATCAACTTAACTGCTCAACCTCCGATCGAAAAACACCCTGCCAATCGCTCAAACTGGTTGCTGTGGTTGCTATATGCGATTATGGGGATTTGGGTGGTGGTTGTTTTTGCCTTCAATATTATTCAGCCTATCAAGGTGCTTCCTCGCGTTGGTCTTTCGCCGGGTTTTGCCTTTATTAATCAGACTGGTCAGCGCAGGACGAGTGAAGATTATCGTGGCAAGCTAACGGTCTATAACTTTATGTATAGTAATTGCGGGCCTGATTGTCTCCAGTCAGCTTCACAAATGGAGTCTCTGCGTACTTCGCTCGCAGAATTGGGTGTGCAGGAAACAAAATTTGCGCTTGTGACCATTTCCCTCGATCCCGGGCGCGATACACCAGCTGTGTTGGGCGAATACATGTCCCAGGCTATGAATGCCCCTCAAAACAGTGTTTCCTGGGATTTCCTGACTGGTGACCCCACTCGCACGAAATACGTTGTAGGTGGAGGTTTCGGTCTGTATTATGAAAAAGCATCCGGTCCAGATGGTCAATATTCAATCAAATTTGAACCGCGATTTGAGCTTGTGGATGGTTGGGGGATTATCCGCTCTGAGTATCGCAGTTCCAAGCTGGACCTTGCCTTAATTTTGCGTGATGTTAATTATCTTGTTGCTGAAATTCAAAATAGCAAAGGTGTAGGTCGATATGCTTATGAAGCCGCTCACTTATTCAGGTGTTACCCATGATCGAAAATAGCGCGCCGGTACGTCCTTTTTGGCGCACAACCTCATTCCTGGCTTTTGGAGTGGCGTTGGGTTTGTTTATTCTAGCCGGAGCAATCTGGTTGATCTGGAATGTTTTTCAGCCATATGTTTTTCACGGCATGGTTTTGCAATCGCCTGTACCAGCAGTTAACTTTACCTTGACAGGTTCTAATGGTCAGGCGGTTTCACTCGATGATTACCGTGGCAAAGTGGTGTTGTTGTATTTTGGTTACACCACCTGCCCGGACGTCTGTCCTACCACTCTGGCAGAGCTGCACAAAGCGCGTGAGTTACTCGGCAAACGTGCAGACCAGGTGCAGGTATTCATGGTGACGGTGGACCCGGAGCGAGATACGCTGCAAGTTCTGGCTGATTATATTCCCCATTTCGATCCCAGCTTTATTGCGTTGACGGGTACGTCTGATCAGATTGCAGCAGTTGCCACCTACTACGGAATTTTCTATGAAAAAAAGGTTGGCGATTCTGCTCTGGGGTATTTGGTGGACCATACGGCTACCGTTATGGCCATAGACCGCCAGGGTTTTTTGCGAGTGGTGTTTCCCTTTGGCGCAACGGCAGCTGATATGGCTGCCGATCTGACTTATTTGCTAGACCGATAATGAAGTTTGATGGAAGGAAAGTAATTATGTTCCGCAAAGTATACGGCTTGTTCTTTTTCATCGTGACAGTTGCTTTTATGCTATCCGCCTGTGGGGCACCTGCTGCCCAAGCAATCAGCATTGAAGGCCAATGGGGGCGTCCTTCGCCCAAGGTGGCGCTGGCTGGGGTGTTTTATATGACCATCCATAATAATGGAGCGGATGCCGATAAATTAATCAGCGTGCAATCCACAGCCTGTGGTACCACCGAACTGCACGAGTCTTTCATGGATGCCAATGGCGTTATGGGCATGCGCCCGGTATCCAATGGTTCAATCGAAATCCCGGCTGGTGGAGCTGTGGAGCTCAAGGCCGGCGGTTTACACATCATGTGCATCAATAAGCTGGCAGATTTTACGTCCGGCGCAAAATTACCCTTGGCATTGAAATTCGAAAAATTTGGCGATATTTCAATTGAAGTTGCAATCAGGGAACAATAAATAATTAGCAAGGGAGCAGGCTTATAAGGATTTCCCACGATGAAAAGCATATCCGACCCAAGTAATAATCGGCCCATCAATTTGATTGAAAATTCGGAGGATGTTTTATGAAAAAAGATGCAAAACCCGGGCAGGGTTCTGCCAAAAAGGGTGATCCAGAGATGGAACACCCGAAAGGTGCTCTTGCAATCAGCCTGATATACCTGATTACCATCGTAATCTTGTGGAGCTGGGTCTACCTGACCTTGCTTGAAAGAGGGGTGACCCAATGATTCACATCCATGTTTACGAAAAATGGTGGATTGGCCTGACCACGATCATGCTGGTGGTGCTTGCCGTCCTGGTTGGGGTAGCCGGGTTTGTCAATGGTTTCCAGTTGCCACAGCCATTTGCGCGGATAGATCCAAATACAGTCAAGGCCTCTGGACCATTTTCGGAAGCCGAGCTGGGTCTGCGTGAACTGGCGCCTGGTAAATATGAAGCGTATATTCTGGCGCAGGCGAGTCCTTGGCGCTATTACCCGAGCGAAATTACCGTTCCGGTTGGTTCCACCGTAACTTTCTATGTCACCAGTGCAGATGTTCAGCACGGGTTTAAAGTACAAGATACAAACATTAACATGATGGTGCTTCCCGGGCAGATTGCCAAATTGACCCGTACTTTTGATAAGGCGGGTGAATTTCCGTATGTCTGTACCGAATATTGCGGTGTTGGCCATCAAAACATGTTTGGCAAGATCATTGTGAAGTAACGATAACGAGCCTGTCACAAAACCAGCGCTCCAGGGTAAAAAAATCGTCGCCGCAAGAATAATTGACCTGTAAGGTCTAAATCTGTGACGCCACTTGAGAGCGAAAATGTTTTTTGTCAGGCACTGCTTGCCCCGAAATGGTTAAAGGAGCCTTTGGATGGACGTAAAAACGAGATCGACTGGTAGTCTGGCCTGGAAAATTGCCAAATCAAAAAATGCGTTGGGCGAGTTTCTTGGCCGCGTAGTGGTCCTCTTTAAATTACGGGTGGTTGTCTTGCTGCTGCTGTCTTCGGTTGGCGGTGCGCTGTTGGCATCAGGCGGCAAGCTATCCATTGGCCAACTGTTTCTGCTGGTCATCACCGGAACGCTTTCGTCTGGAGGCGCATCGGCGATTAATCAGTATTTGGAGCGGGAACGCGATGGGCGCATGCAGCGCACGCGCAAGCGCCCACTGGCAATTGGCGCTTTTGCTCGCCCACAAACCACCCTGGAAATAAGCATTGGGCTGGTGATCTTGGCGGTAATGATTGCGCTGCCTTATAGCATTCCCTTGGCAGTATTTCTATTTGCTGGAGCAGCCATTTACGTTGGGGTTTACACCCTCTGGCTAAAACCACGCACCTGGTTAAACATAGTGATCGGCGGGACAGCCGGAAGCTGCGCTGTCTTGTGTGGCGGGGCGGTGGTCGGAAATTGGACCGAACCTGGTGTGCTGGCGCTGGCCTTGCTGGTTTTTGCCTGGACACCAACCCATTTCTGGAGCCTGGCACAGGCTTATCGCGACGATTATGCGCGCGCCGGTGTGCCCATGCTGCCGGTCATTCTGAGCCCACGCGCCTCGGCTGGTTGGATCAGTGCCCATACTTTTGCAGTGGCTTTGATCGCGCTCCTGATGGGCTACCATTCTGCGCTTGGTTGGCCTTACTTGTTAATTACAGTTCCTGCCACGTTGTGGCTGGGATGGAATTCTCTGCAATTAGTTATCGTGCCCGAGCAAAAGCAGGCTCTCAAGCTTTTCAAGGTATCCAATATTTACCTTGGGTTGGTATTGATGGCTATCTACATCGTAACGCTATTTTAAGGAAAGGAAATAAGATATGTTTGCTGCTGAAAAGAAACTCGTTAGCTGGCATGTCGTTGTGGCTCTGATAGCTTTGGCCCTCGGCAGTTTGTTCGGTCCGTTACAGGCGTTGGAGCACATGGGGATCAATTGGTACCCAGCCCTGAAAACCGTCGGCCTTCAATCTTACTATCAAGGTCTGACCTTGCACGGCGTTTTAAACGCCCTGATCTGGACCACCTTTTTCATCACTGGTTTTCTGACCCTGACCACTGTCCGGTCTCTTAACCGCTCGCTTGTCAACCTGACTCTCAGTTGGGTTGGTTTCTGGGTCATGGTGGTTGGTCTGGTAACTGCAGCCATCCCCCTGCTCCTGAACCAGGCAAGCGTTTTATATACTTTTTACCCTCCGCTTCAGGCGCCATGGTACTACTACGTTGGGTTGACCCTGTTCGTGGTTGGTAGTTGGGTCTGTGGTTGGAGTATGCTGGCCACCTTCCTGGCTTGGCGTAAAGAGAACAAGGGCGTAACCACGCCGTTCCTTGCAATTGCCTCTTTGATCACGATGGTGTTGTGGCAAATTTGCACCCTGGGTATCGCGGCCGAAATCCTCGGACTTATCATCCCCTGGACCACTGGTCTGGTACAAGGGATTGATCCGCAGTTGGCGCGTACCTTGTTCTGGTTCACTGGTCATCCGCTGGTTTACTTCTGGCTGCTGCCGGCATATATTTCCTGGTACGGCATGATTCCGAAGCAGGCTGGTGGTAAATTATTCAGTGAACCGCTGGCACGTTTCTCCTTCTGGCTGTTCCTGCTGCTCTCCACCCCCCTTGGTTTCCACCACCAATATCTCGATCCGGGTGTGCCGGCTGTCTGGAAATTCATCCATGCGGTCCTGACCTACAGCGTGTTCTTTCCCAGCATGTTAACCGCTTTCAACGTGATCGCATCCATGGAAATTGGTGGTCGGGCGCGTGGCGGCAAGGGGCTCTTTGGCTGGCTGTTGAAGCTGCCGTGGGGTGATCCTTCCTTCACTGCTCAGGCCCTGGCCATGATCCTGTTTGCCTTCGGCGGAGCCGGTGGCTTGATCAATGCATCCTATGACATCAACCTGGTTGTGCATAACACTGCCTGGGTTCCAGGACATTTCCATCTGACCGTTGGGACTGCCGTTACGTTGACCTTTATGGGTATCCTTTATTGGATGCTGCCCTACCTGACCGGCAAGGCTCTGTGGAGCCGCAAAGCTGCCCTCTGGCAGGCCTGGACCTGGTTTGTTGGTATGACCATTTTCTCGCGCGGTATGCACTGGATTGGTCTGCTGGGCGCCCCGCGCCGCACCATGCTGGGTGTTGCCATCCAGAATTATGGCAATGGTGACTGGCGCGTCCCGACTATATTCATCGGTGTTGGCGGTCTGATCCTGCTTGTTTCTGGCATATTGTTCTTTGTCAATATGATTATGACACCCTTCTTCTCGAAGGAAAAAGCCGAAGTGGATATGCCCATTGCCGAACCTGCTCATCCCGAGGTCATTCCCGGCTGGTTGAATAACTGGCAGCCCTGGTTGATCGGCACGATCGTTCTGATCCTGGTCGCCTATGGACCCATGTTGATCCAATTAATCAGCCAGGCTCAATTCACTTCACCCGGATTTAATCTCTGGTAATAAATTTTTGGCCTGCGCATCTCCCAGGCACTGGCCTGGGAGATGCGCAGATATAACACAATAATTTTCAATATCAATAAGGAGAATTTCAAATGCGTAAGGTAATTTTTAGTCTGGTGTTGGTTTCCATGATTGTGGCTCTGGGTCTAACGGCCTGCGGCGGAGGATCTTCTGGCCCAGTAGTGGGTGATGCTGCGCGTGGCAAAGGTTTGTACAACTCCAAAACATTGGGCAAGAACTCTGCCGAAGGCTGTATCAGCTGCCATAACTATAACGAGGCTGCCGGCAAGAATGACAAGGCTCCTTATACCGCTGCAACTGGTACCCGCGCCGAGACGCGTGTCGCTGGTCTTTCTGCCGAAGAATATATCCATGAATCGATTGTCAAGCCCAATGCTTATGTCGTCGAGACCTATAAAGAAGGCGATATGTATCAGAAATGGGCAGAAGATTTGAGCGAACAGGAACTTGCTGACCTGGTGGCTTACATTCTCTCTGAGAAATAATCGCTAATTCTACCTATACAGGATGTGACCTATGACCGACGGCCGTTATAAAGTCGTCATTCCCGGTACCGATTATTACAGGAAAATGGTGAAGTGCCAGGCTGCCTGCCCTGTGCAAACCGATGCCCGCGCCTATGTGACTGCAGTGGCGCGCGGCGAATTGGAGCAGGGTTACAAGATTGCGCATGACCCAAATCCATTTTCAACGGTTTGCGGGCGTATCTGTGGTGCGCCTTGCGAAACGGCTTGCCGGAGAGGCGCGGTTGGGCCGGATTTTGAGCCGGTGGCCATTCGCCCGATCAAACGCTTGTTAACCGAACATTTTGGGCCGGAGAATGCCGGGTTCTTACCCGGAGTTGTGAGCAATACCAATAACCCTGCTTCGCCACTGCGATTGCGTGCCGGCACTCCGTATGCGGCATCAAAGACGGAGATGACCCTCCCAGGTTTGGGTACAGAAGCAGTTTTCTCGTCCGCCCGGTGGTCGCGGGATACTCTTAAAGAATTGGCGATTGAGCCTGGGCGTAAAGCCGGCAAGGTTGCCATTATTGGGGCTGGGCCAGCGGGTCTCACTGTCGCGCACGACCTGGCCTTGCTTGGGCATCAAGTCACCATCTATGAATCTGGGCCAAAAACAGGCGGAATGATGCGCTATGGTGTGCCGGTCTATCGTATTGACCAGCAGGCTATGGATATGGAAGTGCAGTCTATTCTGGATATGGGCGTTACCATCCACTTTGATATGCGGGTGGGGAAAGACGTGACACTGGCTGACCTGCGCCGCGAATATGACGCTGTTTTTCTGGGCGTTGGATTGATGGTTGGGCGCAGCTTGAATGTGGAAGGTGTAAATCTGGATGGTGTCATCACGGCTGTCGATCTGCTGCTCAACTTCAACCTGGGTTATAAGGTTGCGTTGGGCAAGCGCGTCATCGTGATTGGCGGTGGCGATGTTGCCATGGACGCTGCGCGTACTGCCCTGCGCCTGGGGCAGGCCACCCCTGAGCAGCAAACTGCCCTGGGCGAAACCGAAAACCGCGCTGATGACGAATCAGATGCGGTTCATGCAGCCCTGGATGTGGCCCGCACGGCTTTACGGTTGGGCGTGGCAGATGTCAAAATGATTTCGCTTGAATCTTGGGACGAGTTGCCTGCCTCGCGTTTTGAGATTGAAGAAGCTGTGGAAGAAGGTATTAAGATCAATCCTCGCCTCGGCCCCAGCCGTATTCTTGGCGAAAATGGAAAAGTGACCGGTCTTGAAGTAATTGAAGTTGCATCAGTGTTTGATGAGAACAAGCGCTTTAGCCCGAAATTTAAGCCGGGTACCGAAAAGGTTTTGGAATGCGATACGGTCATTCTGGCAATTGGGCAGTCGGCGGACCTGGGTGCCCTCGGTGGTGCAGATGATGTGCGTATTTCTCCACGCGGTTTGATTGAAATTAACCCTGAAACCGGGCAGACCAGCGCTTCGGATGTATTTGCTGGAGGCGATGTGGCTTTCGGTCCGCGCCTGATTATTCATGCCGTTCGAGATGGGCACCTGGCCGCACTTGGAATGGATGAGAAAATCCAGGGCCGAGCCATTCAGTCTGGTGTTACCACCGGTTGGACGGAACTACCTACACACACAATGCCCGAGAACTGGACGAAACTCAACCGGGAAAAAGTCCCCGGTGTACCGGTTGATCGTCGCACCGGCCTTTCAGTTGTCGAATTGGGCTATTCCACCGAACAGGCTGCGCTGCAAGGGATGCGCTGTCTGGAATGCAGCGTCAACACCATATTTGATGGCTCAAAATGTATTCTGTGCAATGGCTGTGTGGATGTATGTCCCTGGGATTGTTTGAAAATTGTGTCGATTGATCAGCTTGAGGGTGACGAATCTGTGAAACAGCTTGTAGATTCCGCACACGAATCGGGCGCGTTGGCTGCAATGCTCAAGGATGATACAACCTGTACACGTTGTGCTCTGTGCGCCGAGCGTTGTCCCACCGATGCGATCACCATGGAAGCGTTCCGCTTTAAAGAAACGCTTACTTACAATAAATAGAATAGGAGACGTCATGTCCTTTCTAACATTCATTACTAAATCTCGTGTTTGGCGTTCGTTTTTCAGGCACGGCTGGCCGGATAACCCATTGGATCGCTCACTGGTTATGACCACCAATGTCTTTTTCCATTTGCACCCGGTCAAGGTAAACCTTAAAAGCCTGAAATTTGCATATTCGCTTGGACTTGGCGTGCTGACCTTTCTGTCATTTGTTTCGCTGGTGATCACTGGCACCGTACTAATGTTCTATTATGTTCCATCGATCGACCATGCATTTAAAGACATTGTAGGGCTGCAGACAATTGTTCCTTATGGACAACTACTGCGCAACTTGCACCGCTGGGGCGCGCATCTGATGGTTTTAACTGCAGTTTTACACATGGCGCGTGTATTTTACACCGGCGCCTATAAGCCCCCCCGAGAGTTTAACTGGGTGGTTGGTGTGGTGCTGTTGGTTCTTACCCTCGGTGCAAGCTTTACTGGTTACCTGCTGCCGTGGGATCAGTTGGCTTACTGGGCGATCACCGTTGGCACGAGCATTGCCTCTTATGAGCCGATGATGGGCGCAACCATCAAGAATATCTTGCTGGGCGGACCCGAAGTTGGGCAGGCTTCTCTAACCCGCTTCTACGCTCTGCACATTATGATCATTCCCGCCATGCTGGCTCTGCTTGTCTCGCTCCATCTTTGGAGAGTGAGAAAAGACGGTGGGTTGGCCGCTACTGACGTGGTAGATCCGCCTGCGGGTACTGCTCAGAACAAAAGTTGAAAGCGACGAAGGCTTTTTGAAGTTTCTGCCTTTCACCGTCACCCGAAATGAATACATGCTAGAACAATTAGGCGATTTTTGCCGGGTTCGGTCTGTACAAAGCTCGGGCACCAGTGCCTTATATACTGGAAATTTGATGTTGGATATGGAGTAATGATATGGCGGATACATTTCCTGAAAAAGAACCGTTTCCAAAAGACGGGGTAAAGACTTACAACCTGGTTGAGGTTGTTCGTGGCCGCACAACAATGGTTGAAAAAGGTCCCGATAACACGATATTTGCATTTCCGATCGTTGCCATTCTCGAGCTTATCCTGGCGCTTGGAATGTCTGTGGCGCTTTTCATCTTCTCGATGCTCAAAAATGCGCCGCTTGAGGATGTGGCTAACCCGCTCCTCACCACCGATCCGGCTAAGGCCCCATGGTATTTTATGGGCTTGCAAGAGATGTTGGAACATGCCCACCCCACCCTTTCGGGTGTTATTTTGCCCGGGCTGATGGTGGTTTTTGTGGCCTTGATCCCTTATCTGGATAACTCACGGGAAGGGTCTGGACGTTGGTTCACGTCTGAACGTGGAAAACGCGTAACCTTATTCACAACTCTTTATACACTGGTGATCATGCCAGCTTACATTGTGTTTGATAATCTATTTCCTCCACGTGAACTGCTGCGAGGAGTGCTGCCAGATGTTGTGGCGCAAGCAGTCATTCCGGCGGCCATGATGGCAGTGATCGTTCTTGTGCCAGTGTTGATACTCTTACGCTGGAAACCGACTGCGCGCGAATTGATGCTTACGCTTTTCACAGTGCTGTTTGTTTCAGCCGTCATATTCACTCTCAGTGGTTTTTTCTTCCGCGGGCCCGGTTTCAAGCTGTATTGGCCCTGGAATATGCCGGGTGGGTATAACCCGTTGAACAACCTTTAGGGCTGATATGGGTCAATGGAAGGACATAATACGATGAGTGCAGATCAAAAAAATGAACCAACCAAGCCGAAAATTAATCGGCGCCAGTTCCTCGGTATCCTTTGGGGTGCTTCATTGCTTGCAGTGACTGGAGAGGCTTTGGGAATGCTGGGAAAATACATCCAGCCTGTTAATACTGGCGGCTTTGGTGGCAAGGTACGTGCCGGAAAAGTGGATGATTTCAAACCTGGCAGCGTTACGCATATTCAATCCGGACGTTTTTATCTCGTCCGGTTGGAAGATGGCGGTTTCCTGGCTATGTGGCAAAAATGTACGCATTTGGGCTGCAGCGTTCCCTGGGTTGAGGCTGAGAATCTGTTTCACTGCCCATGCCATGGATCGCTGTATAACAATTTGGGCGAAGTCCAGGGTGGTCCTGCTCCACGCCCCTTCGATCTATTCCCGGTGACCATTCAAGGTGGTGAAGTTTTTGTAGATACCGGCAAACCAATTACTCGGCAGAAATTTGAGCCGAGTCAAACAACAAAGGCTTGACACTATGCAGAACGAAAACTACACACGTCATATGGTCGTCGGTCTCCTGCTTACGCTGGTATTAATGGCGAGCTTAGGAGTGGCTTTTGTCAGGGAAACTGGACGGATTGAGGCTGTTGCTGCCACTGCGCAGAAAAAAAGTCTTCAACACGGCCGGCAGTTGTTTGTGGATAACTGCACTTCCTGCCACGGCACACGCGGAGAAGGGGGTGCTGGGGCTGTGTTGAACAACAGCATCCTGCTGAAAAAAGCTTCCAACGAAGTGCTCTTCGCTGCTATTGTTGCCGGAAGACCCAGCACAATTATGCCAGCCTGGGGCCAGGCCAATGGTGGCGCTTTCACAGATGAAGACATTCGTGATATCGTGACTTTCATCCGCGCCTGGGAACCTACTGCACCTGAAGTACAGGCCGCGGTCTTTGTGCCTAACACTGCGCGTGGCGCAGCCATCTACACTTATGGTTGCTATCTTTGCCATGGCGAAGACGGCAAGGGTGGCAGCAACATATCTGTGAACAGTCCATCTGCCAGCGGCGCCCCCGCAGTGATTGCCCCCGCGATCAATGTTTCTGCACAATTGTCCAAATATGATGATGACTGGTACCGCCAGACGATTGTCAATGGACGGCCTGCCAAGGGAATGCCATCTTGGGGTGGAATTCTTTCTCCCAACCAGGTTGATGATTTGGTTTCTGTGATTGCTGCCTGGCGAAATGGTGAGCGCGTGGTGCCAGAAATTACTGTCGCTGAGCTGCTAAATTCTGCGCTATTTTCACTGACCCAAAATGATGCAGAAGATGCGCTCTTCTATCTGGATCGTGCCAGGGCCATTGCTTTCGGTCCTGCCATGGAACGCTTTGCTCCGATTGTCGAACAGGTAAAGAATAAACAGGTTGAGCCTGCGCGGGTTGCGCTTGATGCACTATCGAAGGAATGGCCTCTTGGCGATGCAGCCAGCGGAGAAACTATTTTTATGGATGCCTGTAAAGGTTGTCATGGCGCGGAAGGACAGGGAGGGGTGGGCCGAAAGCTCAAACCGAATACGTTCGTCCAGACCACCACCAATGCAGATCTATTTATTTTCCTCCGAACCGGGCGTACTGGCACGGCCATGCGTAGTTTTGCTGGTCGCCTGTCTGAAAGCCAACTCGCAGATGTAATTGCGTTCCTGCGTACCTGGCAGCCATGAAAAAAAAACTTGCCAACTCATCTGGTCCTGGATACATCGTAGCATCATCGCATGGGGCAGATGAGTTGGGAGGTTCCAAACGAATGGAACCTCTTCTGTGGTTGGAACGGTTGGCACTGCCTTTTGAACGGGTTTTTACCTGGTTGGGAGGCTCTGCCAATCTAAATCCCTTTTATCACACCGGAACGTTGGCGGTTTTCCTGTGGATGATTGTAGCGTTGAGCGGTCTCTACCTGACGTTGTTTTATCAGTTCGGTTTTGAGGCATCTTACCGCTCTGTCTCAAAGATGGAAGGCCAGCTGTTGGCGCATGTCATTCGTGCAATCCATCGTTACGCATCCGGATCCGCCATGGTCGTGAGCCTGTTGCATGGTTTCCGGCTGTTATTTATGGATCGTTTTCGCGGAGCGCGCTGGCTTGCCTGGGTTTCGGGCGTGGTGATGGCCCTATTCCTGTGGCTGGATGGGCTGACGGGCTATTGGTTGGTTTGGGATCAGCGTGCGCAGTTGATCACGAATAGCTTTACTGCCTTGCTGGAACGGACCACATCCCTGGCCCCGGCATTTGTAAGCAGCATGTTGAAGTTGGAAGCGACGGACATGAGTTGGATTTTTATTGTCAGTGTCTTGAGTATCCATGTATTATTGTTTGGGGGCGTGGCCCTATTTTTTTGGTGGCATATCATGCGCCTAAGCCGGCCAAAGTTCTTGCCTTCGCGTTACTGGCTGCTCGGCGTTGGCGTAGTGGTACTGATGGTCTCGGCAGCTTTTCCCGTGGGGATGCTGCCAAGGGCTGATTTCCGTCAACTGCCTGCCGCAATATCTCTTGATCCTTTTTACCTGTTTTATCTTCCCTTGAGCTTTGGACCAGGGCTGGCATGGTTGTGGGCTGGGCTGGCAGCGGTTTTTATCGTTGCCGGAGCCATTCCCTGGTTAAGTTTGCAACCTATGCCTGAATCTATCAAAATAGACCAGGGATGTTGCACGGGTTGCCGTGCCTGTGCTTCTGATTGTCCATATAAAGCCATTTCGATGATGAATCGGGATGGTGATGATAGCCATGGGCGCAAGTTTGTTGCGGTAGTGGATCCCCGGCTTTGCGTAGCATGTGGCGTATGCCTGGGTTCTTGCGATACTGGTTGTATCTCGATGGGCGAAATCTCGGAAGATTTGCTGTGGCGGCGCGTAGAAACTCGGATTGTTGCGCATGCGCGGAAGAATGAAGAACCGGTTACGCTGGTCTTTACTTGTGAACGCCACGCATCTCAAGGTGCGCGACCATACCTGGATCAAGCAGTTCTATCTGCTGACCAGCATCCCATTGAGGTGCTGGCCCTACCCTGTGTGGCCGCGGTGTCACCTATTCTGGTTTCGCGTGCACTGGCGGCTGGCGCAGGTCAGATCCGAGTCGTAGGCTGTCCACCAGATGATTGTGCCCGGCGAGAGGGCAATCTGTGGGCCGAAGGCCGTTTGAATCGCACGCGCCTGCCTCGTCTAAAGAAAGCCTATGAAAATGCTCCTATCAGTACCTTCTGGCTGGCGCCCGATGCTTTTTCTCAGTCTTTGCCAGTTTTAGCGACTGCTTCTTCAGGGCTGCCCCGTCTTCTACCCGCGCTTGTCTTTCCAGAGAAAACCGCTGCAGATCGATCCAGTCTTACAGCTCCCGTATTGGCATGGCGCAATTTTGTGCCGGTCTTCGTTGTTATTGGATTGTTGATGGCTTTGCAAGTGTGGGCCAGTCGAACATGGGTGTTTCAGCCTTATCCGGTGCAGGAAGCCAGGCTGCAGTTGGTCATACCTGATCCGCTGCAATTGGGTTATGCTGCGGATCGTTTTATCGAAAAATATGGCGATCTTCCTACGCGATTGGTGCTGAGCGATGGTGAGCGCAGTTTGTTTGAAGAAATATATCCCTTCTCTGAAGACGACCGCAAGAGTCCGCAGGTTGCTGAGTCGATCATAAGCACTGGCGAACATCATTTTTACCTGCGATTGGTTGGTAATCCAAAAAATAATTACCAGTTGTCGCTATACGATCGTACCGTTTCTATTAATGCCGGACAGGTTTGGATCATCCAGGTTGAACCAATTTCAGGCCCTGATTGAATTCTGAACGAAGTGGGAGAGAGATTTATGGTAAGGGTTAGAATCATTCGATCCGGTAATGTACGCGAGGTATTGGCGTATTCGTGGAACTCATCTGACACGAGGCTTCATTGCATTGGCTTTGAAAATTGTCAATGCAGTAATTTTTTTCAACCAGGTGCGCAGTTACAGAGGTGGAACCATGCTTCGAATAAATAAGCGCACAGAGTATGCCGTTCGGGTAATGTCCAGTCTGGCCGGACAGCTGACGGGTGTACGCCTTCCCACCCGTATCATCGAGAAACAGATGTTGATCCCGCGCCCGTTCCTGATCCGAGTTGTTTCTGATCTCTCTCGCAGCGGCTTGATCAAAAGCTACCCAGGTCGGAACGGTGGGCTGGTGCTTGCTCGGGCTGCCGATGAAATTTCATTGCAGGATATCTACGAGGCTGTAGAAGGTTATCTGAGGCTTTTTGATTGTACCGAAAGACCCGAAAAATGCCCGCTTAATTATGGCTGCATGATACGTCTGAGCTTTTGCCAACTGCAATCCAGGTTGATCGCTGAACTGGCTGGCATACCACTATCACAACTGGCATTTGAGCTGAGCACCAATGAGAATAGCCTGCCAATCCAGATTTTTGAGACTATCGAGAATGGGTGATCGTTTTTAAGATTAAGAAAAGGGTATAACCAGAGCAACATCAGCTCAGGTTTGAAGGTCTAATTCAAGGAGATTTATTAATGAGAAAGTATATTATCATCCTGTTGTTTGGGTTATTCTTTGTAAGTGCCTGCCAAGCTGCGCCTGGTTCTTTGCCTGTATCCGCAGGGAAGTCTGGAGAAGATGCTGCGTTGAAGGAGATTCTTATCCCGGCTGGCTCTTTTACCATGGGCAGCGAATATGGATTTCCCGATGAACAGCCTGTTCACGAAGTTACTTTGGGTGCATTTTATATTGACAGCTTTGAGGTGACCAACTCGCGTTATGCCGAGTGTGTAACTGCTGGGGCTTGTAAAGCGCCTGCAGGTCCTGATTCTGTGACCCACACTGGTTATTATGTGAAAGCGGAATATGGTAATTTCCCTGTCATAGCGGTGAGTTGGGATCAGGCGGATACCTATTGCAAGTGGCGCGGGGCCAGGTTGCCCAGCGAGGCTGAATGGGAAAGGGCCGCGCGCGGAGCGAAGCCACAATCCTATCCCTGGGGCGAGGGGATTGATCAGTCGCGCGCCAATTACAATTCATTTGTTGGAGATACCTCGGCGGTTGGCAGTTATGAAAGCGGCAAGAGCAACGAAGGTGTTTATGATTTGGCCGGGAACGTTTCGGAATGGGTGGCAGATTGGTACGATGTTTATCCTGGTGGCGATTCGGCTTCGGGTAGTGGCTTTGGAAAGATTTACCGGGTGATACGTGGTGGTTCATGGCAGGATCTGGCCGATTCCGCCAGCACAACCAGCCGCAGTTGGGATAATGTTGGGTTTGCCAGCTACAATGTCGGTTTTCGCTGTGCGCGTACGCCGTAAATTTTTAGTTTGATTGATCTGCAACTGGACCAAGGTCGATCATTTATCAGGTCGGTTTGTACCCGTCAGACGAAGGACGGGGCGGGAAGACTTAAAAACAAAAAAGGCTGGGAAAATCCCAGCCTTTTTTGTTGATTGCAGAATTTAGAACAGTCCGACTACCTTGCCGGTTTCGAGGTCGAGATCGACATCGAAGAAGACCGGGCGGGTGGGCAGACCGGGCATGGTGCGCATCGTGCCCAGCAGTGGGTACAGGAAGCCCGCGCCTACAGAAGCACGGATATCACTGATGTTGACACGGAAACCGCGTGGTGCGCCCTTTAGGGGGGCTTCGGTGGTGAAGGAAAGATGTGTTTTGGCCATGCAGAGCGGCAACTTGTCAAAACCAAGCCGGGTGTAAAGTTCGATCTTGCGTTCGGCTTCCGGCGAGTAATCAACACCATCGGCGCGGTAGATTTCGCGGCAGATGGTCTCGATCTTGGTCTTGATGTCCTGTTCCAACGGGTAGAGGAACTTGAAGTCGGTAGGTTGGTCGCAGGCTTTGACGACAGCTTCAGCCAATGCGATTGCACCCTTGCCACCTTCCATCCAATGACGGGAGACGACAGCATCCATGGCGCCCGCGGCTATGGCGGCTTGTCTGACGATTTCCACTTCCGACTCGGTATCGTTGGCAAATGAGTTGACCGCTACAACGACGTTGATGCCAAACTTGAGGGCGTTTTCAATGTGTTGAACCAGGTTCGGCAGGCCCTTCTTGAGCAGCTCAAGATTCTCTTCGGTGTATTCAACTGCCAGAGGTTTGCCGGCCACGACTTTCGGGCCGCCGCCGTGCATCTTAAGTGCGCGTACCGTGGCAACCATGACGACGACCTGCGGAACGAGCCCGGAATAGCGGCACTTGATATCGAAGAACTTTTCCATGCCAATATCGGCGCCAAAGCCGGATTCGGTGATTACATAGTCAGCCAGTTTGAGGGCGATTTTATCGGCGATGATCGAAGATTGGCCATGAGCGATGTTGGCGAATGGCCCGGCATGTACGATGGCAGGTGTGCCTTCGAGAGTCTGCATCAGGTTGGGCTTGATGGCATCTTTCATCAGGACAGTCAGGGCACCGGCAACGCCCAGATCTTCGGATGTTACGGCTGCGCCGGCCCGGTTGGTGGCAACGACCATGGCGCCCAGGCGCTGGCGCATATCTGCCAGGTCGGTGGTGAGGGCCAGGATTGCCATGATTTCGCTTGCAACTGTGATGTCGTAGCCGGAGTTATGTTCAAACCCGGCTTCTTCTTTCCCGAGGCCAACCTTGACTTCGCGCAAGAAGCGGTCATTGACATCCACTACGCGGCGCCAGGTGACATTGGCGGGGTCGATATCGAGACGCGCAAAGCGTGATCGTTCTTCAGGGGTCAGTTCGTTCGGATCGGTCTTGTCGATCCCCAGTTTTTTCAGGCGGCGCAACATGGTCGGTGCGAATTTGCGCTGGCCTTTTTTATCTGGCGGGCAAAGCGCATCAAACAGTTTGGTGTCGTCTGGGGTGAGCTGTTCGTGCATCATACGGGCATCCAACGCGGCGGCACACAGATTGTGGGCGGCAGTGATGGCGTGAATGTCACCGGTTAGATGCAGGTTGAAGTCTTCCATCGGAATGATCTGACTGTAACCACCACCTGCAGCGCCACCCTTAATGCCAAAGGTGGGGCCCTGCGAAGGTTGGCGGATAACGGTCATTACGCTCTTGCCGAGGTGTGCTCCCAGGGCCTGTGAAAGGCCCACAGTGGTGGTGGTTTTGCCTTCACCAAGAGGGGTTGGAGTAATGGCGGTCACGTCGATATACTTGCCGTTAGGGCGGTTTTTAAGTCGTTCCAGGGTCTCAAGTTTAATCTTGGCTTTGTATGGACCGTAGAGTTCCAATTCATCTTCTAGAATGCCAAGTTCTTCGGCAACCTGCATGATTGGCTTCAAAGTGCCCGCCTGGGCTATGTCGATATCGGATGGAACAGGGTTAAGAAGTTTGATCGGGGTGGGGGTGAATTTTCGAGTCATAGGGGCTCCATAATAAGAATAGGATTCTGTTTCATTATGGATTTTTTTCACAAACTTGGCAATAGAATTAACGTCACTGGTTTGTCATGATTCCTATATTTTTTATATGACCCCCAATGGTTTTGGGCGAAAAACCCTTGCTAACTGTCACAACCGAGTTCGTTGGCTAGCATGTACCGATTAATCGCCTTGTGACAACACTGTTCCCAAATTTTTCCCCGCAAGTGTTTTTAAGAGATTCCCTGGTTTTTCACCCGAAAAAATTTGTGCACTCAGGCCAGGTACCTCCGCTGTGAGGCTGAGCATCTGTCGAACTTTGGATTCCATACCACCAGTGACGTCTGCGCCATTCGAGGCGCCCACCCTGGCGCGGATACCATCAAAAGTGGCTGGGGTGATTGTTTCGACGCGAAATTTACGCTCCGGGTAATCGGCCCAAACTGCTTCTTCCAACCCGGCTAGCAAGATACGCTGGGGGTGTAAATTACGCGCAAGCTGCTCGAAAAGATCTTCAGTGGAGAGAATTGTTCCGCCGCGGATTTCATCGAAGATGACATCTCCATAGACGACTGGTACAATCCCGGCTGCCAGAGCTGCTTTCACGGGGCCAAGATCCCAATGCGAAATTTCTCCATCTCGAGCAGTGACTGCTGAAACCGGCGCGAGTGCTACGGCCTGTACCTTTGCGTCATAAAGCGCCTTCATGACGAAGCGGTTGAGTTCTGATGCTTGAAACCAGACCTGGCCAAACCCTGCCCAATACCTGGCTTGTTCTGTCCGTTGGGTTTCAGGATGCTGGCCTGGGGTGGAGTGGAACCCGTCGCGGGTCCGGTATTCTTTTGCGGCTGTGTGGCCGAATGAACCTGATCCATGTCCCAAAACGAGCGATAGATCTGGAATGTTCATTAACGCAGCCGCAATTTGTTGGGCGAGATCGTTCAGGATATCCAGATGCGCGGTATAAGGTCGGGTCTTATCTGTAATTAAAGATCCGCCCAGCTTTAAAAAAACGAGTTCTGTCATAGCCCCAATTATCCCTAAAACAGGCAGATTGTGCAATACGCAGCGGATCCTGAAAGGGTGGTTTTTAGCTATTTTTGACCGGGAGTGGTGAAAGTCGCATTATCAATGCCCCCAATATGGTTAAAAGCAGTCTGGGGGGAGAATTGCGGATATTTCGGATTGCGTAGTGCGATATAATTTTTAGCATGGATATCAAGGCAGGTATTAGCACTGCAATTTTCCTGGCGATCTTTGGCCTGATCATTAGCCTTCTGATCGGGATTCGATCCATCCAGAGCGGTCGGCGGTTGTTGTATTTTCGCCTGCGCCAACAGCGCATTTCGTATGGCTGGCGGATGATTGGCTTTGCATTTGGGTTGGCAGCGCTGGTATTATTTCTGAGTCGCTTTGGAGAACCGCTGGCCTATTCTTTTTTTGAACCATCGCCCACTCCCAGTCTGACGCCTACCATTACGCTCAGCCCAACCATTACACTTAGCCCGACCATAACACTAACGCCCACTATCACAAATACGCCCTCCGTCTCTGACACTCCCACCAGCACTTCCACCCCGAATATACCTGCTTCAGTTGTATTGCAGTTTGGCAGCGTGGTGACGCCCAATCCGGCCGCCTTGTTCAGCCAGCTGACCTTTGCGCGCGGGCTGGATTTGAAATCGTATACACCACTGAACGCCGGGACGGTATTCGCGAATCCCGTCCGGCGTATTGTGGCCCTATTCAGCTTTGACAGCATGACTGCTGGTGTGCAGTGGACGGTCTTGTGGTATCGTGACGGCAAGCTGATGTATTACGAAACAACCACCTGGAAAGATACTACCGGTGGTTATGGTTTCGCCGAGCGTGTGGCGGCACCGGATGGGTGGCAGCCCGGTAATTACGAAGTTCAGATTTTTGTTGGTCAGGAATGGAAATCTGTGGGTCGTTTTGTTGTTGAGGGCATACCAGATACCCCAGTACCTACCCGCGTGCCAACCGCAACAATTGCAAATACGGCTACGCGCGGGCCACTGCCTACCCGACCCGCGACCTCGACCCGGCCAGCCACCCGATACAGCCTGGCCCAGCCAGACAGCGAACCCATAGGACTGAAAACAGGCAGACCATCTTAAAAAGGTGGTCTGCCTGTTTTTTTGCGGTGGAGACGGATCGTTAAACGTATTGGGAACTGTACTTGCAAATTTATTTGCCGCCAAACCATGCCCATCACTATGGCAAGAGCTGTTACTGAGATTTCCTTTTTTATAGAATTGCGGTCTTTATAACCTCATCGATTGATGGTCCAGGCTGGTCATGGCGCAGGCCAGACGGGCAGCCAGCCTGGCGTTGTTCAATAAAAGTGCCAGGTTGGAGCGCATCGATTTGCCGCCAGTCAATTCGTTGACACGTTTTAACTCATAGGGTGTCACTTCCTGGCCTGTCATACTGTGTTCCGCCTGTTTTTTCCTGACTTCTTCTGAAACCTGTTCCAAAATAGGTTCGATTTCATCGGCTTTCATGGCCAGTTCGGCCGGAAGTGGCTGGCAAACCAGTACGGCAGATTTCATGCCAAGTTCCCAATGCTTTTTGGCAAATTTCACAACATCTTCGGGCGTGTTCAACCGGACACTTACCGGTAGATTCCTGCCCTGCGAGAAAAATTCGGGGAATTTATCGGTATCGTAGCCAACCACAGGCACACCCATTGTTTCCAGGTATTCGAGCGTGGCCGGAAGATTTAGGATTGATTTGGCTCCGGCGCATACCACGATCATGGGGATATTGGTCAGGGCCTGTAAGTCGGTGGAAATATCCATGAAGGCTTCTTTGTGCACGCCGCCAATTCCGCCGGTGGCAAATACCTGGATGCCGTTTTTATGGGCAACGAACATGGTTCCGGCAACCGTGGTTCCGCCGGGCTTATGTTGAACCAGGGCAGTCGCAAAATCGCGCAGGCTGATCTTTATAGGGTTCTCGGCATTGGCCAATTTTTCCAGCTGGTCCGGATTGAGTCCAACCTGAATTTCGTCATCCAGGATAGCGATTGTGGCAGGGATGGCCATCTCGGCGCGGACGGTTTGTTCCATGTCCTGGGCCAGAGTCAGGTTTTGGGGGCGAGGCAGTCCATGGGTGATCACAGTTGATTCCAGGGCTACTATCGGTAAATTTTGTTGACGTGCGCGGGCAACTTCCAGAGATGTGCGGAATAATTTTGTTGAGTCGGTCATAGATTCCTTATAATGCGGGGGAGATGGGGTAGATTTTTCAGGCGTTCAGATCAGATCGCCAGTTCATCGTATAGCTTTTGCAAGCTAAGATCCGGGTAGACGGTTCCAGGATAGCGCAAGGCCAGTGAAGCGGCCGAAACGCCCAACCGAGCGGCATCATCGATCTCGATCTCGTTCATGATTGCATAAATAACTGCCGCAGAAAAAGCATCGCCGGCTCCGGTGGGGTCGCCTATGCTTGTGCGAATGGCAGGGATGTGCCCGTTTGTTTCAGACGTGGCATAGCATAGGCCATATTCGGCCAGGGTGATAAATGCCATTTCAACACCTAGATTGACGAGTGCGCGGGCGGCATCCAGGCCGGCTTCGCGATCGCCGGCCTCGAATTGACAGCCGGTGAGTATACCAGCCTCAATGTTGTTGGGAACAATTATTTTTATCTGGCGCAGGTATGGTTTGAGACGTGCTGCCAATGTGCCTGATGTTGGGTCTGCGCACACGGGTACTTTATATTTATGGGCCAACGCGAAGGTTTTCTTGAGAGCAGCTTCTGGCAAATTGGCATCTAGAAAGATCATGGCAGATTTCTCAAACAGAAATTCGTTATAGACCAGATATGCTTCAGTCATTTCATCCATAATGCGCATATCATCAAAAGCGAACTGGCGTGTGCCATGTTCATTGAGCACGCCCATATAAAAGCCAGTGGGGTATGTGTCTGTCGCGTATACAGCCGATACATCTACGCCGGAATTGCGGGTGTACGCTAGGACATCCTCACCAATACGATCCTTGCCTATTACCGAGAGCAGGTTGACAGGTTGGCCTAGCCTGGCCAGGTTTTCGGCCACGTTGCGGGCCACACCTCCAAAGGATGTGCGGATCAGGGATGGGTTGGATGTTGACATCTGCAAATTACCTTGCAGCCGTGCGACTACATCCAGACCGGCTGCACCAATTACCAGGGCAAGTTCGCGGGTACTGTTTGGGCTGCTCATGGAATGTATCACTCCTCGTCACCAACAGAATAGTATCCATTCGGGTAAAGCCAGCGTTGAATTTCTCGAATTGCTTTCAATAGTTCTTCCGGAATGCTTTCGCGACGGTATAGCTCGCGAGCTCTTTCGAAGTGGCCGAGATATGCTTTGAGGACGCCCAAAACCTGTTTATCAACTTCAAGATTTTCAAGATCTATGAACAGTGTTCGTATGGGTACTTCTTCGATAAGCCGGAGTGTCTCCAGCTGCCTGGCATTTTCGACAATGCGCTGGAGTTCGGTAGGGTTGCCGCGCGCAAAATTTTCACGGCTGATCTTCCAGGCGTCGTGGTGATTTTTGGGGATGATGCTGGTTGGAGTATTCCAGGTACCCACGCCAATCCAGTTTAGTTGGGTGCCTCGCTGTTGAGCTTTTTTCTGAAAGTTCTCGGTGATCATCTTGGTTAATACCGAACGCGGCACAAACTCCAATGCCTGGTTTGAAAGCAAAGACTCGCCGGATGTATCAGGTTGAGCGTCCTGCTCATTTGCCGCATCTGAGTTGGGATTGACAAGCCGATCCGGGCGGGCCTCAGTCGGCCCGGAAATCGTCCGCATGCGTTCATCCGTGTCTTTTCTCCGCTCTTCCAGGCTGGCATCTTCGGGCTTGCCGGTGGTGGCTAAAAAATCGCTCAAACCACGTTTGTTTATAAAATTGCTCATTTCACTGCTGATCTGTCCGACTATTTTGGATGGCAGCGGATCGAGCCAATCCTGGATTTGCTTGGGGGGTTCGCCCAACTTTACTGGTCTGATGCCTCCGTAAACCAGGTTCAAGACGGCATCTTCGTCGTAGGGATAGGGTGTTTGGTTTGACTTGACTGGTGTTGGCCCGCGGTAGATGCTGTAAGAATATTGAATATCCTTGGCGCTGACCGGGATGCCGTCGCGCGAACGTGTGCTGATTTCCTGGTTTTGGATGACATCCCGCAGATCGACACACTGGCGAATGCGTTCAAAGCCTTCAATTAAGACACTGCCGTACTGGCTGTTGGAATTGGAGCCGGGTTTTTCTTTGCCGGTTCGAATTTCTTTGGTTTGGGGTCCAATGACACGCGCACTACCGTCTGGTTTCTCGAAGACAACTGCGCTGTCCAACTCCACAATTACAATACCTGGGCCGCCTATTTGGATCATGGGCGATTTCTGGTACTCTTCCGCCACTTTTCCGTGCCGGATGTGGATCGTATTGTAGGATTCGCCAAAAGCCGCCTGGCGAATGAAAGTATGGGCCACACTTTCTTCTTTTTCGAAAATATCCGCCAGATAGATGGCGGCCACACGCTGCATCAGCCAGAAGGGTAAATAGAATGCCAGCAAATGGCGTATCACGGTCATATTAAAAAAGATTGTATAAATAATCTTTAAACCGGTAATTAATGTATTTTGCGAGTCATTATTCGCTAATCCATTAACCCAATTTTGCACCAATTTGGGATATTCGGCCGCGGGAAAAGCTGTGAAGGCAAATAAAAGCCAGATGAGAATAAAGACTACGCCGATGACCATGGAGCGCAGCAGGGCTGCCGGGTGATTAAAAGCAAAAAGCTGGTTGATAAGCCTGTCGATGGTATTCATGACCAGGGTTGCAACGTTTTTTAGCCCGGGGCGGGATGGTGGTCGACTTGGTTGGCGGCTCATTCTGATGGACCTCGAAGATTCCTGAGCCGGCTATAAATTTTCAAGAGATCGCGCAGCTGGTTGTTCTGACGCTTCATCAGCTCTGGATTTTTCTGGATGCTTCGGAACGTGGCGTGTACTAACAGTTCAAGCGCATGCTTCGGGCTGGAAGAGGCTTGCTGTGATATTTCCCGGCTGGCATTCATCGCAAAGTCTTTTAAGCCAGCCTGCACTCCGGTTTCTTCGTGTAGCTTGCGATCGAGATCCACCTGCTCCCGTTCCTTCTGGGCGTTTTTTAGCCAGCGGGTTGTCCACTCGTTGATGAGTTGATCTTCAACTTCGGGTATAAAAAACAACTTTTTAATCGTAACGCTTTTTATCTCGAGACCCATTTCATTTAGTTTGCCGAATTCCTGGCTTTCCATCTTCTTAAGCAAGTTTTCGGCTGCCTCGCTATTGTTTTCGCTGAGCAAGCGCTGGTATTCTTGTTCCCGGCCTTTATTCTCGAGAATAACCTGACCAAATTCATCCAAAATTAGTACCTGCCGACTGGTCAGGCGTTTTTTGATCATTTCGTTTATAAATTGGATGGCGGTATCAGGACGGTTCTCACTTTTTTCAAATAATTCAATCAGCCGAAACTTTCCGAGGTATTCCCGCCAGATGTCTGCTGCCATTCTTGCGGGCAGAGTATTCCAGACCGGGTGGTCCAAATTGACTTCGCGGATCATACTGTCGCGAATGGAAGCTTCGGTGCTGTGAAGATTAAAGCCAAAGCGAGTATTGCCTTCACCCTGAGTTGACTTGATCCGAAAAACAATCGAGATGGATGCCAAAACGGTTATACCATCGCGAGTCATGGCGCGGGTGGCATCGGCGCGTTCTTTGATGCCTTTAATTTTATCTTCCCATTCCTTGAGCTTAATTTCTTCGGACGCGTTGTTTCTTTGAGTGTTTTTAAGATCTGTCACCAATTTTTTGATGGCTTTGTAATCCGGGTCATTTTCGTAGTCTTTAAAAGGGTCGTCGGCTTCAAGAGGCCCCAGGCTTTGTGTCAGGGTATGCAGATCGGCTGTTGCGGCAATATATTCATCAGGTTTTGTGAAGTGGACGCCTGGGCCAATCGTGCGGGTGAAGCGTCCGGCTGTGCGTAAAATGGCGGCGCTGGCACTGTCGAGCCAGACGACACCCGCACCTTTCTTCTTGGTTTCTTCATCGTTTGCATGTGTGAAGCCATTTTCGATGAAAATGGCTGGACCATGAATTCCCATAAGGTAGACCACCAGTCGTTCAATAACTTTCACGCGATCCTGGATCCGGTTTACTGGCAGGACAAATTGGGCGAAGAAGGCCATCCAGAAGAGCATTCCAACTACAAAAATTGCTATATCGATAATTATTGCAAGACTTTGGTCGGTTTGAGGATCGAAATAGCGCATTAAAAACCCGGCAACCACATAGGCAAACAGAAAAGCCCCTGCGCGGATCAATTTTTTGAAGATGGGCTGTGTGAAAATGCTTTTATCTTCTTCCATTGATTTGATTCTATATCAAAACTGAAAAAAAGGGAAAGCAAAGTCCGCAGGGTATAATCTGTGCCTATGTTAACATTCCGTACTGAGTTTCACTGTCACAGTATTTATTCCAAAGATAGTCTGGCAAAGCCCCATGCGCTGATAATGGCAGCTCGCCGCAAAGGAATAGACCGGTTAATTATCACGGATCATAATTCCATTGGCGGTGCTTTGGAGGCTAAAAAGCTGGCGCCCGAACTGGTCATTGTGGGGGAGGAGATTATGACCACGCGCGGTGAACTGTTGGCGGCATTTGTAAGTGAAGAGCTGCCCAGTGGGCTTGAACCGTTGGAAGCCATCCGGCGCCTGCGCGTGCAGGGAGCCTTCATTAGCGTTTCGCACCCCTTCGATGTTTTTCGTAGTGGTCATTGGGCTCTGCCTGACTTGCTTGAAATTGCCCCGCTTGTAGATGCGATTGAAATATTTAATGCTCGCTGCATGGATATGCGGCCCAACCATGCAGCCCGCGAATTCGCCTACGCGTATAACCTGGCGGGTACTGTCGGTTCGGATGCCCATACTGCGCTCGAAGTGGGACGCGCAACCCAGCTGCTGGCAGAATTTTCTGATGCGGATGGCCTGAGAACGGTGATCCGTGGCGCTCAGGAAACTGTGCGGCTCTCGTCGCCATTCATCCATCTGGCATCTCGTTATGCAACCACGCTCAAAAAGCTGGGCCTGGTTGCGAGACCCGCTATGAAAAAGCATGGTTGAGAGCCATGGAAGAAGTCCGCTCAGGGCTTGAAAGCCGGAAACAAGCCGGGTTGTGACGATGGGGGGCTGAGATGGTTTGGAGTAGATTGGGCCTGCGAATTGGCCGTATCCAAGGTTCGCCCAGACAGAAAAAGCTAGATTGACTGTAAAGAGACTCGCTAAGGAGTCTCTTTTTTGTTTCTACTTTGACATTGCCAGATTAAGTGTCTGTTCGATCAACTGGCGGAAATTACTTACTGCTATCCAGAGTTGGATATTAACCATCACAAGCATTGCCAGTAAATCTACGTAGATCGATGGGCTTCCCGGCACACCGCACCACTTGCCGGGCAAATCTTTGATTGGCACACGCAGCCATCCTCGCAGCAAAATCAGCCGGGCGATCTCCTACCAGATCATGAAGATACCCGAGCTTGGGCATCGCAGTTATCCGAAAATTTGACATTCTTAAGATAAATACCCTTTTTTTGTTGAGAAATGGAGCTAATGGTACTAATGTCCCATCAAAAAACAGGTAAATGGCATTCTCTAAGCTAATAACAGGCGTAACTTTTGGTTTTTCTAATCGACAGTATGGTGTAGAGGCTATATGTTGAAAAACTTTTTTCAGTTTGATGTAAATCGAAGCAAAGCGCTTGTTGCCGGATATGTTGTTCCAGACGCATCACGCTGTGTTCAGTGTGGAATTTGTTCATACAATTGTCCGATCAGCATTGATGTTCGCCATCATGCCTGGCAGGGCACGCCCATCGAAAACAGCCAGTGTTTAACGTGTGGGGAATGTGTGGCACGCTGTCCACGGGGTGTATTACGTTTTGAATGTACCAACTTATTTGTGGGAGCCTGATTTGACTAATTATGTGATCGTTGGTACGGGTGTGACTGGGATTGGTGCAGCTGAATCCATTCGCAGTGTGGATAAAAACGCTTCGATTACTTTCATCGGGGATGACCCGCATGGTTATTATTCACGCCCGGGGCTGGCGTACTGCCTGACCGGGGAAGTTGACGAATCCCTGATATTCGCTTATCGCCCACAGGATTTCAAGAACTTGAATGCGCATTTCTGCCGAGGTACTGTCATCCGTATCCACGATCAACAGCACCAGGTTGAGCTGAGCGACGGCAGATTTTTTCCCTTTGACCGTCTGCTTTTGGCGGTTGGTTCCAATGCCATTCGCCTGAGCACGCCCGGGGCAAATTCGCTGGGTGTTGTCAAGCTCGACCACATGGATGATGCACGCCAGATTGTATCCCTATCCAGGCACGCTCGTACTGCAGTAGTGGTGGGTGGTGGTATTACCGCTCTCGAACTTGCCGAGGGCCTGGCGGCGCGCAAGGTAAAAGTTCACTTGCTTATTCGCACCGCTCGTTATTGGAGCAACGTGCTGGATCAGGTTGAATCGGAAATTATTGAGCACAGGCTGAAAGAACATGGGGTAACCATCCACTATCAAGCTTCCCTGGCCAATATTATTGATAAGGGTGGCAAGGTGGCTGGCGTTCGCCTGGAGAGCGGGGAACAGATTGCTTGTGATCTGGTTGCTTATGGAATTGGGGTTAAACCACGCCTGACACTTGCCAGGAATGCCGCCATCGCTTTTGAGCGTGGGATCCTGGTGGATGAGCGCATGTGCACGAATCTCCCAGATATTTTTGCTGCTGGTGACGTGGCTCAGGTTTACGACCCGGCTTCAAATCGTTCGGTAATTGAAAGTCTCTGGACTCCGGCCAAAGAGCAGGGTCGCGTGGCTGGTATGAACATGGCCGGGCAAACCAGGGCTTATCTTAAGCCAGTTCCGTTTAATGTAACCCGGTTGGCTGGGCTGACAACCACAATTATTGGTGTGGTCGGGTCGGGTCAGGATGGAGAGCCGTTTTTAATTGCGCGCGGCGATAGTGAAACCTGGCATGACATGCCTGATGCGATCATTGCCCAAAGTGGATTTGATGTCAATCATCTACGCTTAATGGTTGGAAATAAAAATATCTTGGGTGCAATTGTCATGGGAGATCAGAAACTCTCTTCAGCCTTGCAAATCATCATCCGCGATAAGGTGGATATCACGCCAGTTCGTGAGCGACTAATTGCATCCAATGCGCCGATCGCTGATATTTTGGCGGATTTTTGGATGAAAGTACACGCAAACCCAATCAATTAATTTTTGCAAGCAGCGCCCTTTACTATATTTTTAAAAATTGTTTGACAGTTGGCATATTTTAACGGATAAGCAGGCACCATGATAAATTTTACCGATATTTTCTGGTTCTTAGTGATTACTTCAAATCTGATCGTGCTTGCCATGCAATTAACAGTCCGGGTGGGGAAGAGATTAGCCCCAGGTGTTCAGCAGCTCACGCTATGGAGTACCCATGAATAATGCCCGTCTTGGATGTATTTCTCCAGTTGCTATTCTTGCCACCGTCGTAACAGCAGTATTTATCGCAGCCTCTGCGTTTTTTACTGGCAGTCAGTTGTTTACCGCGGGAGCGCTCAACGCCCAAACCGGAGGACTTATCAATGGGGTAGGTTCTCATGCTCAAATTGGCACTGATTGTGCCAAATGCCATCCATCTCCCTGGGATAAAGACACCATGGAAGATCGCTGCATGTCCTGCCATACCGATGTATCCACTCAGTTGGCTGACCCTACCAGCATTCATGGCGCTATGATGAATCGAAATTCGTTGACCTGCCGCGCTTGCCACCTTGAGCATCGTGGGCAGTCAGCTTCGTTAACCAGTTTGCAGGTGGGTAAATTTCCGCATGATGCCACCGGGTATTCACTAAATTCACATCCGCAGCGTAGTGATGGCTTGGCTTTTACCTGCTCAGATTGTCACGGGACGGATATTACCCGGTTTGAGCAGGCTGTTTGCATTAGTTGTCACACGAAAATCGACAGCGCATTTGTGGACTTACATACCCAGGCCTATGGAAATGAATGTCGTAGATGTCATGATGGCCTGGAAACACTCAATAAAAATTTCAATCACAACCTGGTGGCTTTCAAGTTGGAAGGGAAGCACCAGGATCTTGTTTGTGAGAAATGCCATCAGAATGCCCGGATGGTTGCCGATTTCAAATCTGCGGCTACCGATTGTGCTACCTGTCACCTGAAAGATGATGTTCATAACGGACAGTTAGGCCAGGAATGTGCGGCCTGTCACACATCCCAGGCCTGGTCCCCAGCAACTTTTGATCATAATCTTTCTGATTTCAAGCTTGTTGGCAAGCATGCCGAAGTGACTTGTGTTGATTGCCATCAAAATAAAATCTTTAAGGGCACACCAACAGCGTGCTTTGCCTGCCATGAGAAGGATGATACCCATGCAGGTTCATTAGGCAAGGACTGCAGTACCTGCCATTCCACCAAGGATTGGACAAGAGCCGCTTTTGACCATAGTCTTTCAAATTTTAAATTAACTGGCTCACATACAAGCGTGTTGTGTGAAAAATGTCATATCAATAATGTCTTAAAGGGTACCCCGTCTGATTGTTTTGCCTGCCACCAAAAAGATGATGCGCACAAAGGATCTTTCGGAGAGAAATGCGATGTTTGTCATGCCACCCAGGCCTGGAAACCCGCTGATTTTGATCACAGCCTGGCGGCCTTCAAATTGACCGGCTCGCATACCGAAGTATTATGCGAGACTTGCCATGTTAATAATGTGTTTAAGGGCACGCCTTCCAATTGTGTAGCCTGTCACCAAAAAGATGATACTCATAAGGGCAGCCTGGGTCCGGATTGTGTTCTTTGCCATTCCACGCGAGCCTGGAAGCCCGCTTTTGACCATAATCTTTCGACTTTCAAATTGACTGGCGAGCATATCAATGTGTTGTGCGAAACCTGTCACATCAACAATGTCTTTAAAGGCACGCCATCCAATTGTTTTGCTTGTCACCAAAAAGATGATCAGCATAATGGAAGCCTGGGCCAGGATTGCGCTGGTTGTCATTCCACCCAAACCTGGAGTGGGGCCTCGTTTGATCATAATCTGGCGGCTTTTAAGCTGTCTGGGGCACATGCGAGTGTGCTCTGCGCAAAATGTCACATCAACAAAGTCTTCAAGGGCACGCCATCCAATTGCTTTGCCTGCCATCAACAAGATGATATGCACAACGGAACATTGGGCCAGGATTGTGCGGCTTGCCATACCTCCGAAACCTGGAGCGGGGCTGTTTTTGACCACAACCTGGCAGCTTTCAAATTGACCGGTGCACATACGACTGTGCTGTGCGCTGTGTGTCATATGAACAACGTTTTCAAGGGTACGCCCTTGGGCTGTATTGGCTGTCACCAAAAAGATGACCATCACAATGGTAAGTTTGGACAGGACTGTGCCGTCTGCCATTCCACCGCAACCTGGAGTAGGACCTCATTCGATCATAACCTGGCAGCCTTTAAGCTGACTGGTGCGCATTCGATCGCGCAGTGTACTGCCTGCCATATCAACAATGTTTTCAAGGGTACGCCTCTCAATTGTGTTGCCTGTCATCAAAAAGACGACCACCATAATGGCAGCCTGGGCCAGGACTGTGCCTCCTGTCATACTACTCAAACCTGGAGTGGTGCAGCGTTTGACCACAACCTGGCGGCCTTCAAGCTGACCGGGGCGCATACTACGGTGTTGTGCGCTACCTGCCACGTCAACAATGTCTTCAAGGGCACGCCCTCCAACTGCTTTGCCTGCCACCAGCAGGATGACCATCATAATGGTAGCCTGGGCCAGGATTGTGCATCCTGTCATACCACTCAAACATGGAGTGGGGCAGCGTTTGACCACAACCTGGCGGCCTTCAAGCTGAACGGTGCACATACCACGGTGTTGTGCGCCACCTGCCACGTCAACAATGTCTTCAAGGGCACGCCCTCCAACTGTTTTGGCTGCCACCAGCAGGATGACCATCATAAT
>JAPLGT010000183.1:0-1955 GCA_026390035.1 Chloroflexota bacterium
ATTCAAATATTGAATCCCAAACATCCTTTCGGCGGCCGGGTTGGCGCCGGTCAGCGTCAGGCTGCCAGCCTCTTGCAGTTTATAGAGCTGCATGGCGATTGGCGCAGAATCCACAATGCTGCGAAATTCCTGGGACGATTCTAGCAAAGCCAGCTCGATGCGCCGGCTTTCAGTGATATCTTCCACAAATCCTTCCAGGTAAGCCAGGCTGCCATCTTCCGCATGCACCTTGCGCACGCTCAATTGACCAACCATCAGGCTGCCGTCTTTACGGCGATAGCGATTGACCGCCTGTGTCCAGCCCGGATGCAGAAACGTCTTCTTGAGAGTGCCTTCATAATCCAATGAATCTACATACAGTTGTGTGGGAATATTGGTGACTTCTGCCAGCAGTTCTTCCGGCGAGCCGTAACCCAGCATGTTCGCCAGGCTGGGATTGACCTTCAAAAAACCAGCCCCAGGCTCTGAATGAAAAATCCCGATCGAAGCATTCTCAAACAGGCTGCGGTAGCCCGCTTCACTCACCGCCAGCCTTTCCCCGCTCATCTTGAGCTGTATAAAAATGGCGTTCAGCACGATCATCGTAAAATTGAGCACCCCCAGATACATCTGCACCCCCAAAAGGCTGCTCTCCAGGCGTATCCCCGGACCTGAGAACTGTCCCAGTCCGATAAAGGTGCCATAGATGGCGATCACACTGGTCAGCAGCAGCAGCCCGCTGACGTAGCGCCATGTGAAGCGCAGGCTGCCCCAAATGAAAAACGGGAACAGCAGGTATGTGCGGAGTACGATATCCCCCGGCTGCGGGTCTCTATGCAGAAAAAGATAAGCAGCAGCACCAATCGCACAACCTGCGATTAGCAATTTTTCCAACCAGCGCGCGATCAGCCGCCGCCCGCTGAGAGTTGGCTTGCGTTTGCCGCGCTCGTCCTGCCGCGAGGCCGGCATCCAGGCCAGGATCAGGGGCAGTACCAACCCAATCCCCAGGCCATTCGTGAGCCACCATCCGAACCAGGCCTGCCAGAAATTTGCCCCGAGGGCCAGTGCCGCCGTGCCAGCGCCCAGCAAGGCTGAAAGCGCATCGCCGCTGCTGGCAATTAAAAAGAAACCAAATACCTGTCCAATCCGCTGAAAATTGAGTGGGATTTCCAGCCAGCGCACCAGCATACTGGCGATCAGGATGGTTTCGGCGCTGTTTGCGAAGGCAAAGCCCAGGCTAACCGGCAGGCTGTTTTTTGCGAGCAGGTTAGCGCACAGATTGGCGACAAAAAATACGGAGATAATCACAGGCCAGCGGCTGATCCGGTTCGAGAGCACCACCGCCAGCGCCAGTCCACTTACCGGCCAAATTAATGCGATCCCCACGACCGGGTAAATCCAAATTAAACTGGCGCTTGCGGCTGCCAGGTACAACAGACCGAACGCCAGAATAACAACCAGCTCGCCCAAATGCATGGGCGCTTTTGATGGCAACAAAGCCGAATGATCCACAAAATCAGACAAAACCACACCCCATTCTGATCTCATACCCGATGAGATAACTTCATTTTATCCGATCGCATAAATTTAATAAATTAATTTTACGTAAATAACCCTTATCAGTTCTGCAATCCATCCTGGATTGGCATCCGCCAAAACTCCATACTGGCGGTGAAGCCCACCCCCGAGCAGCAAAAACACAATGATCGGCGTGGACAAAACCTTCCTCTTTTATCCACGCGGATGCACGAAAATCGGTGCACTACCTCCGCAAGTGGTGAAGCCCAGCGACCAACTTGCCCCCGAGCAGCAAAAAAACCATAATCGGCGTGGACAAAACCTTCCTGTTTTATCCACGCGGATGCGCCAACATCGGTGTACTACCCCCGCAAGTGGTGATTCGGCGGAAGGTCTTCCGCCGAATCACCACAAAAAAATATCCTCTATCTGGAAAGGTTCCAGCCATCAAACAATAG
>JAPLGT010000105.1:0-72784 GCA_026390035.1 Chloroflexota bacterium
GAAACCACTCACTTCTTTCTCTTTCCTTGTCATTGAGCACCTCCAGCTAATTTAGGATGCTCAATTATCCGCACATATCGCTACTCAGTTTAGATTCCCTTGGGGTTGATTTTAATCTTCTCTACTGCTTCGAAATCCCTCTTCGGGTCTCCACTTGTTATGACAGTCTGAAATGGGTATAATTAATTTATTACTTGTATTTTTACCTGATTTGGCGAATTATCGCGATGCAGACATCAAATTTATTGGAGAAATAACATGGGTATTACTCAGTATTCTCAGACTGACCCGCAGTGGAAAAACATTCTGTTGGGATTTGACAAGACTTCCACTATCGGTGGTTATGGATGTCTGCTCACCAGTCTGGGAATGTGTGCCACGCAATATGGCGCCAGCAACCTTACTCCCACGATTTTGAACGATAAAATGAAGGCCATCAATGGCTTCCAGGCTGGCACAGCCTTTATCATTGCATCCAAAATTGACCAGGTTGTAACGGGCATGTCCCTGGATTATCGGGCTTGTTCGGGCCAACCTGCGCCGTTGGCGGAGATTGACACCAACCTTGCGCAGGGGCGCCCGGTAATTATCGAGGTCGATTGGTCGCCCCAGCCCGGCGTGCAGACGCATTACATGCTGGCTTATGCCAAAGAAGGCCTGGATTACCTGGTCTATGATCCTTTCCCATTCCCGGTTGCAAACGGGCAAATTAAGTTGAGCACTTCAAAGTATGCGCAGATTGCAGGTTCTACTGATCCATCCAAAATCATTACGGGTGTGTTTTTTACGCGCGGAGCAGGACCGGTAACCCCAGCCAGCCCGCCTCAGCTGGATAAAGGGGTGTATGCATCCTTTCCATTATTTGCGACGGCCGATGACCTGGCACTGCGCTCACAGACACTCATCGCTGAATCTACGTTGATAAAACGCTTCCCTGTCAACACTGAGTTCAAGGGACTGGAAGCAGATGCCAGTGCCAAACCGAAAATTGGTATACAGAATGCCTGGCTCCCGGTTAAAGCGCCGGATGGAAGCCAGGGTTATGTAGCTGCCTGGTTGGTTTCAAAAACTCGCACCAGCGCTGCGCCGGCCAAAGGCGTACCACCGGTTCTCGCGCCAGTTCCGGTGGATGCCCCGGTTGTAAAGACTAATGTGGATGCGCTTAAGCTGCGTTCCAAACCAGACAACACAGACGCAACCGTGTTGAAAGTCTATCCAATTGGCACCGAACTAAAGGTTCTTGAACCCGCCGAAGATGTCAAGCGCAAGGCGGGCGTAAATTTTGAATGGTATAAGGTGGCGGATGTGACCGGCAGTCAGGGGGTGGTGGCAGCCTGGTATGTGTCAATCGTCAGCCTGGGCGCATTTGGCCCTGCGGCCAAGCGTCAGACTGTCGCTGCCAGCTTTGCTATGCAGGATGAACAGCCGTTGATTTTGCGCACTACCGAACCCGGTGTCGCATTGCGCAGCAAGGCTTTCATCGCCCGAAATACTACTATCAGGCAAATGCCGAAAGGCACTGAGCTGATCGCGCTCGGTAAGCCGGCTGCCAGTGTAAAAAAGCTTGGCAAGAGCGGTAACTGGCTCAAGGTCAGGGATGTGAAGGGAAATAAAGGTTATGTAGCCGCCTGGTTGGTCAGGGAATGCCCGGAAGCCCCGCTGCCTGCTGCCGCGCCCAAAGATTGCTAAGAGGGATTTAGCCCCAGCTTCATCTCAAAGGAGACGTACCTATGTCGCAGGAACTTTATACCAATGGCATTGATGCCAGCAACGGTGGCCCGTTGGATGGTGATTTCCTTATTACCACCGAAATGATTGCGAAAGTAGCCCGAGGACAAAAACTAACACCTGATGATCTCCGGGATGCCAGGATGCGCAAGGCTTTTGATGATGCAAAAAACGCTGAGCATTTTGGCGTGATGGATGGCATCGACGATACGGACCTGGCCCAAACTGGCTGGTCTGTGATTTTTCCGGCCGACCTGCCCCAAAAATCTGTGGATGCGATCAAGGAAGCGCTTAAACCGCTGCTCGATTTGCGCAAACAGCAGGCTGCTGATAAGCAAGAAACCTATTACAAAGAAGTGATTGGTTCAGAGCTGGGTGTCCACCGCGGCGAATCGAAAAACGATTTTCTTAAGCGCTTCGGCCGTGGGCCTGGTGCGGCTGACCCGGCGAAATTCCCATATTATGCTCTGATCGTCGGTTCGCCCGAGGCGATTCCATTCAGCTTTCAATACCAGCTGGATGTGCAGTATGCGGTTGGGCGCATCTACTTTGATCAGCTTGAGGATTATTATCGTTATGCCAGCAGTGTGGTGGCTGCGGAGACGAAAAAGGTTTCCCGAGGCAAAAGCGCCGCTTTCTTTGGGGTGGCTAATCCGGAAGATAAAGCCACCAATATGAGCCTGACCACCCTGATCCGTCCGCTGGCAGAGCAAATGAAGGCGAAAAACTTGGATTGGAGTGTCGATCTGGTCGACACGGAAAAGGCTACCAAGGCCAACCTGGCTAATTACCTGGGCGGCGCACAAACCCCAGCCCTGCTTTTTAGCGCCAGCCACGGGATGAGCTTTAAACTCGATGATCCGCGTCTTCTCCGGCACACCGGGGCCATCCTGACCCAGGACTGGCCTGGTCCGCGGGCGCGTGTTCCGGTTACTGATAACCTGTATTTTTCGGCGGATGATATCTCGGCTGATGCGGATGTATTTGGTATGTTGGCTTTTATCTTCGCCTGTTATGGCGGCGGCATTCCCAAAAGCGATAATTTCTATCGCCAGGCATTTGGCACTCAAAAGGATATCGCACCGTATGCTTTTGTTTCACAGCTGCCGCTCAAGCTGCTCTCGCATCCGAAAGGCGGAGCGTTGGGCGTCTTTGCCCATATTGAGCGGGCTTGGGGTGCCTCGATCCAATGGGATGGAGCGGTCAAAGATATTACAACTTTCGATTCTACGGTGAATGGATTGTTGGCAGGCAAACCGGCGGGGGCGGCCAACGAGCCTTTTAATGAACGCTATGCCGAAATCTCGACCATGTTGACTGAGGAATTGGATAGCACCACCCCAGAAATGCAAGATGATGTGCGGCTTGCCGGCCTGTGGACATCCAATAATGATGCCCGCAACTATACGTTTATTGGTGATCCGGCCGTGCGCCTGGCGATCGCACCCCAGCAAACCCCGAAAGCGGAAAGGGCCAACCTGGGCGCACTGGTTTCCAGTTCATCGGCAGCTGTTGCCACACTTTCGGTGGGTTTTCAACCGGATATCGAAAACCATACCGGCCCGGTACCAAAACCGGCGCCGAGTACCCCAGGCGAAAATTTTGGTTTGGGCGATCTGTTCAAAAAAGAGGATGTCTCTGGAACTGCTCTCAGCAGCTCTGGCGTGAACGATTCATTAAAAAGGTTCATGGACAAACTTGGTGACTATCTTTCTCGAGCGCTGGATGATGCCACCAGCCTGGAAATTTCCACCTTTGTGGCTGGAGACATGGATTCAGTAAAGTACGAAGCGGGTAAATTTACAGGTGCGCAGCTGCGCGCTGTCACGCGCATTAGTATAGATGGCGATACCCTGGTATGTGTCCCGGAAAAAGATGGCGAGGTGGATACGGCTGTCTGGAATATTCATGCTGATATGGTCAAGACTGCCCAGGCTAATCGTGCAGAATTGATGAAAACGATTGTGGGTGCGGCGACCAGCATCGCCAGCATCGTGAAATAAGGAGCGCACAACGCGCGGTGAATACAGATGCCTGTTTTTGAAAGCTCAGCTGACGATGTTTTAGGTTTGTGGGTATCCCAACCACGGGATGTCTCGTTTGGATTGGCGGACGAAAGTCT
Organism: Chloroflexota bacterium; assembly: GCA_026390035.1. Taxonomy (GTDB): domain Bacteria; phylum Chloroflexota; class Anaerolineae; order Anaerolineales; family Villigracilaceae; genus UBA5195. Next base: position 3,851 of record JAPLGT010000105.1, read on the forward strand.
CCAGCCTGATGTGGAAACCTATCGCGTTCAGCTGCCTGCCGATCTGGATCTTGCACGTGAGATACTGAAGACCAACCATGCTGCCTTAGCGCGAGTTAATGCCAGTCTGGACCAGGTTCAAGATCGACTGGGTGGACTGGTGGAAAGATCCCAGCAAAGCCGTCAGACGCAGGCTTCCGCGGTGAGCTTTGATGCGAATCCGTTGGTTCAGGAGGACGCCTTGGATGCCGAACTCCTGGGCCAGGTCGCTGCGGTCGATCAGGGTGCGGAGGCCGGGGTCAGCTTTGGAATTAGTGAGCTTGCTGGTGAGGCGTGGCAGACGGCTCGCAGCCAGGTAGATGCGATCATGAAGCAGATCGATCGCGATGTGTTGCACTTTGCATGGGTGGAGACTTCCATTGCCGGCCAATTGTTGGCGCGTACCACGATCAATTGGAGTGGTGACCTGCAAACGGTCTGGGCGGAAGACGTGGAGCCTTCTCAAACCAGTCTGCATGAAAGCACGTTGATTGCCGCTGCACGAACCCGCCACCTGCGCTTGCGCCTGTTTGTGACGGTTGCCAGCGGTTCAGCAAAAGTAGCCAGCCTGATGGCAACCCCGGGTGGAGCCTTACTGGCTTTACCGGTGGTTTACCAGTATGTGCTAAAAATTGTGACCCAAACCAGAGAACTTCAAACCATTTAGATACCCCAAGGAGAATGATATGGCGACAAGCCCTGAATTGAAAGAAGCCCTTAAAAGCGCAGCAGATAAGATTGCGAAATACGTCGATGATGTTGCTACTATGACGGTGGAAACTCGCTGCGTGGAGATTGGTGGAGATCCAACCCAGTCTAGATTGGCGGCTCGTACAACTGTCCGGCTTGATGGTGACAGTGAAACCATTCTGCCGATGAAGAAAGGCCCGGATGGCAGCCTTGTGGTGGATACGATCGTCAACGAGATGCACCAGGAAAATGTACAGGCGGCGATTGATTACCGTACTGAGATGTTGGAAAGGTTATTACATCTGCTTGGCGGCGGTGGCTAAGCACTACCTGAAACTGATCGATTGGTTCGACCCAGAGTACAAAATATCTTAAAACAAAAGAAGGGCAGCCCAGGCTGCCCTTCTTTTGTTTCGCTTTGAATTATTTCAGGCTGAAATTTTCGCCTTTCAGTTTCCTGTCGATTTCGTCGATCATGGATTCGATTTGGTTTGCAAGTAAATCAACATCCGGTGTTGGGTCGTAATACAACGCTGCGGGTGTGGCGGTGAGATCTGGTTCAGACGTATTGGTCACTTCCAAAACCGCTTCTGGAGTTTTGCTTGGCAGGGTTTCCACCCTGACTTGCGGCTGAGGCCTGGTAGTATCAACCTGGCCCTGACCGGAAACATCACCAGTTGAACACCCTGTTGAGAACAGGACGATGATCAGAACGCAAACCCAAACTTTAATATTTTTGTTCACTTAAGTTCCTGGTGAAACATGAAGCTTTTTTTGAAGTGCCGCAGGCAATTATGGTCGGATGCGCGCAGTTCGCCACTTCGCAAAACCCTTGCTGAGATTCTCTATGGCGGTGGTTAAGCGGAAATTGGCGTCTCTAAGACCAGCGCGACCATCCAGCAGCGATATGCCGGCAGCCAGGCGATCGCGTACGTCGCCATTGGCTTTCCAACCCACCAGGTTGAGGATGTTGGCACCTGCGAGAGTATGAATCTCGCGGCTGGCAGTCACTTCTGAATCAAAAGTGGTCAGCGCATCCGTCAGGATGGTCACGTTTTTGCCTTCTTTGGCTTCAGCATCGATTAAAGATTGAAAGGTGCCGGAGAGCTGATTGGACTTGGTGAAAAGAGACTCCATATCACGAAGCCAGCCGCCTTCTTTACTATGCATGCGCATGAGGGTCTCGTTGGACGGGCGTCCCAGACCGGGGATGGCGGTTAAAGGACCAGTCCCTTCGGCATATGCCGCAGGCACCACAGACAATAGAATGGCAGCGGTGATAAGAATGCTGAGCATTCCAATAATTAACTTCTTCGATGGCAGGCGTAATTTCATTAGTAACTTCCTCCTGTAATGCAAACAATTATAACCCTAATTTTGGGCCGTTACCATTTATACCATAAGAAAACCAGACTGTAAATTTACAGCCAGCAATTCAGGTGGTCGCGGTGTCAGATTTCTGAAGCCGCGACCATGGATTTCATGCCCTGGAAATCAAGTTATTTCTTTTCCGCTTTCTTGAGCTTTGTCCTGACTGTTGATGTAGCATCCGGACTGGTTGATATTTTGGCGGTCTTTTTTTCGGTGACCGGCTTTTTTGTGGCTGGTTTTCTCACCTTTTTTGGTTTTTTGGTAATCACTTCTTCGACTACTTCTGCTGTCACTTTTGGAGCAAATAACTCGTCCCAGCGGGCTTGAATTGCCCAGTAGCCTGCGCCGTTCAGCGCTTCAGAGACGGTTTTCCACTTTCCATCTTCATCGTAAACTTCGCGGAAATCCACAAAGGCATGACACTTGTAGGCACCTAATTCAACGTATAGCCCATTTTCCGCCAGGCTGCGGCTGGGCCGGATGAATTCCAGCCCGCTGTTAACATCGCGGAAAATGAGGTAGTCATTCTCACCGCCACGCAATCCCAGCCCTTCTCCCAGAGTTTTCTGGAGCATTTCCCCACTGCCCTTGTCCATATAGGCTGTAGATGTTTTGATCCAGCCGCGGGTTTCAGCAAATTTATTGTGATAAATAATCAGGGCACGCTCGTTCCCAGATCCGTTGGAATAGGCGTAAATATCCTCGTTAACGGCTCCTTCGGGAGAGAAGACATCATACAGTAAGAATAAATCCATCTCGGCAAATAGATAGCGGCGGCGCATGAGTGGGTAGATAACGCGTTCGTGGTGGTCGATCAGGCCAGTATCGGGCTGTTCATCCCAGTAGGCGCGCCGGTACTCCATGCCATATTTTTCGCGGAAGCCTTCGATTTGCCCGTGTCCAATCATTGGCAGACCCGGCAGGGTGGTCATAAGCGTGGCAACTCCGAAATATTTTTCGCCATTGCCAAACTGTTCGATGGCCGTTTTCTCGTCAGGGTTATTCATGAAATTAACGAAACGCTTGAGCACTTGTGGATCGAATTCAAGAGTATTCTTCATCACAGCGCGGTATTTGGCATTATCCTCATTACGCATCATGTGCATAAAAGCCGAGTTATAAACACGGTGCATGCCCAGGGTGCGTACAAAGTAGCCTTCCATCATCCAGAAGGCTTCAGCCAGCAGCAAGGTATCGGGTACTTCGGCGGCAATTCGGTCTACTACCTCGCGCCAAAACTCTTCGGGGATGGCCTGGTCGAACTGTTCGCGGGTGAGACCATGTTCAGAGCGGGATGGAATCGCTCCACCGGAACCGGGTTCTGGAAACCACAGGCGTTGGATGTGACGTTTGGCCAGGGTCATGGCGGCGTCGAAACGGATGATGGGGAAGCTGCGTGCCACGTGTAAGATGGTCTGGATCACAGCCTCGCGTACCTCAGCCTTCAGGTAATCGAGCTGAGCCGTATCATTCCAGGCCATGGAAGTGCCATCATTACCGTGATAAATGTAGCGTACGTCACCGGTCCAGCGGTCGGCGCGTTTGAAGACCACCGCTGCATCAGTTTTGTCATAATAGTGATCTTCAATGAAGATGCCCACACGGCTATCGTTCGAGAGATCTTTGCCGTTGAAGGAATATCCAGGATATGGAGGGTAGGGCAGGCTGAGGAACCAGTCGGGATGCTGAACAACCCAGGTTGAGTCTATGCCCATGTGATTGGGGACCATATCGGCTGAGAGTCGGATGCCACGCTGCCAGGCGCGCCAGCGCAGGCTTTCGAGGGCGGCCCAGCCGCCCAGGTCTTCAGCGATCTGGTAATCCATTAAGGAATAAGCAGAAGCGACGGCTTCCGGATTACCCATCATCTGTTTGATGGTTTTTGATGCAATGCTTCGTTCCCATAGGCCGATTAACCATAAACCGGTAATACCCGCCCCGGCAAGTCTATCAAGTTCATCATCGGGGATGGCGTCCAGGGTGCGGATATCGCGCTCATATTTTTTGGAGAGTTGGTCGAGCCAGACATACGAATTTTTAGCAATCAGCACCAGGCGCGGCATCCAATCCTTGTCGGGGCTGAAGCGCTCGTACTCGGTGTATTCCTGGTTGCCAAAGGTCATCACGGAAATCTCACCTGCGAACCCGCCGGCGAATTGGCCGCGGGTGGCATCTTCTTTAACATAGTCCATGCCGCGCAGCAGCCTTTCTACAAAAGCTTCGCCTAGCATGACGCCCCATTGTTTAAGCAGGAATTGCAGTTGACCCTCGAGCGAATAAGGCGATGCGATCGCTGGAGCTCGCAGGACCCGGATCAACGTTTCTGTTGAGTTGGCACCCTCGAAGCCTTGTTCACCACTGAAGAAGTCAGATAGTCCCTTGACTACATTTTCGTAGCCCGTTGGTTTAAGGGCAGTATCATCAAATAATTCCTTGTACGGTTGAACTGCCGGATTCAAATTGGTCACATGGAGGATCAGCATCTCTTCCAGTGTGGTTTTTCGGTTGGATCTGCCCCCTGAATAAGCATTCAGGAAATCTGCAGCCCAAACCTGTTTCTGATAGACCATCACGGGGGGGAATTCTTCCAGAAATTTGAGTTGAGCTTGTTCAAACCCAACCTTTCCCAGGCTGTTTTCCATGCGCGTGACTGCGCGAGTCAAGACATCGGGGTTTTGTAATTCGTACTGCCGAATAACGATATGCATGATTTCGTCGATCAGACCCATCGCATTGATATCAGAAGCAGGTACGGGCGATCCTCGAACTTCGCTCATTTGAGCTGCGAAGCGCCTGGCAGCTGAAAAATCAGCCACAATTACACGGCCATCGCTGGAAAACAGGTTGGCATCGAAGCGATAGACATCACGTGCTTTTCGTGAGACATGAAATTCATAAAGCAAATCCGCCATTTTGGTAGGCTCCTTATTAATGAGAACGATTACTTACCTAACTATACACGATTGATGGAATTGTGCGGTGTTGATTTCGGGTATACTAGTTATAGATGGTTCTGAACTATATCCTGAATAGTAATTTTATCCTGACTGTGCTGGAATGTCTGGTCTATCTGACCATTATTATTCTCGGGGCACGTCGTTTTAAGGATATTAGATCACCGGCGTTCTGGTTGGTGATCTATGTTGCTGTGGCAGTATCATTTTACCTGTTGCAACAAGTAACCAGTTTGGGGTTTTTCCAGGAAAGCCCGATTGGCGTGCCTTCGGAAATGGAAGAGTACGTCTCGCTGCTGATGGCTGTATTGTTGTATCAAAATTTGCGAGTTTTCCTGGGAAAAGAATTTCGACTTAGGATTTTTTTGGGGGGGCTGGTTATTTGTACGGTTCTGATCCTGGTCAACGATATTCTGCTCATCTTTTTGGCTGGTCTTGTTTATTTTGCCTTGACACTTGTGCTCCTGATCCGGGCGCTGATAAAGACTCGCCAGCATTTACGTCGTAACAGGCTTTTTTATTGGATCCCGGTTCTTTTATTTTCATCCATCAATCAATTAAGTATATTTTACCAGCAGGGCTTGTATGCCAACGAACTGCGTTTTGGGGGCGCGGTTATATTGGCGTATATTGTTCTACGTTACCACACCCCGGATGTGCGCGATTTTTTTCGCCAATTCAGCATATATCTTATCTCCACTCTAATGAGTTTGACAATCTATTTTATCGGGTTTGCCGTGGTTGACAGGGTAGAAGGTGCATATCCGGGTTATGATCCACTTTTAGCAGGAGCAGGGCTGGCAGTTATTATCTTATTATTGTTTACACCTTTATCTGGTTTTATGCGTGGAATGATCAATAGGCTCTATAAACTTCAGATCTATGACCCATCGCTGGCCTTGCGCGATTATAGCGCAAGTATCAGCAACATTCTTGAACTGAATAAGCTGGCGGATGTCTCGATCAGATCGATCAAAAAAGCTTTGGAAGTTGATAAAGGCTTTTTATGTCTGGTTGACCCGGAACTTGCCGATGGTAATCGCAAAGTTTTTAGACTCAGTCGCGCGCGTAGGGTTGAAGTGACGCAAGACCTTGCGGGAGTTCTGGCTGAAGATAGTCCGATAACGCGTTTTTTTATAGGCAACAGGACAGCTTTGCTGCAGTACGATATCGATTTTTCCCCGGGTTTTATGGATGCGCCGTTAGCTGAGCGCCAGTGGTTGAGCAGTCTGGTGATGGAAGTGTATATTCCGATTTTTGGTAAAGGCGAGTGGATTGGTCTCTTTGTGCTCGGGCCGAAGTCTGGAAATCGTTACACTGATGAAGATCTGAACATGCTGGCTGCCATAGCCAGCCAGACTGGCGTTGCATTGGAAAATGCCCGCCTGGTGGAAAATCTAAAGAATCTCAACGAACAGGTGCGCGAGGCCTACGCTTCTCTTGATCAGGCTAATCATATTTTGGGTAATCTGGAGATAACCAAGTCAAATTTTATCAGCATTGCTTCGCACGAATTACGAACGCCTTTAACAGTGGCACGCGGTTATACTGAAATGTTGTTGGAAGCAACGAACTTGCCTGAAGACCTGCGCGAACAGGTCGTGGGTATTCATAAGAGTATCCTGCGCCAGCATGAGATTATGGATTCGATGTTTGATATTGCCCAGCTGGATACACGTTCTCTGGATATGCAGCCTCAGAACGTGTATATTGCCGAGATCATTCGAGCGGAAGTGCAAAGGATGGAAACTGCGGCATTTGAGCGCAGCCAGGGAATTACAATTGATTTGCCAGCCCTGCCTTCGATTCAGGCTGATCCAGATTCGTTATCCAAGCTGTTCCATCATCTTCTGGCTAATGCCATCAAATTTACCCCTAATAATGGCCAGATCACAGTTACTGGGCGGTACATTCCTGCCAATTCTCGTGATTTACCGGATGGTGGTGTTGAGATTGTGATTAGTGATACCGGGGTGGGGGTCGATAGCGAATTTCAGGAGATCATTTTTACCAAGTTTTATCAACCTGGCGATTTATTGAATAAGCATTCCACCGGTAAAACAAAATTCAAGGGATCCGGAGTTGGCCTGGGACTGGCGCTTTCACGCGGGATTGTTGAAGCGCATGGCGGCCGAATCTGGGTGGAAAGCCCGGGTTATGATGATCAAAACTTTCCTGGGAGTGACTTTCACGTCGTGTTACCGTTACGTGCCCAGGGTGAAAGTGCCACTGTTCCGATTGGCAGTGCGGTTAAATTGAAATTATAGGGCTGCGGGCTTTCAAGCGCAGTTGGCTGGTGTTTTTTTTTGGGGGGAGTTGGATCCTGTTCGGAACTCGCCGGGCAGGGTTGGTGAATCTGGTGCTGGATACTTTGAACTGGACACCGGCTAAAATTGTGTAGGAATTAGTTTTGTTAATGGTGCTCGGCCCCCCGGGTGTTGATTGGAGAAAATATAGCATGGAAAATAAGCTCAAGCCATATGAAATCATTGCAGCGCGCTTTAAAATCTCTGGAGAAAGTGCCAAATATTTTCTGGGAAATGTTCAGAAGAGTTTCAAGGTGCAGAAGCCTCCGCAGCAGTTGATCATTCAGTTTATGGAAAAGAAGAAGTTCAAAAGCATGCCTCGTCCGCATGAAGTTGCCACGCTCATGTTTCAGGAAGGAATCTGGGTTCACCCGCTGCATGCAGAACCGCCTGTCCCCGTTGACGAACCGGATATCCACTTCTAAAAATTGGAAAAATTCATCCGTGTTTATCTGTGGAAATAAGGAAAGCGGATCTATTCGGATTATTTGTGAATAATCCGGGCGCTTATTTTTCGGCGCCGGTTACTATTACATTGCGCATAAAGAAACGTTGGGAAATAAATAACAGGATGATGGGGATCACAAGAATGACGATGGTGCTGGCCTGAATAACATTCTGAATGGGGATGCGTGATTGGTAATTTTGGACACCAAAGGAAATTGGCATTAATGCCCGGTTTGTCCCCAGGTAAAGTGATGCCTGACGGGTTTCGTTCCACATGTAGAAGAAGTGCAGGACTGAAACAGTGATAACCACCGGCCAGGATTGCGGCAGAACCACCGCTAGCAGCCTGCGCAGCGGTCCTGCGCCGTCGAGCATGGCGGCTTCTTCAAGGTCGATAGGGATGCTTCTGAAGTTCTGGCGTAGTAGGAAGATATAGACGGCGTTTCCAAAAAAGAACGGCAGCAGAATGGGGTAGAGGGTGCCTTTCCAGTGTAAAAAATTGACATAAAAGAAATAGGTGGGAATAAAAGTGATCTTTTCGGGGATTAAGATGGTTGCAATCAGAATATAAAACAATAGATTGCCGCCTGGCAGGCGGAAACGCGCGAAACCATAAGCCACCAGGATGGATGAACTCAGGATGCCAATTTCGCCAAGTACGGTCAGGAGCATGGTATTTGTGAGCATTTGTTGGAAGGGCAGGGCGTTAAATAAAATCAAGAAATTATCCCAGGTGGGGTGGAATTTATAAACGCCGTCCAGATAGCGCCAGTTTCCGGTCCAGACAAACACACCGGTTTGAGGGTGTTGGGGGTCTACAAATTCGGCAGTTTTTAGGTGTGGTTTGACCAGGGCCCATTGTTTCAGCCCTTCGGAGGTTGGGACGTTATACAGGGCATACGCTTTACCCAGGTAGGTGTAGCGCATTGGGCTGGCAGGGTACAGCGGAGCATTGCTGTTTGTGAGCTGGTCGGCGGGCATCAGGGCTGTGACAACTAGAAATGCGAGCGGCAGCAGATAGAGGCTTAGCAGGGCCCAAACGAATATATTGTAGGGGGCCAAGCCCAGAATGTGCCTGGTACGTGGAGAGATGCGGGTCTTAAAAGATGCGAAATTTGATCGGGATGTGGAAAATATTTTTGGCATGGTTAATATTCCCGGTCAGGAAAATATACCCAATATTTTGAGGTTGCAAATAAGGTCAGGACGATCAGCATGGCGAAAAGGAAGAAAATCCAGGCGGCGCTAGAAGCCTGTCCCAGACGGAATAAACTGAAGAGTGTGTAATTGACATAAGCATCGTAAGAACTGAGCACGTTGTTGAAGTTGTTGCCGCGGTCGAGCAGTACGACTCCACCCAGTACGGATGTCAGGTTAAGAATGATCGTGAAAAAGGTGGCAGGCGAAATAAGCGGGAGAGTAATGGAGAAGAAATGCCTCAGACGTCCGGCGCCATCAATCCGGGCAGCTTCATGGATTTCAGGTGGAATGGCTTGCATGGCGCCCAGCATGATCAGGAAACCGGGGCCGATCGCCCAGAAGGATGTCAGGATAAATAATGATAGGCCACCGCCGCGCGTGTAAAGGTGGTTCAGGCCACCCAGCCCAAGTGGATTGAGTAGCATTCGATTTAACCAACCGGTTGACGGATTTACAAAGCCCTGCCACATGAAGGTGGTGGAGAGGACTGGGAGTATGCTGGGGATGAAAAAGAGTGAACGCAGGGTATTGGACATACGCAGCCGGCGATTACTGAGCAGGGTTGCTAGAAAAATGGCTGAACCCGCCTGTACGGGAATAATTACCAGTGCCAGCGCCATGGTTTGTAGTAGAACAAATCCAGAATTGGGGTCTTTCATTACCGAAAGGTAATTTTCTATACCGACGAACTGGTAATTCTTTGGTTCCAAAAGGTAAAAATCTGTAAAGGATAGCCCGAGTGACGTCAGGATGGGGATGAGTTTGAAGATGATCAGTCCAATCAACCAGGGCGAGATCAGAAAAAGACCCCAGTAACGATTTTCATTATACGAGCGCGGCATCCCGCGGTCTTGGTTTGGCGATGATTGCATTTTTTGCCTTTTGTACAACCCAGAATCGTATTGGTCGGTTTGTTTCCGCAAAATAAACAGCACGGAGCAAAGCACTATTTTTGTTCATTTTAAGACTCGAACAGGGTGCCAGATGGTAATTGAATTCCTTACCTGGGGTCTCGGGTTGACAAACTGCCGGCAAACCAGGATTACCAGGTATGAAAACAGGCACAAAATCACGAAGTGAATGTTGTGCCTGTTCTTGTGCTCCTGTGCGGACTCGAACCGCAGCTTTTGGCTCCGGAGGCCAACGCTCTATCCACTGAGCTACAGGAGCGCGATGCGGATTTTACCATAAATATGAGGCTCTTATGGAGTATTTATGGCCCTGAGCAGGATGGGTCTGGTTTGATTATCATTCAGGCAAGAGCGAGTGGTGCCAGACGCGCCAGTTCGGCGCGATAGCGCTGGATGATGGCGGTATTGCCGTCTTCATCCCCGACCTTGAGCACCTGCTGTTTTTTGTGGGCCAGTTCTCCGCAGATCTGGTAAAAACGATTGGTGCCAGCGTAATTTCCGGCGGGTAGGCTGGTTAGACGCGCGATTGCCTGCCCCCAGGCTGAACAGGCTGTGCGGTATTGAGAGGCGCTGATCAACCCGAGCTGCACTTCTTCACGCAGATGGTAGATTAGATTGCGCTGCTCCACCCAGGTGGCCCATAAAATCACACCGAACATGAAAAACACCCCGAACCAATCCAGGAACGAGCCGACCAGGCAGGTCAGTTCTCCGAAAAATGGGATGCCTGCCAGCGTGTTGTGGAAGGAATGTGTGAACATCGCCAGGCTGAATCCAATCAATGGTGCGCTGAACTTTACCAGCCAGGTCCGGTTCATGCGCGCGAGAGCCAGCCCTATGCCCGTGAAGGCTGTGTAAAATGGGTGCTGCCAGCCAACCAGGATGACCCGGATCAAGACTAGTTGGAACAGACCTTCCCAACCGCTTGCTTCAAAACCTCGCCAGATGTATAAGACGTTTTCAGTGGCTGCAAAACCGAGTGCGGCGATTCCGGCGTAGACGATGCCATCCATGACCGAATCAAATTCGCGGTGGAAAAACAGGAAGACCAGCAGAACCGCCAGTCCTTTCAGACTTTCTTCTACGAACGGCGCGCTGATGGAGCCGGTGGCAAGATCACTGGCATACTCGGATCCGGTCATCGAGAAGACCGTAATACCGAAGATCGTGTTCAAGACGTATGCGCCCCCGGCAGCTACAATCATGCCCCAGACAAATACCCCAATCAGCAAGGGAACCGGTTCCTTTTCATAGCGGTCAAGCCAGTATAATATGTAAGCAAAGAAAAACATCGGCACAAAACCAAAGAACAAAGTCACCAAAAATGCCATCACAGCCTCCTGGATATCGTATCTTATTATTGTATTGTCTAATCCCCAAAAAACCAATACCAGATTGCTCGAATGTTAGTTTGCATTTTGCTTGATTGATTTTTGGTTAAATGCTAAACTGAATAGACTCTGAATTAGAAGGATGAACCCGATGTCAGAAAAAATATTAATAATAGATGACGACGTGGATACACTCAGGCTGGTTGGCCTGATGCTTCAAAAGCAAGGTTATCAAACTTCTGTTGCCAGTTCTGGCGCAGAGGGGCTTGAATTAGCCAAATCGGAATTACCTGATTTGATCATTCTCGATGTTATGATGCCGGGAATGGATGGCTACGAAGTTGCCCGCCGGCTGAGAACGTTGGATATTACCCGTGATATTCCCATTTTGATGTTTACGGCGAAAGGCCAGCTGGACGATAAGGTTACGGGCTTTGAAGCGGGGGCAGATGATTATCTGACCAAACCCACTCATCCAACTGAGCTGCATGCGCACGTCAAGGCTTTATTGGTACGCAATTCAAAAAATAAGATCAATCCTCCCAGCCGGCCAATTGAAGAAGCAGCTTACTTGATTGGGGTAATTGGGGCCCGGGGAGGTTTGGGTGTGACAACTGTGGCAGCCAACCTGGCGGCTAACCTGGGAATAAAATCTGGGACTGATGTTATTTTGGCTGAGTTCAGACCAGGCCAGGGCACACTTTTGTCTGATCTGGGGTTGGAGTTTTCCAGCAGCCTGACGGAACTGGCTAAAATGCATTCATCCGAGATTTCGCGGGCCCTAATTGAAGAAAAACTGATTAAACTCCATGAAGGTGTCAAAATCCTGGCTGCCTCATCTCATCCAAAAGATACAGCCCTCTTGCAGAATGTCCAGCAGTTTGAAACCATCCTTAACAGGCTGGAATATATGGGCCGTTATGTGGTGGTGGATTTGGGCAATAGTCTGACGACCTTGAACCAGAAACTTGCACCGGCTTTTAAGGAACTGATTGTGGTGGTTGAACCTCACGAAAGTTCCTTGAAACATACTCAAAATTTATTGGATGACCTTGCCGAACTGGGAGTGGATAAAAGTCGTATGTTTGTGGTGGCCAACTATCGCCTGCGATCAGATACTCCGCAGCTTTCGGTAACGCAGATCCAGACCCATATTTCTGCGCCCATTGAGGCTAGCTTTACTCCGGCTCCGGAACTGCACCAGCAGGCTGCGCGCAGGCACCTGGTGGTAAGTTTTACCGCATTGGATAGCGTTACTGCCGTACAATTTAACTCCTTGGCAACCAAAATTGAAGCGCGCGCAAAAAAACCTGTAAAGATATGACCTCTTTCTCCAGTCAGATACTGGAATCAATTGAGTTTGCTGCAGAATTGGTTCGATCTGCCCGTCATGTCGTCGTGTTGACCGGCGCCGGGATTTCTACCCCTTCAGGTATTCCGGATTTTCGCTCGGAAGGAACCGGATTGTGGTCGCACGATAGGCCAATGGAAGTGGCTTCTTTAACAACTTTTCGTACGCATCCGGATGTATTTTTTCAGTGGTTCAGGCCCCTGGCGGGACAGATCTTTTATGCGAAACCAAACGCCGCTCATTTTGCCCTGGCGAGATTGGAAGAACGTGGGCTTATTCAGGCGGTTTTGACCCAGAATATTGATATGCTTCACCACAAAGCTGGTTCAAAACGGGTTTACGAATTACACGGAACGCTGCGCACCTTATCGTGTACCCAATGCTACCGGCAGTATGGTTATGATAATCATCTAAAGCCCTTTATAGAGGATGGTAAAATTCCCTATTGTCCGGATTGTTCAGCCATTCTGAAACCGGATGTGATCTTGTTTGGAGAGCAGCTACCGCAAAAGACTTTGTTTGCAGCTCAGCAAGAGGTCCGGGAATGTGATCTTATCATTGTGATTGGTTCATCTCTGGAGGTTTTGCCAGTAGCTGGCTTGCCGATGCAGGCTATTGATCGCGGCGCTCATCTTATTATTATCAATAATGGCCCCACCTACCTCAATGTCCGCGCAGATATTGTGCTTCCTGAAGATGTGGCCAGAATCATCCCAGCAATAGCAGAGCGTGTACTCGATGACAACGAAAAATAATAAACTTCTCGACCGTTACAAACGCCTGATTGAAATATCACGAGATCTTGCCTCGACTCTTGAGCTGGATCCTTTGTTGAATCGTATTATCTATGCGGCTCGAGATATCACCGAAGCTCAGGCAGCCTCCATTTTGCTTTATGATTCAGCGGCAGCACAGCTTTATTTTCAAGTGGCCACCAATATGGATCCGATGATGCGCGGTTTACTGGTGCCGATGGACAGCATAGCGGGCTGGATCCTGAAGAATCGACAGCCCGTGCGAATCGCGGAGGCTTCCAAGGATACTCGCCACTTTAATATGGTTGGCAAGACACTCAGCTTTGATACTCACAGCCTGATTGGTGTGCCATTGGTCACCAAGGACAAGGTCATTGGTGTGCTTGAAGTCATTAATAAGGAAAAAGGCGAATTTAACGAGACGGATGAGGACCTGCTGACTGTAATCGGCGCACAGGCTGCGATTGCCATTGAAAATACGCGCCTGTTCCAACAGTCCGATTTGATCGCTGAATTTGTTCACGAACTGCGTACCCCGTTGGCCTCGCTCAGCACTGCCACTTATCTGCTGCTGCGTCCTGAAATTTCGGGCGAACAGGCCAAACAGATCACCACAAATATTCATAATGAAACCATCCGGTTGAATGCGTTGGCGTCAGCATTTCTTGACCTGGCCCGGTTAGAATCCGGTCGGGTTCAGTTCCAAAAATCCAAGTTTCCAATTCTGGCGCTGTTTGAAGATTGCAGGAATATTATGCAGTCGAAGGCTGATGAGACCAGTGTTTCAATTGATCTGGATGTGCCGGATAATATGCCGGATGTTCAGGGTGATCGCGATAAAATTAAACAGGTGATTCTTAATCTGATCAGCAATGCAATTAAATATAATCGCCCCAATGGGAGTGTAATAGTAGCGGCTACCAGTGATGCCCAATCCTGGCAGATCAGCGTCAAAGATAGTGGGCACGGCATTCCAGAAGCAGCTCTGCCCAATCTCTTTCAAAAATTTTATCGGGTTAAGGGAATGGAAACCCAGGTGGGTGGCACCGGGTTGGGTCTATCGATTTGTAAAGGGATCATCCAGGGCCATGGTGGTCGGATTGATGTTAAAAGTGAAGTGGGAGTGGGGACTACGTTTACGGCATTTATTCCGCGCAAGTAATTGTTTTTTCAGGTTGCCGGCCAGATTTTATTGCTGAACCCCATAGTGGCGAAACCCGATGGGCGTAGCATGCTGGCAATTCATGCTGGTTGCACCAGTACCTTGAGAGCGCCTGGTTGTGCTGCTTGGGCAAAGGCTTGCAGGCTATGCGCCAGGCTGTACTCGGCCGTGATGATGATCGACGGATCTACTATTTTTTGTTCCATCAGGCGCAGGGCGGGTTCAAATGGGCCGCATCTCGACCCAATCAGATTGATTTCATCCACCACGATGGATGAAAGGTTGATGGTCATATTGCCCTTGTAGGTGCTCTTCAGAACAAAAGTTCCACGTGGGCGAATGGCCTTGCGAGCCAGATCGAACCCGGCGGGCGAACCAGTGGCTTCGACCACCACATCCCAACGTCCTGGTTGAATTTCGGTTTCTTCGATCAGTTTTATAGCCCTGGATTCCAGTAATCTCCTTTGGAGAGCATATCTTGCCAGCACGCGCAAATTTGCACCTGTCAGCACCAGGGTCTGCGCGATAAGCTGCCCCAGCCGCCCGGCACCAATCAGCAACACCCGGTCTGTAGGGTGGATTTGCACCTGTTGCTGAATTTCCAGTGCAGCAGCCAGCGGCTCGGTAAAAACAGCCATTTCGTCGGGGATAGTATCCGGGATGAAATGCAGGTTTTCGAGCGGTAAGCTGGTGTATTCGGCGAAGACGCCGTTGCGATTGGCGATTCCCAAAACGCTGCGATTTTCGCAGTGAGTTGGACGCCCGTTCCGACATTGTTCGCAGTGCCCACAGCTGGCGTTGATCTCGCCGACCACGCGCTTGCCGATCAGTGCTTCGTCGACCGGTGCGGATCGGTCTGGATGGATTGAGACGATCTCGCCCACAAATTCATGCCCGGGGATTCCGGTAAAGGGATAGTAGCCTTTGATCAGTTCCAGGTCGGTTCCACAGATACCGGCCAAACGGATGCGCACAAGCGCCTCTCCGGCTTTTATGGGCTGGGGAACATCGCGCAGGTCGAGTTGGTTGTCTTCCAGCCAGAGAGCTTGCATAAAAAACCTCCACGAAGATTGTTTTTTTTATGATCAACGTGATTTATTTTTCGCAGAATCCGTGATGACTGTTGGGTAAGACCGGTCACTACCCATTAGAAACTGCAGATGTGTGGGTTTTCGGGTTGCTAAACTTAGGTTGCCAGCGTCCAGCGATCGCGACCGCCATTCTTTGACTCATACAGGGCTTTGTCAGCACGTTTAAGCAGATCATCCCAGCTTTCCTTGCCGATTTTATACTGAGCAATCCCGATACTGATGGTTAACTGCACAACCTGCCCGTCATCAAGGACGATACGTTTCGAGCGAACGGCATCCAGCAGTCTTTCAGCGATCCTCGTGGATGCTCTTTTTGTGGTGGCCGGCAGGATGAACATGAACTCCTCGCCGCCGTATCTCCCCAGCTTGTCGATCTGGCGGATGGTTGGGAGCATTTGGCCAGCCAGCTCTCGCAATACATGGTCGCCGGCGGAATGCCCATAGGTGTCATTGATGCGCTTGAAATGGTCGATATCCGCCATAAAAATGGTCACCGGTTTGCGGTAACGGTCACAGGCGGATACTTCCCGCTGTAGATCGGCGACTATGCGTTTTCGGTTTGATAAAAAAGTGAGCGAATCGGTATGAGAGACCTCGTCGGCTTGTGCCAGGACCGATTCGAGCTCGACCTTGTTAATCATGATTAACCGCCGGGCTTTTACCAGTTCCTCGGTCAGCTGGCTAATTTCCTGGTCTTTGAGTGCGGGGAGTGGTTCGGCCTGAAGTAGAAAATTTCCATCGGGCAGGGGCGCAAGGAGACAGTTGAAATTGCTCATGCCGGTTTCTGTCAGCAGCTGCAGGGTGGCTTGAACAGGTTGAAGTACATCGATCCATTCAGAAAATTGACTGAAGGCTGGTTCTCCCATAAAATCTTGAATCAGCCCAGCAGCCGGCTGGCCAGATTTTAGCCGATCAAAAGCAGGGTTCCAATCGATTGGCGTGCCGTTTCGATCGAAAAGTACGACAATATTTTGTGTAAGATCAAGAAACGATCTGGCGATATTTTGCGAGAAAAATTGTTCAATATCCCTCAAAGCTGTTCGCTCCTATCTTGCCCCTTTGCGGCCGAATTGCCGTTCGAGCATATCCACTGAAAGATGGATCATAGTTGGTCTACCATGCGGACAGGTGCGAGGAGAATCACAGTTCTCCAGGTTGGTCAGCAGGGCGCGTTGTTCTTCATGCGAAAGGTTTTTTCCGGCTTTGACTGCCAGGCGTTTGCAGACGCGTGCCGCAATCTTTGCTTCGATCTCGTTTTGCAGTGGGCTTTCATCTTCTTCAAAATCTTCGACGAGTGCCCGTAACGCTGCGGATGGGTCGGTATCTGCGAATAAAGCCGGCATGGCCCGTACCTGGTATGTGTTTGGTCCGAAGGTTTCGACTGTAAAGCCAAAATGTTGCAGGATGGGCAGTTGTTCTTCCAGGATTTTAGCACTGGATGGTGATACCTGCACTACCTGTGGGGTAAGCAGAATCTGGGATGGAATATTTTTCTGCTCGTGCTGGGCCATTAGTTTTTCGAATAAGACACGCTCGTGGGCGGCATGCTGGTCGATCAGGTAGAGACCATCGGGGCCTTCCGCGATCAGGTAGGTTGCGCCGATCTGCCCGATCAATCGCATGATGGGCAGGTTGAAGTTGGCGGATTGCTGGGTGCTCCCTGCTGGTTGAGCGGGTGCAGATATGGAAGGGCCTGGTTCATCGAAGCCGGTATGTGCCAGAGACCATTCCATCCCAACCGAATTCCCCGTGTAGTTATCCTGGGGTCGGCTGCCAGCCGAGCCGGTTGGATTTCCTCCCCAAAGATTCTGTGTGACAGGCAGCGAAGGCACGGGCGAATAGGCTAGCAGAGCGCGGCGTGTGGAGCGTTGAATAAAGCTGAAGATGCGATCCTGGTTTTTGAAGCGTACTTCCGCCTTGGCCGGATGGACATTGACATCCACTTCCTCAGCGTCGATCTCCAGAAAGAGTGCTGCAAGTGGGTAACGTCCGACCATCAGGAGCGTGTGATAGGCTTGCAGCAGGGCCTGAGTTAAAGGAGTGTCTGAAACCCAACGACCATTGATGAAAAATGTGATTTCTTTGCGGTTGGAGCGAGTCAGCGCTGACGGGCTGATAAACCCGGTTAGTTTGAGGCCTTCATCCTCTGCCAGGACTTCCAACATTTGCCGAGCTACTTCCACGCCGTATAAGGTTGCCATGATTGCACGCCGGTCACCATCGCCGGGAGTTTGCAGGCTTATATTGGGGCCATCGGTTAACCGAAACCGTACTTCTGGGTAGGCCAGTGCGTACCTTGCTAGTAAGCCATCGATAGCTCGCCGTTCGGTTTGATCTTGCTTGAGAAATTTTAGACGTGCAGGGACGTTGAAAAATAGATCTTCAACCCGCACGGTCGTGCCGACGGGTGCACCAACCGGCTCGAGGCTGCCGGTCAGCCCGCCTTCCACCTTGATCCTGGCGCCTGCATCGGCGCTTTTGACTCGGCTGGTGAGTGCTAAGCGTGAAACTGATCCGATCGAGGCCAGCGCTTCACCGCGAAACCCGAGTGTATGGATGTGGAACAGATCATCCGCGCTTTGGAGCTTGCTGGTGGCGTGTCGTTCCATGGCCAAGAGCAGTTCATCCGCCGGGATACCGTTACCATTATCTGCGATCTCGATCAAACGGCGACCGGCTTCCTGAATGTTGACGTTGATACTCTTTGCGCCGGCATCCAGTGAGTTTTCAACAAGTTCTTTTACCACGGAAGCCGGGCGTTCAACCACTTCACCGGCTGCAATTTGGGAGGCCACTTCTGGCGAGAGTAGAATTATGGGCATGCCTTGATTATAACCCGGCCCGGATATAATATATTATATGGAGATAAGGATGAAGCTTCCATATTTATTATTGATTGTCTGCCTTTTGGCAGCCTGCGTGCCGGCAGCAATCGCGACACCGGTTCCAGAGGCGCTACCCTCGCCACGGGTACTTCACAGCACCAAGCCCAGTGTGACGCCCTTCCCGAGCCCCACGCGCGCGCCAACCTGGACACCCGAGCCTAGCGTCACTCCGGCGGGCTTGCTTTTTACACCCGACCCCAACAGCCAGTATAGTATTCCTGCGCTGCGTCTGCGCCAGTATGGCGGGGGCCAGGTTGAAAACCTGGGCGTGATGGGAGAAAACGATTATTTCATTCGTTACTCCATCCGCTATCCCAGCGATGGTTTGAGTATTTACGGGTTTATGAATGTTCCCAAGGGCCAGGGGCCTTTCCCGATCATCATTGGTCTGCATGGTTATGCTGACCCGCTTGAATACCAGAGCCTTGACTATACCACGGGCACTATGGATGACATTGCCAAAGATGGTTACATCGTCCTGCACCCAAATCTACGGAATTTTAGGCCTTCTGATAGTGGTGATGCTCTCTTTCGAGCGGGCTATGCCATCGATGTTCTAAATTTGATTGCGTTGGCCCGTGATAGTGCTGGCAAGCCTGGTCTGTTTGAACAGGCCAATGCCAACCGGATTGGGATCTGGGGCCACAGTATGGGGGCTGGCATTGCCCTGAAGGTGGCTGTGATCTCACCATTGGTGAGAGCCATCCTGCTTTATGCCGGCACAAGCGGTGATGAGCAAAAGAATTCCCAGTTTTTTAATAACTTTGTAGGCAGCCCGGAAAACCAGAGGGAAATTTTGTCCAGCCCCGAGACATTTGCGCTCGTCTCGCCTGATCGTTTCTACAGGGGTATCAGCGCGGCCGTTCAACTCCATCACGGCACCGCCGACAGCGTCATCCCGATTGATTGGGCCTCAGAAAACTGCCAGTCGATGAGGGCAGCGGGTGTTCGTGTGGAGTGTTATTTCTATGATGGCGCTGACCATACCTTCCGTATTCGCTACTTGGTCGATTATGGCCCGCGCATGACTGCCTTTTTTGCTGAAAACTTGAAGAAATGAACAGGTATAATCAACCAGTGACTATTTCAACCATATTTTTTGATCTTGATGATACGCTCTACCCGGCCTCCAGCGGTCTATGGGCCCATATTAAGGACCGCATTGGATTATTTATGTTGGAGCGGCTGAATATTCCTGCCAGTGAGATGCAGGCGCTGCGCAGAAAATATTTTGAAGAATACGGAACCACATTGCGCGGACTGCAGGCCAATTTTATTTTTGATGTTCCTGATTTCCTGGCCTACGTTCACGACGTCCCCCTGGCGGAATACATCCACCCAGACCCGGTTCTGCAGTCAGTTTTGGAATCCCTGCCGGCGCGCAAATATATTTTTACCAATGCGGATGTTCACCATGCAGAGCGGGTTTTGCGAGTGTTGCAGATCGAACAATACTTTGATGGCATCATCGATGTCACCCAGCTCGGGCCCTACTGCAAGCCCATGCCTCAAGCTTTTAAGATCGCTTTACAGCTGGCTGGTGAGAGCGACCCGCAGAAATGTGTCATGATTGATGATTTGCCGCGGACTATCCGAGCTGCCCGTGATGAGGGTATGCTTGCGATACTATTCGGAACCGAGCTTCCCAATCCGGATGCAGATGCGGCTTTGGCGGATTGGTCCAAATTGCCCGCAATCATAAATGGGAGGTAATAGTGCACACTGATAAAATCTGGATTGTGCTTGTGATTCTGGCGGTGGTCCTGATTGGGGCTAATTTACTGATGCTTTCCATGGCGCGTGGTATGCGTGGTTTCAAAGGTGATATTTTTAAAAATTTTGGTGATGCCACGAAAACCTGGAAAAAAGAGGATGAAGGGCTGCGTGAATTGAGCAAGCGTGTCCGAGAGCTGAAGTCCCACGAAGACGAAGAAAACAAATCCTGAGTTCTCCCGTTCGGTTCTAATGGATTTCATACGATAAACCCATCGGATTTCATCAGTTTTTAATCCGCGGGTGCTATACCTGTATTGTCAATTTCGGAGGAAACCTTGAAAAAATTTATCCAGATCGGTTTAATTCTTGTTCTCTCAATCTTGCTGCTCACCGGCACATTTGCCGGGGGCTTTATGGCCGGACATTTTACCGACCTTTCTGCCCTGGGCAGCATGCCCTACCTTGGGTCACCCTTATTCAAACCACTGACCACGCCCCAGGGTTCTTCTAGTGCGACCCCTGATAACCTGGTGACCTTGTTCCAACCCTTCTGGGAAACCTGGAACCTCGTTCATAAACAGTTTGTTGATCAGCCTGTGGATGATACCAAGTTGATGCGTGGTGCGATCAACGGTATGCTGGGCGCCCTGGGTGATGAGCATACCTCGTATATGGACCCGGTTCAATTTAAGCAGGCTGATTCCAGCCTGGCTGGTGCATATGAGGGTATTGGCGCTTATGTGGATACCACCGGCGAATATCTTAAAGTGATCAGCCCGATCAGTAAATCACCGGCTGAACAAGCTGGGATCAAATCTGGCGATCTGATCATCGCAATCGATGGCGAAACCATGAAGGGTATCAATCCCGAACTGGTCCGTCAGAAGGTGCTTGGCCCAGCCGGCAGCACTGTGGTGCTGACCATCCAACGCGCCGACACCGAAAAGCCGCTCGACATTTCAATTGTGCGAGCCAAGATTACGATTGCCAGCGTGGAAAGCAAGATGCTGGATAATAATGTGGCGTATGTCAAGCTCAATACTTTTGGAGAGACTACCACCAAGGAATTAACCAGCCAGCTGAAAGTATTGATGGCCAAAAATCCAAAAGGTCTGATCCTTGATCTGCGTAATAATGGTGGCGGTTACCTGCAAACGGCGGTGGAAGTCGCCTCGCAGTTCATCAAGGAAGGTGTGATTGTCTCAGAAAAATATGGAGATGGTCGCCCGGTGGATAAATCAAACGCCATTGCTGGTGGGCTTGCAACCGATATCAGTATGGTTGTACTCGTCAATGAAGGTACAGCCTCCGCATCTGAAATTGTCTCCGGCGCCATTCAGGATTATGGTCGGGGTAAACTGGTAGGAGTTACAACCTACGGCAAAGGCTCTGTACAGATCTGGACCCCGCTCAGCAATGATCAGGGCGCGGTGCGTATCACGATTGCCAAATGGTTGACCCCTAAGGATCGCGCAATCCACAAGATTGGGCTGATCCCAGAAGTGGTGGTGGAAATGACCAAGGATGATTATGCTGCCGGGCGTGATCCCCAGCTGGATGCAGCAGTCAAGACTCTGCTTGATTCTATCAAGTAGCAACTTATTTGATGTAGACGCGTATATCACTCATAAGAAGGAGGAACAAACATGTTCTTCAATATCAATTACCTGATTTATATGATCCCGGCCTTTATTCTGATGGGGCTAACCAGTTGGTATGTTAAATCGTCTTACAACAAGTGGAGCCAGGTGCGCGCCCGGTCTGGCTTGACTGGCGCGCAGGCTGCCCAGCGCCTGATCTCATCCAGCGGGTTGTACGGTCTGCAAATCCAGTCAATTGCTGGTCAGATGACTGATAATTATGATCCGCGTACGAAGGTTTTGAACCTTTCGCAAGGTGTAGCCAACACACCTTCTGTGGCTGCTTTGGCGATTGCGGCCCATGAACTTGGGCATGCCATGCAAGATTCTGAAGATTATTTTCCACTGCGCTTGCGAGCGGCACTGGTGCCAGCTGTCAACATCGGATCGAACCTGGGCTGGGTCTTGATCATGCTCGGGTTGTTCATCGGTTGGACCCAGATTGCCTGGTTGGGCGTGCTGGTCTTTTCGGCAGGCGCTGTCTTTTCATTGGCAACCCTGCCGGTGGAGTTCGATGCTTCTGCGCGTGCCAAGCGTATGCTTGCTGATTCTGGCATCATTACGGGAGATGACGAACGTGGTGGTGTCAACAGCGTTCTGAATGCTGCTGCGCTAACGTACGTGGCGGCGTTGATCACCTCGGTCATGCAGTTGTTGTACTATGTTTCGCTGGTTGGTGGTGGTCGTCGCCGCAGTTAACCTGCTGTCTTTGGTACTTCAATATGCAGACCCTGCCACTATCAGTGACAGGGTCTGCTGTTTGATATAATCTTTTCTTACCAATGTCCCGGATCCAATTACGCCATCCTATGTCATCCAAACACCCGCTGGCCATTCCCAAAAAGCCGCAAGGCACCGTCACACGTGGCAAAACCGCCCGCAATCGTTTGCGCCAGGTGGATAACTTCCTATTGCTGTATGAACCGGGGCTGATTGCGCGCCGAGATAAAGCTTTGTTTGTAGACCTGGGTTATGGCGCCGAAGCGGTTACCACGTTGGAAACTGCGCAGCGCTTCAGACAGCTCAACCCGGAGCTGCAGATCCTGGGTGTGGAGATTGAACCCGAACGTGTGGCGGCCGCACTACCGTTTGCCGATGAGCGCACCTTTTTCCGCCTGGGGGGTTTTAATCTGCCGCTTGAGCCCGGCGAAAGCGTGCGCGCCATGCGCGCCTTCAATGTGCTCAGGCAGTATGGAGAACATGAAGTGCTGCCTGCCTGGGAGCAGCTGGCGCGTTATGTTCAGCCTGGCGGACTATTGATTGAAGGTACATCCAACCCTAGCGGGGGTATTTGGGCTGCCAACCTGCTTCGGCGTGAAGAAGCTGGTTGGCGTAAGGAGGCACTGGTCTTTTTTACCAATTTTCATATGGGCTTCGACCCGCTCGAATTCCAGACCATTCTGCCCAAAAATTACATCCATCGTGTCGTCCCAGGTGAACCTATTTTTGATTTTTTCAGCGCATGGAAGGCTGCCGCAGCCGAAACCAGCCCATTGCAAACCTGGGGGCTGCGCCAGTGGTTTGCCGCTGCTGCCGAGGGTTTGGCCCGGCGAGGCTATCGCATCAATTTGCGGCGCAAATGGCTTTCCAAAGGCTGGCTGATCTGGGAACAGCCGGGTTGATCAATGGCAGCGCTTTGATCAACGTAGACCACAGCCCGGGCCACCAAATAATTGTCATCTGCACTTTGTATCATAATATCAGGATGTTTGTACACACCAGTATATGACGCATTGCACTGGATTTATTCTTCCGAAAGCGACATAATAATAAAAAGATCAATCTTCTAAAATTTGTGCGACTTCTCTGCGCAGGAGCAAGGCATGGCCGCAAAAGGCTGGATCGAAGTTTCTGATTTGTATTGTAAGGGTTGTGAATTGTGTCTCAGTGTCTGTCCTCAGGAGGTGCTCAGCCTGGATATGAGCAGGCTGACGCCAAAGGGCTACCATCCAGCCCGGATCGATAAGGATGGCTGTACGGGCTGTGCAATTTGCGCTGTGATCTGTCCTGATGCAGCGATCACCGTATATCGCGAAGTTACCAAAGTTGGTGCCCCTGGGGCGTAGTATACCCATATACTACGCCCTTATCTTTTGGGTTGGGCAGATTTATTTTTACTGTCATCACAGGAGACCCTGAATAATATGACCAAAGAATTGATCAAAGGCAATGTTGCAATGGCTGAAGCAGCAGTCCGGGCTGGTCTGGAAGCTTACTTCGGTTACCCAATTACACCTCAGACGGAAGTGCTCGAACACCTGGCTCGCCGGATGCCGGAGTTGGGACGCGCCTTTGTGCAAGCAGAGAGTGAGGTGGCGGCCATAAACATGGTTTATGGGGCAGCCTGCACCGGGGTGCGGGTGATGAGTTCATCCTCCAGCCCAGGGATGTCGTTGATGCAAGAAGGGATTTCATATATTGCGGGGACAGAGATTCCGGCTGTTTTGATCAATGTTATGCGCGGCGGTCCGGGACTGGGCAATATTGCCCCGGCACAGAGTGATTACTACCAGGCAGTTTATGGTGGCGGACATGGTGATTTTCACCCCATCGTTCTGGCGCCATCTTCCGTTCAGGAAGCTATCGACCTGACCGTACTCTCATTTGACCTGGCGGAAAAATACCGCAACCTGGTATTTATTCTGGCGGATGGTTCAGTGGGCCAAATGATGGAACCGGCCGAACTGCCGGAAATGCGGCCTGTGCTCCGCCAGAATTGGGACTGGGCTGTGACCGGGAAGGGGAAGCGTGAACGCCGGGTGCTGTCTTCCATTTATATTAACCCTTATGATGAAGAAATTGCCAATTTCCGTATGCAAAAGACCTGGCAGACCATTCAGCAGAATGAAGTTAGATACAAAGAATATTTTTTGGATGACGCTGATTTTGTTGTGGTCGGGTTCGGCACTGCCGGGCGGGTGGCGCTTTCTGCGGTGCGCGCAGCGCGACAGCTGGGTATCAAGGCTGGTTTGCTGCGTCCTGTTTCGCTCAGCCCGTTTCCTTTTGCCGCCCTGGATCAATTGGCCAATCAGGCGACTGCCTTCCTGGTGGTGGAAATGAATCAGGGCCAGATGTTGACTGATGTGCAGCTGGCGGTTAGGGGTCGTGTGCCGATCGAATTCTACGGCCGTCCGGGTGGGGTAGTACCCTTCCCCGAAGAAATCTTCAGGGAAATCAAACGCATTACCACCACCAAGCTGAGCGTGGTGGCCGATCCGCGCGTGGCGTGGCTGGAACGAATGACAGCTTAATGGGAAGCGAGAGAAAAATGCTGGCTATCATCAAACCTGAAAACATTGTATATGAACGTCCGCGGGCTTTTACGGAAATATCCACGCATTATTGCCCCGGCTGCACGCATGGCGTAGCGCACCGTTTGATTGCCGAGGTTCTTGACGAAATGAGGCTGACCGAGAAAACGATCGGTGTGGCACCGGTGGGCTGTTCAGTTTTTGCGTATAACTATTTTGATATCGACTTTGTAGAAGCCGCTCACGGGCGTGCGCCGGCCATGGCCACCGGCATCAAGCGTGTCATGCCAGATCGTTTCGTCTTCACATACCAGGGTGATGGAGATCTGGCCTCGATCGGCATGGCTGAGATCATGCACGCAGCCGGGCGTGGTGAAAACATTACCGTTATTTTCATCAACAATGCCATTTATGGCATGACCGGCGGGCAGATGGCGCCAACCACCTTGCCAGGCCAAAAAACCACATCTTCACCTCGTGGGAGGGACGTGGAACTGCAGGGCTACCCATTGCGCATGTCTGAGATAATCGCCAAGATGGATGGCGCCAGTTATGTGGTGCGCCGCGCGCTGCACGACCCTGCCAATATCCGCAAGGCTAAGAAAGCCATCCGGATTGCCTTTGAGACGCAAGTGCGTGGCTTGGGTTTCTCCATGGTTGAACTGCTTTCTACTTGCCCGACTAATTGGGGTATCACCCCAATCGATTCGCTCAAGTGGGTCGAAGATCACATGGTGCCGGTTTACCCGTTGGTTGACTGCAAGGTCAGCTCAGCTGTTGGCGATATGCGTTTCTGAGCCTTCAGGTTGTTACATGGCTTTTATGACGCGACGTTTCTTTCGTTTTTGTAAGAAATGAGTTTTTTTGAGTAATTTTTATGAAAATAAATTTTCACCACCAAAAATGAAAATCTATCTTCAGATCAGAGGTGAATAAATGCAAAAAGAAATCATGATCGCCGGATTTGGCGGGCAGGGTGTTCTGTTTGCCGGGCAAGTGCTGGCGTATGCCGCCATGGACCTGGGCAAAGAAGTGACCTGGATCCCGTCATACGGTCCTGAAATGCGTGGGGGTACTGCCAATTGCACCGTGGTGATTGCGGATGAAGAGATCGGCTCGCCACTGGCGGAATTTCCTCCGGCGGCCATTTTGCTTAACCTGCCGTCGTATGATAAGTACGAGCCGTTGATCCAGAAAGGTGGTGTTCTGGTGGTTAACTCATCCATGGTTGACCGTGGGCCGAAGCGCGCTGATATCATCACGATCTCGGTCGCAGCCAATGAAATAGCCGAAGAGATTGGCGACCGCAAGCTGACCAATATGGTTACAGTTGGGGCGCTCCTGGCCTTCCTGCCGGAAATCTCTTTGCAGGCGCTCGAAGCTGCGCTCAAGAAGCACCTGCCTGAGCGCCACCACAAGCTGCTGCCGAGCAATTATGCCGCTCTGCAGAGAGGTTATGATGCCGCAAAACAGCAAAGTGTCAGTGTCCTGGCCTAAAAATCCTGGTGGCAATCTTGATTGAAGCGCCTCTTAATAATTTCTACCATTTGCACTGTTTTTACTGTCAGTTTCCCCGGTTTTACTTTTCGCCAGGCTGATTTTGCTGCGCTTGCTAATCAAAGGTACGCCCGGTAGGGGAACTAATTCTGCCCAGTATATATATACGTGAGTCATCAATGCCAGTTCACGGGGTAGATGGTTTTTTGGATATTGTCAATTAGTCTTCAAGAAAATAAATTTCACCGCTTAAAATGAAAATCTATTTTCATAACAGATGCATATATGTTTTCAAATTAGTTTACCGGAAAATTATCAGGGTTTGGACGGTTGGGGGATTTTGTAGTATCCTCGAGAGTATGCGGGCGAATTGTTCATTGTCGCACGCAACCTGCTACCCGAACCCTGATCTGCTTGTAAAAGCCAGGATATTCATTAGAAAATGGGAATATGTCACAGCGTAGATTAATCCTGCTCTGCCTGCTGGTAACTCCGGTGGTCATGTTTTGTATTAACCTGCTCTATTCTGGCAGCCCTGTCGATCAGCAGAATGGGTTTCAGATCATCACGTTGATCATCAGTGCCCCGATCATTTTCTTGAACGCATGGGAATGGCAGCAGCCTGAAAGCCTTGATAACCTGATCCCTCCGAATTTTAAATCCTCAGTTTCCAGCCCCACCCAGATTGATCTGGCGGGTAAGATTGTCCTGATTGTTATTGCAGTGGTTGTCTTTGCTTGGATGGGTCTGGTTGTGTTCGGGGCAATTGGCCGCGCAGCTGAAACTGTGCCTACCCAGGTTGCTGGTACCGTCCTGGATATCAGCTCGATCCAGACCGCGGCTGTCGAGACCGCCCTGGCAGAAATTGAACAAAAGCCCGCCCCGGATGGTACACCTCAAATTACCCCCAGCCCCGGCGGTACCGAGATTTCTGCAGGTACGCTCGAACTGCTCCAGACCGCTACAGCCGAACCCGATACCATCATTCTGGTACCCATCCAGACAGACACACCGTCTGCCGATGTCGCCACAGAAATCCCCGATCTGATTACCCTGGCCGGTGCCGGGAATGAGGTGGTTGATTTCCAGAAATGGGATGGGCCAGCCATCGTGCAGGTCGTCTATAGCGGAACAGGCAGCTTCGTAGTCACAAAGAACTCTGCGCCGGATGGCCAAAGTGAAGTGTTTATCAATAAGACCGGCGCCTATATTGGGACACTACCGATTGATTTTCTGGCCACCGAGTACACTTCTCAATTTGAAATTACTGCCGCCGGTCCCTGGAAAATACAAGTCATCCGGTTGGCCAATGCGCGTACAGAGACCATCCCGGCCACTATTACGGGCAGCGGTGATGATGTGATCGTACTTACGGGTGGTACACCCGATTTGCTTACGATCGATGCAAGCCTGGCTACTGGCACTTTTGCGATCCATGGTTTTCGCGCCGGGATATGGGATCTGCTCTCCAAAGAGACCTCACCCTATACCGGCATCGTTCAGGCTGCCGCTGGCACTGTTGCCCTGCAAATTTCTGCCACCGGCACGTGGTCCGTTGCAATGACCATTAAGTAAAATAGGGAGGTTGCGCATGTCCAAAAAACTGGAATTTCAGGTTTTTAAGCCCGAAAAGCATAGCGTCCGTATCCGTCCGGTCGAAGATGAATTTGAAGCATATATTGAGGAGATGCCGACCATGCGGGCTTATGGAAAAACCAGGAGCCAGGCCTGGGCCAATGTTGTCATGTTGACCGTGGATCACGGTTATGAATCTGACCAGGATGCGCCCCCGTTATAGCAGGTGGCAGTCGTCGAAGTTTTTCCTACCTGGCCGGCCGGCGGTTTTCCAAGTGGGCAGTGCTCCCGGCCTTCGTTTGACTTTAGTATTGATTTCTCAGGTGGGTACAAGAGCGTTTTAGCACTGAATTTGGGCTGGGTCCGATGATGGTGGCTGGCTCTGACCCTCGGCATCGGCTGCGTAGTTGAGTATGGGCAAATAACCAGTTGCCGCCTATCGTCTGCTCGGTGAGTGCATTTAGGGCCAGGCTTTCTTTCATGATGCTATAATTCATCCATGCGATACGAAACCATTCATAATATGCAAATTCCCAAGATCGGATTTGGGACCTGGAAACTGGGCGGGCGCGAGGCGGCTGATCCTTTGATCGAGGAGCTTTCGAAGGACGCGCTGCGTTCGGCATTGAAGCTGGGTTATACCCATTTCGATACTGCCGAATATTATGCTGGCGGGCATGCCGAAGAACTGCTTGGTCAAATCATTCGAGAACAGGCTGCGGATCGTGCGAATCTATTCGTTACTTCTAAAGTTTCGCCGGAACACTTGCAGTATGCCGATGTGCTGCGCTGTTGCGAAAACAGTCTGCAGCGCCTGAACATGAATTATCTTGACCTGTATCTGATCCACTGGCCCATGAAGGGTATGAAGCTTAAAGAAACCTTCCGGGCGCTTAACAGCCTGGTAAAAGATGGCCGTGTCAGACACCTGGGAGTTAGCAATTTTAGTTTGAAGCTGCTTAAAGAGGCCCAGGCTTTCTCCGAAACCCCACTATTGACCAATCAGGTTTCATACAGCCTGCCAGACGACTCCTGTGTAGAGAATGGTGTGCTGGACTACTGCCAGAAAAATGAGATCCTGCTGACGGCTTATTCCCCGGTCAAACGCCGGAATCTGAAGAGTGACAAAGCTTTGCAGGCGGTCGCCACCGCCCGTGGCGTCAGTCCACAAGTTGTTGCGCTGGCCTGGTTGGCGCAGCAGCCGCGCGTCATCACCATCCCAATGTCTTTGAACCCTCAACACCAGGCCGATAATTTCAAGGCGGGTGAATTATTGCTGAGCCCGGCTGAGCTGGATCAGCTCAGATAGCATGCGTCAACGTGAGCAAGTCATCCCGAAAATTATCCCGGAAACTGTCTCAGAGACTGAGCTGGAGCCGATGTACCGGGTCATCATCCATAATGATGATGTTACGCCCATGGATTTTGTAGTTGCCATCCTTGAGCGCATATTTTTTATCAACGGACCGGCAGCGGTCGAGATCATGGTTACCGCCCACCTCCGTGGAGCAGCTTATGTCCAATCTTTGTCCAAAAGCGAAGCTCAGAGCCGCATTGGGCGGGCCCATTTTGCTGCCGGTCTGGAAGGCTACCCTCTGCATTTCAGCATGGAACCCGAATAAAAGGCCTTCTTTTTTCCATGTTTGATCGGTATTTACTTACAGAGTGGGTTGAATGATTGAGAGAGTAGAAGCTTATTTTTGAAGTTATTTGGGATGAGAGAGCATCATCCCATTTACTCAGCTGCAGTGAACCACAAAGATGGGAAGACCGTTTTCAGGCTCGCCAGCCTGCCATCCTGAGCTTGCCACGCTGGCGAATAAAAATTGCTGCGCGTTGCCTGCTCTCCAAAATAAGCACAAAAAATAATACCCATCTATATGTGAGTTTTCTGTCCATCAGCCAGTACATCCTGTGAGTAAATTCATGGATTGTTTCGACAGCCTGCCAACATCCTTGCCCCGATCCCAGCCAACCCCAGTTATAATGTTTCCATGCTCGCGACCCTGACCGAAATCAACCTGGATGACCTGGTGTCGTCTTTTGGCTGGCAGGACCAGCCTTTGCCTGCCGCACTGTTGCGATGGGTTTTTCGAGTTCCGGCGGAAAAATTTGCCAAAATGATGCTGGCTTTTGACACACTCACCGGCCAAACCTCTTTGGCGGAGGGAGCACGCGAGACTCTCAAGGGTTTTGCACAGGGGCTGGAGATCTTTGGCCAGGAACATATTCCCAACAGCGGGCCGGTTTTGTTCCTATCCAACCATCCGGGTATGGTTGATACGCTAGCCTTGTTCGAGGCTATCAATCGACCGGATTTGAAAATCCTGGCTCTGGACCGGCCTTTTTTGTTGTCACTTCCCAATACTGCCCGGCATCTTTTCTTCCTCCGTGACGATCCTGGTGAGCGCCTTCGGGCGGTCAGGCAGGCGGCAAACCACCTGCGTGGGGGCGGCGCACTGTTAACCTTCCCGGCTGGGCATATTGAGCCTGATCCAAATGTATACCCTGGCGCGCTCAAATCGCTCGATGATTGGAATGATTCGGCCGGGATTTTTATTCGCTTTGCGCCCGAGACACAGATTGTTCCGATTGTGGTGCGTGGCGTGCTCTGGGAGCGGGCGGTCAAATTCCCGCTGACGCGCATTAAAGAAACCCGCGATGAGCGCGAAAGACTGGGCGCTGCGCTGCAGCTGCTGGCTCACATAATGTTCAATGCCCGGCCGCTGCGTATTCAGGTCCAGTTTGCGCGGCCGATACCATTGGCAGAAATTGGATCAAAGGAAATGGATGCCGTCCACGGTAAGATCATTGGACGGATGCGCGCATTGCTGCAAGCCCCCTCTGGCAGCGTGATATAGCACGGCTGCGTGTTTGTGATGGAGCGAAACTATGGGGTTGGGTGCCTGATTAGAAAAAAATGCTAATCGTCGACAAATATAAAAAGGATTCATGAAAAATAAACGTACCTGGCTCATTCGCGCGCTTATCTTGCTCGTGCTCGGCAGTCTGCTGGTCTGGGCCATGCGAAACGCCCCTCTCAAAGATATTTGGATCACCATACAGCGTTTGCAGCCCTGGCAGATTGGCGTGATTGGGCTGTTTAATGCGCTGCTCTACCTGCTTATCAGTCTGCGATGGTGGATCATTGTGCGGGCTGAGGCGCGTCACGTGCCCTTCTGGCCGTTGCTGTTGGTGCGTGTAGCGGTCTTTGGGGTTAGTTATTTTACGCTCGGCCCGCAGATCGGCGGCGAACCTCTGCAGGTGCTGGCGCTCCAACGGCGTTACGGTCTGAGCTACAGCCGCGCGACCGCTTCTGTTTTGATGGATAAATTACTTGAATTCCTGGTCAACTTTCTTCTGCTGGCGCTCGGGCTGGCCGCGATCCTGCAGGCCGGGCTATTGGTTGAGAGCGGCGTGCGCCTGGTAGCCATCCTGGGCGGTTTGATTTGCCTGATCGCCTGGCCGCCTGTACACATCCTGCTGCTTTTCAATAAAAAATACCCGCTGACTGCCATCCTGCGCTCAATACCTTTCATTCCCAGAAAATCCCGAGCGGTGCGTTTTTTGCGCGCTTCTGAATGGTTGGCTGGCCTCTTCTGCCAACGCCATCCACGTGCTTTAATGGGTTCTTTGGCTGTTTCGTTATTGGCTGGAGTTGGGATGTTGACGGAGTATGCCCTGATGCTCTCCTTCCTCGGCATCCGTTTACCGTTCTGGAAGGCTGTGGCTGGTTGGACTGCTGGTTGGCTTTCTTTTCTTGTGCCTTTGCCGGGCGGTCTGGGTGCCCTGGAAGCCAGCCAGGTATTTGCCCTGGGGGCATTCGGCGTTCCGGCGGCTATCGCAATCAGTACCACACTCTTGATGCGCGCCCGTGATCTTTCGATCGGCGGTTTGGGGCTGCTTTTGGCCGGAAATGGTTTTTCAAGAGTAAAATAACCCTATGATTGCTCGTAAAACCCTGTTTTTTACCGCACCACGCCAGGTCGAAATCTGTGAGCAGCCGCTGCTCACTCCAGATGCTGGGCAGGTGCTGGTCGAGACGATCCTGTCTGCTATCAGCCCGGGTACCGAGATGCTGGTTTACCGGGGGCAGTTCCCAAACTTGCCTGTGGATGCCAGCATCGCCTCCCTGGGTGGTAATTTTGCCTATCCGCTGGCCTATGGCTATGCCTGCGTTGGGCGGGTGTTGGAATTGGGTCAGGGAGTGGATCGCAGCTGGTTAGACAGGCTGGTATTTTCATTTCAACCACACACATCGCATTTTACGACAGAAATCCAGGCGCTGTTACCCGTTCCGGATGGAATTTCGGCAGAGAATGCCTGTTTTCTCCCCAGCACTGAAACAGCTGTGAACCTGGTGCAGGATGCTGCGCCGATCCTGGGGGAGCGTGTACTGGTTTTGGGGCAAGGTATTATTGGATTGCTGACGTCTGCACTGTTGGCAAAATTTCCGCTGGAGAGCCTGGTGTGCGCCGATATGTTTCCCGCTCGGCGCAAAGCGGCGCTGGCCCTGGGAGCAGTTGCCGCCCTGGACCCGGCCGATCCGGATTTCCAGCTTCAGGCGCAGCAGTTCTTGAAAGCTGGCGCTGATTTGACCCTTGAAATATCCGGGGCTCCGGCGGCTCTTAACGCTGCGATTGCCTTGACTGCCTTCAGCGGTCGGATCGTGATTGGATCATGGTATGGCGAAAAGCGTGCACCCCTGGACCTGGGCGGCAGCTTTCACCGTTCGCGCATCCGCTTGATTTCATCACAGGTTAGCACAATCGCCCCCGAGCTTTCGGGGCGTTGGGACAAAGCACGCCGATTCGATCTGAGTTGGGAAATGTTGGCGCAAATTCAGCCGGCAGGCTGGATTACCCAGCGCTATCCCTTTGAGCAGGCTTGTCAGGCATACAATCTGTTAGATGAAACTCCTGGTGAAGCAATCCAAATGATATTTAATTACTGATTATGAAATTTGATTACGCCCACCTCGGGAATTGTGCATCTGCTACCGGAGTAGTGCTTGTAATTGATGTGCTGCGGGCATTTTCCACTGCTGCGTATGCTTTTGAGGCCGGCGCGCAAAGCATCTGTCTGGTCAGCAGTGTTGATGAAGCTCTTCGCCTTAAGTCACAGCATCCCGGTTGGCTGACGCTGGGTGAGGTGGCCGGGTTGCCCCCGCCGGGTTTCGATTTTGGTAATTCGCCTGCACAAATCTGCGCTCAGAATTTGGCCGGACGGCACCTGGTACAGCGCACGAGCGCGGGCACTCAGGGTGTGGTACTTAGTACCAGGGCAAGTGTCTTACTGGCTACCAGTTTTGTGGTTGCCAGCGCCACGGTTCGGTATGTCATGCGCATTTCTCCGCAAGAGCTGACCTTTGTAACCACTGGCGGAGAGAAAAACGAAGAAGACCTGGCTTGTGCCGAATATCTGGAAGCCTTATTCCAGAATCGTACTCCTGATCCGGCCCCTTTTATTCGGCGCGTCTATACCGCTGATGATGCGGTTTGCCATCTCGACCCCGCTCGGCCGGAGTTTCCGGAATCTGATCTGGGGTTTTGCACGGATATTGACAGATTCGAGTTCGCAATGCCGATCTCGCGCGAAGATGGCAGGCTGGTTCTGCGCCCGGTTCTTCCCGGGCATTAACCTTTGTGATCTTATAAAAAAAAGAAGCTAGCGTCACTGTGCTGGGATGTGATGCCGGTAATGTTCCACAGTCAGATCCCTTCTCACCAATTATTCCAAGGAGTTAGCATGTATACACTGGCAGTCCGAAAAGATTTCATAGCCCGTCATTATCTGATCGGTGGCGATTGGGGCCCCGAAAATAACCCCAACTCACATCATTACCTGTTGGAACTGTGTTTGTCCGGTGCCAGCCTGGATGAGCATGGATACCTGGTTGACATCATCGATGTTGAAAAACATCTAAGCGAGATCGTCGGACGTTACAATGAGCAGATGCTCAATGATTTGCCCGAATTTGAAGGGCTCAATCCTTCCATCGAACATTTTTCCCGCATCTTGTGCAGTGCCTTTGACGAACGCCTCAAAGCCGCCAATATCAACAAAATCACCGTCGTGCTGTGGGAAAATGCCACATCCTGGGTGTCTTTTAAGATCAAGCGCTGAGCGTGAAGATCGGGCTGCTCATCTATGGTTCCATTGATACGCTCAGCGGCGGTTATCTGTATGACCGCAAGCTGGTGGAATACCTGCGCGCCCAGGGCGAGAGCGTTGAGATTATTTCCTTGCCATGGCGCAATTATTGCGCTCATCTCAGCGATAATTTGAGTTTTCAGCTACCTTCAGGGCTGGATGTGCTCATTCAGGATGAGCTCAACCATCCGTCTTTGTTGGTCGCTAATGCTCGTAAACATCCATATTCAGTGGTAAGCCTGGTGCATCACCTGCGCTGTTCTGAGCAGCATCCAGGTTGGTTGCGTTCGATTTACCAGCAGGTTGAAGCGCGTTATTTACGCTCTGTGGATGGTTTTATTTTTAATTCAAAGACCACCCGGCAGGTTGTCACTGATCTGGTGGGTGAGCGCGCACCGGCACTGATCGCATATCCCCCCACGGACCGTTTCGGGAGTGCCTTATCTAAAGCACAGGTCTCAGCCCGAGCACATCTACCCGGACCGCTCAGATTGGTCTTTTTGGGGAATGTGATCCCGCGCAAAGGGCTCAGCACTGTTCTGAAGGCCATCCGGCTTCAGTCAGCTGATTTTCGTCTGGATGTGATCGGGTCGCTTGATTCAGATCCGCTGCATGCGCGGCAGATGCAGAAAATGGTGCGCGACCTGGCCTTGGAAGAGCGGGTCACTTTTCATGGCGCGCTTGACAACCAGGATTTGATCGAAAAACTCCAGTTAGCCCAGGTTCTGGTGGTGCCATCTTCGTATGAGGGTTTTGGGATTGTCTACCTGGAGGGCATGGCTTTTGGACTGCCGGCGATTGGTAGTACCACCGGCGCGGCAGGCGAAATCATTGCGAATGCTGAAACCGGGTACCTGGTGTCTTCAGGCGATGCTGCGCTCCTGGCTTTGCGCCTGCAAGCCCTTGCGGATGATCGTGATCTGTTGGAGCGCATGTCGCTGCAGGGTCTGGAGCGTTACCGGCGCCAGCCAACCTGGGCGCAAACTGCCGAAGACATCCGGCAGTTCCTGTATACAATGGTGGGCAAATAAAGAAAAAGTTTATTGATGCATGCGTTTGCGTAAGGATTTTTTGATCCGTTCCCAAAAGGCCTGGGCCTGATTTGCCTGTTCCGCTGCCAGTGGGTGGCGACTATAGCGCGCTTCAGTAAAGGCTGCGGTTAGAGAGTCTATCTCTGTTTCAACTTCTGGCAGTGCGGTTTCGAGTGTCGATGCATATTCTTGGGGAGTTTGTGACATGCGTCGGGCCAGGCCTTGTTCGTTTCCACGCCGCAGCAATGCCAGATAATAAAAAGTGACCTTCTGGCGTGGGTCGAGGCGCCGCAGGTTGATAAACCTGGCAACTGAAATTAGCCTTCTGGCGCCTGCTGGTTTGCCCAAACGATCGCGGCCGGCTTGCATCAGCCCGGAAACGCGGACTGCCGTTCCCTGCCAAAAAATTCGCAGCAGCCTTAATAGTTTAGCCAGCTGGCGGCCGGCCGGAAACTTGCTCAGCGCCTGGAAGATTTCCCGGTGCTGGCGCAAGTATTGGATGATCGAAAAAACCAGAATTGCCGCTAGAATTACCCAAAAGGCAGCCGATTTGAGTGTTTCCAACCAGGCTGCCGGTGGGGTGTTGACTGGCAGATTGGCAGGTGGGGCGGGTGTGGGAGGCAGCGGTGCGGGGGTAGTTGGCAGGGGTGATTTATTTCCGAATAGGTAAAAAGGTAGGCTGAGTAGGAAAAGCATGACACCCAACAGCATTTGTCCGATCAAAAAGATCGCCCTGGCAATGAATCCAAGCCCAGTGCCGAGCCAGCCCAAGACCCCCAGGCTGTAACTGGTTGGCAGAAGCGCCACCATGCCCGCCAATATACCAAAAAAGACCAGGCTGAAAAGCGTCCAGCGTTGAGAAATTCCGGTGCTGATGGGAATTTGCAGCAAACTCCAACGGGTGTGCAAGTCCATAAACTGGCTCTGACTGAGCAGAGCCAGTCCGAGCATGAAGTAAAACAGTGTGCTGGCACCGCCACCAGCCAGTGCAGGTAGTTGGCGGAATTGTATGGCCGCGACTGGTTGGGCAAAAACTGTGCGCAGATCGACGCGTACGAGCGCGGTGAAGACGATTAAGACCGCGCCCAGGCTGGTGATCAGGCTGAGCAGCCGTTCTCTGGGGGTTTGCGTTTCGGCCTGCGCTGAGGAAACTTCCTGAAGGATCAAAGCCTGTTTTAGACCCATACCGTCGATTAATTCGGCAAAACTACCACTGAGAAACCAGACTATGATGACCAACCCCAGCGCAAACAGAAAATCGGGAGTGAAGAAACTGGCTGGGAAGTCAGTCGCCCAGTGTTCGATTTCTGTCCGGAATACTGCTGACCCGCGCGAAAGCCCGGCTATGACTTTGATAAACAGCCCGGTCACCACCCATTCTGTGGTGGTGCTGATGATCCAGGCTTTTGAAAATAAGGTCAATTTTCTGGTTCGGTGGTAAGTAAACAGGCGTTCAAAGGCGGCGAAAGCGGCCAGAACTGGCAGGTAAGTGGGCTGCCAGTCAGGCACGATTTGAGATAATAGGCTCAAGAGCGTCATGGCGGCGCCGGTCAGCATGCCAATTACAAGCGCAGCGCTGGTGCGCCAGTAGTTCTTTTCGTTAAGCAAGGTTTGAGGGGAAATAGAATTCATTCAGAATTTACCTGCGCCAGATATCCAGATCGTGTAGATTGGCGATGCAGATTAGTGGAATCCCAAATTGTGCTGCACGGCGGGTCATTTCCGGATCATAGCCTGAAGGGCCAGCCAGGATCAAGAGTGTATCCTGTCCGCTGCGACGGGCCTGGTAGAGCTCATCCAGCAGGTCAGGGCTGGCCAGCCCTGTGATAACAATCAGGGTGGTGCCCCAGGGCAGGTGATAGCGCTGCTGCCGAATCTGTTCTGTCAGCGCAGGGGCGTCCAGTAATTCCACACGCGCCAGCACTTCCAAAAGACGCATCAGGTGGGCCTGGCCTTTGCTGGGTTGGATTGAATGCGGCCGAACAGATCCCGAAAGTGGGTCCTTGCCATTGACCATCAGGCCCACAGTCTGGTGTTTGCCAGTGATCCAGGCTGCCAGCGATGCAGCGATCACGATGGATAACTCACTTGAATCGATCCGGCTGCGATGATGATAGGCCTGGTTGTTAAGATCCAGAAAGATGAAAGTCTCGAGGGCGATGGATGGTTCAAAGAGTTTGATTTGCAGCCGTCCACTGGATGCAGTTGCTTTCCAGTCCACCCTGCGAAGCGAATCTCCGGGTGTGTATTCGCGCTTGCTGAAAACACGGGTCGGGTCCTCAAAAATGGGTTGGTGATGCCGCAGTGTTCCCTGAGGCGAGCGAGACGGGATTTTTACGGATGTCAGGGGGATGATCTGAGGGTATACGGTGATGTAAAACGCTGGTGATTGGCGTTGTTCTGGTTCCTGCAATCCCAGGATATCACCGGTGGTGATCACTAATGGACCGATTGGATAAAATCCGCGCTTGCTTGCGTCAAGGCTATAGTTGAAACTGGTCGAAGCGCCCGGGCTGAGCGCGAGCACCCTGGAAAAGGATGGACTGCTGCTCAAACCGACCGGCAGTTCGTCCTGGATATTCAGCCAGAGCACAGGCAGCCAGCCCCGGTTGTGGATTTGCAGCCTGACCATGATCTTTTCACCCAAAAAAGTGTGACCATCCATCTGGCGTTCCGTCACAATTTGTTTGAGCGATTTGCGACTCCACCAGGCGCCGGCAGTCGCGGCACCCACAAATAAATATACCAGGGTCAGCGCAAAGTCATCGCGCATGACGGCGGCGATGATGATCAGTAGGAGTAGTACCGGCAGGAAGCCTGTCACGTTAGCGGATGGGTCACTTTGGCAGGTTGCCGAGATTGAGTGCGGTGGCCTGGAGTACATCATCCAGGATCGAAAGTGTGCTGCGTCCGCGCAGTTCGGCCTCCGGCCGCAGGATCAACCTGTGAGCGAGTGTGACCGGTGCCAGGAGCTTGATATCATCGGGAATGACGTGATCGCGGCCGCGTAGTGCTGCCAGGGCCTGTGAAGCTTTAAAGAGCGCCAGACTGCCGCGCGGGCTGATGCCCAGGGCCAGGTCTGGATTGTTGCGCGTAGCCACCGAGAGCGCGACGATGTATTCCTGCAAGGTTTCGTCTACGTGCACATCCCAGACCAATTTTTGAAGTCTCAGCAATTCACTGCCATCCACAACTTTTTCCAGGTGCGTGATCGGATGTTCACGCCGGAGGTTGATCAGGATTTGGCGTTGATCCTGCGCACCTGGATAGCCAAGGGAGAGTCGCATCAGGAATCGATCCAATTGAGCTTCGGGTAGTGGAAATGTGCCTTCATATTCAATCGGGTTTTGAGTAGCCAATACCAGAAATGGTCGCGGCAGTTCACGGGTGATGCCATCAACCGTGACTTGTTGTTCTTGCATGGCTTCCAGCAGGGCAGATTGTGTGCGTGGCGTGGCCCGGTTAATCTCATCTGCCAGAAGAATATTGACAAAGATGGGGCCGGGCCGGAATTCAAATTCGTTGCTCTTCTGGTTGAAAATGGAAACGCCTGTCACGTCGTTTGGCATGACATCCGGGGTGCACTGGATGCGCTTGAAACTAATCCCGATGCTGGCAGCGACCGAGCGCGCCAGCATGGTCTTGCCCGAGCCGGGCACGTCTTCCAGGAGAACGTGTCCTTCGCATAAAAGGGCCACGACCACCATTTCAATGGCAGCACGTTTGCCGATGATGACTTTTTCAACATTCTGGATCACCTGGTTTGCAAAGTTCTGAACATCCTGCATGTGTCCGCTCCTTTTCATGCGCCTGTATTTAAGCTATGATATCACTGAAGGGAATTGCTGGAAGGCGTCTTTTATAAAAACTCGGGATGGTTGAGCTGGTATTCAGGCTCGGACCCTTCAAATGAGTGGAACTATTTTATTTGTCATTTAACCTGGGATATCGCATGGACTATTCTTTTCCTCATTACTTACTCGCCAAGCAAAGCGTGGATGATCGCGCTCTCAATCGGACCGTTTATACCCGCCTGGCTGAAAGCCTTGGCAGTGATCCGCTGCGCATGATCGAGGTTGGCGCAGGGATTGGCACGATGCTTACGCGACTGCTGCGCTGGGGGCTTTTTACCCGGGCGGATTACGTTCTGGTGGATGAGATGGCTGAAAATATCAAGTACGCGGCCGAATGGCTCCCGACCTGGGCCGGCCAAAACGGGCTGCAGGTGGACTTGCTAGGCCCAAACCAGCTGCGTCTGTATGATGCTTCGCGGGATGTGTTGGTCAGCCTTGTTCAAGCAGATGTCTTCGATTTTATCAACAGTCAGCCCCAGCCAGCGGATGTGCTGATCGCGCATGCCTTCCTGGATTTATTGAATATGCCTGAGAGCCTGCGCGAATTGTTTACACTACTTAAACCGGATGGTCTGGCTTGGCTGACGATTAATTTTGATGGTGTAACCACGTTTGAGCCGGTGGTCCAGCCGGACTTGGATCGCGAAATCGAAAGGTTATACCATCAGACGATGGACACGCGCCCGACAGGCGGTGACAGCCAGGCAGGACGCCACCTGTTTAGTCATCTACGTGGCCTTGGAGCGCAGATCCTGGCGTCAGGCGCGTCGGATTGGGTGGTGCACGCAATTCAGGACCAGTACCCAGCCGACGAAGCCTATTTTTTGAATTTTATTCTGCATTTTTTTGAACTCTCACTTGCCGGTCACAAGGAATTGAATGGGGAATCTTTCTCTGCCTGGCTGACAGAGCGCCGGGCCCAGATCGAAAGTGCCGAACTTGTCTATATCGCTCATCAGATTGATTTCCTGGTGAAACCAGCAGGCGTATAATCCGTAAGTATTATCGGAGCTATACTATGATTTATACATATGAAGTGAATGGTTTAAAAGTAAAAACCGGGGATATTGTTTGCACCATGAACGGTAAACCGAATATTTTGCCGGGTGAGTTCTGGCGTCTGGTTGGCAGGCTTGTGCCTGGTGACGTGGACCATATTGCCATCTATCTTGGCCCCGATGGGCGGTTTGTAGAGGCCGGTGCGTTGGGCGTGGTGACCTTCGAGATCCATGACGGAATCTGGCAGACAGAACACAGCATGCCTGAACGTGGCATGTTGGTGGATACTTTCTATGGAGTCGCATACCCATTAACAGAGATTGGCTTGACTCATGATGAGGAGTCTGAGATCCGCAGTGCTGTGGCAGAATATTGCCTTGAGCACCTGGGCTGTCCATACAATCTCAATTTTTTGGACCCCGACCGTGATGATGCTTTCTATTGCAGTCAACTGGCGTATAAGGCTTACTTGCCGTGGGGTATTAACCTGAATACCGGGTTGTTTATGGAACAATTGCCGGGAACCAATCAAATAATTTACCCTCAAGAGATCTGGAACGGCTGCAGGCATAGCATGGTTGAAAATCTCAAGCAAGCTCAGAGTGCGATCTGATTTGTACTGATCTGATTGATCTATTTTCCTTTTATTATTTTGCAGGAAGAATGGCTCTGCGTCCTGGTGGATAGCCAGGTAGTAACTTTGGAGTTTGAATAATATTAAATTGTTGAATTGGATGGCTTGCGCTTTTTATTCCCAAATTGATTTGCGCTATTGTGAAAATATAAAGGGGCTGCCGTTACCTATCGGGCAGCCCCAAAGTTTGGTGCGTGAATTACTTGTTGTTGATCGGATCTACGGCATTCAATCATTGGCCTAATCCAGTCAAATTTCTGCATCGCATGTTTATAGATTATTGATGCGATCGACCAGGCCAATAAGCTGTTCTACCAATGCCGCTATAATATATTGCGGCGCAGCTGACGCCAAACCCAGGGTTCGGTTTGATAAGTTGGAGAACTGCGTAATAGCGTCCGCGCGGATTATTTTGTGTTGAGTGGCTTGGCAGCAGATGTTAATTCCTGAAGAAGCTATGTCGGAGGTTGGAAGTTGCCATGACAGATATACAATTGTTTGTTCTTTTTGGTATCTCAGTTATCCTTTTGTTATTTTATGGATTGTCTTTGGTTCCCAACCTGTCCGGTTTACCATGGAGACCAACAGCCGCTGCGCGTATTCGTAAGGCATTGGAGATGGCGCAAGTTCAACCAGGCGAATTATTGGTCGATCTTGGGTCGGGGGATGGGCGTGTACTTCTACAGGCAGTCCGCGAATTTCAGGTTCGAGCGGTGGGTATTGAGATCAGCCCACTGCACTGCCTGCTGAGCTGGTTGTTGGTACGCAAGCACCGGTTGGAGCATCAGATCAGTATCCAGCAGGCCGATTTTTACCGGGCAGACCTGAGCCAGGTGGATGTGGTCTTTGCGTATATGACATCAAAACAGGTGGCGCGTTTGCGTCCGCACCTGGAAAAACAGCTTAATCCTGGCGCGAGGGTCGTGACGATTTCATTCGATATTGATGGTTGGGAACCAAAGTTCGTTGATCGTGATCAATTGATCTTCCTTTATCAGATGCCTCCACAGGCTGGTAATCTGGGAACTTACCTGGCAAAAACCTTGTGAGCCGGTTTCGAATTGCCAAACCAGGCAGCTGGTCGTACTTTTCGAGGCTGATCTTTGTAAAAAGAGTTTCTTTGGCTCAAATTGGGGATAGGAAGCTGAATACAATGTTGCTATAATAAATTGGCCAACCTTTATCTTGATGGAGGATATTGTGCCGAAATTCTACAAGAAGGTTTTCCTTGCTCTATTTGGATTAATATTTATTTTTTCGCCGGTATTATCTGCCAGCGCCCAGCAGCCTAGCTGGGCAATTCGGGTCAGCATGGTTTCCACTCTGGAGAAAACCGATGAAATGACCCTGAAAGTTTACTTTAGCGTTTACGACCCTAAAACAGATATCCCGGTTCTCGATATCGGTGCAAAGAATTCATCCCTGGCCTTACCCCAGTCGAATTTTAATGCTCCGACTTCCATCACCAAACCGGATGTGCCGATTTACATCGTCATGGTTCTGGATGCCAGCGGCAGCATGGGTGGGGCTGCCGAGGATCTAAAGAAAGCTGCCAAGCTGGCACTCAACAATACCCCGGATAATTCCGTTTTTTCGGTTGTTCAATTTAATGAAGATATCAAACTGATCCAGGATTTTACAAAGAATATCCCGGCGGTCAGTTATGCCATTGACCAGTACCAGGTGGCGAACAAGGGTACTTGTCTTTACGATGCTGCTTATTCATCAGTCGAAGCGTTGCAAAAAGCCCCTCCCGGTCGCCGCGCGCTGATTCTTTTTACTGATGGCAAGGATGAGAATGCCAGTGGCAAGGTATGCAGCAAGCATACTTTTATGGAGTTATCCGATTTTGCCCAGAAAGCCCAGATCCCAATCAATACCATTGGGCTATCCTTCAAGGAAGGCGCAATTAATGAAGTCGAGTTGAAGGGTATCGCTGCCAGTACGGGAGGGTATTCTGCTATTGGCAAACGGGCTGATATGAACCTGGCATTCCAAAATATTATGGATGGGCTCAAGGCGCAGTGGATGGTAGAAACGTCCATTTATCCCAAAAAAGGCTCTAACCAGGCTGTCCTGACTCTTAACCTCAAAGATGATCAGACTCTGGCGACCACCTTCAGCGTTGAATCACTCACAGATTATCCTGGGCCTCCCAGTCCGGTTAGCGCACGCCTGGCGGGGCTTGAGTTTAGACCTCAAAATCTGACCTACGATATTCAGCTGTCTACCACTTCCCCTGAACTTGTGGACTATGTCAAGGTTGAAGTATGGGACATGAAAGGTGGTTCTAAGGTTTCTGAATATCAATTTAAGGATATTAAACAGAACAATACCTTTAATATCCCGACCGAGAAGCTGGTTGTTGGCAGGGATTACCAACTGCGCATGACTGCCATCAACAAGACAGACCAGGCCCGTTTTGCTTGGTCTACCAACCCGGATGGGAAAAAAGCCACCGAATTGATCCATCCTTTCATCTTTGACCCGACTGCCAGCTTGCCATCCCTTGAAATTCAATCAGTTTCACAGCAGAATAACGATCTGATCCTGGCAGTAAAAACCACTAATTCTCAGTTGATCGGTGGTTTTGATGGCTGGTTGGTGGATGAACAAACTAATACGCAGGTTCCAAACTCGAACTTTACCAGTGCAGCGATCACTTCAGCTGCCGGCAATGTCACCATTCCACTCAGCAAGAGTAAAGTTCCCGATGGCAAGTACACAGCCATTGTGCGAGTTCTGGGGAAGGACAGCCAGGTGTATTCCACAGCCCAGTACCAGGGAATTGTCTATTCGGCCAGGCTTCCCGATCTAATGCAGTTGTTGTACGCTGCCTTGATCGCCGCGCCGATCGTCATCTTCGTTATTATTGCCATCTTGATTGGCCTGGTTGGGTTTCTAATGTATTCATCCAGCCGTGAGAAATCGATGACGGGTACGCCAGTGCTACAAGGGCGCATTGGTGGAAAACTTGCAGGCGCTAAGAATTCATCGGGAGCAGTCATCCCGATCGCCACAGATGAACCGATCCCGCTGCGTGGGTCTAAGCCGGCAGTCATTCCGTCCAGACCAGTTTCTACGCCACCAGATCAGGGCGTGAGCGTCCGCCAACCCCAGCGCTCTGCGCCAACACCGCCAGCGCCTGCTCCTTT
This sequence comes from Chloroflexota bacterium, assembly GCA_026390035.1. GTDB lineage: Bacteria > Chloroflexota > Anaerolineae > Anaerolineales > Villigracilaceae > UBA5195. The sequence continues at coordinate 47,828 of JAPLGT010000105.1, forward strand.
CGCTCAGCCGGTTCAAAATGCCACACAGATTTCCAGGGATATTCAAGTCCCAGACCAGGGCGCTACCATAATTTCTTCTGCGCCCATCCTGCCGCGCGCGTTTTTGACGGTTATTTCGGCTGGAAACACTCCGGCTCCGCAGGGCCAGATCTTGATGGCGCAGTTTCCGTTTGTGATTGGCCGAACCGAAGGAGCGCTGATTATTCCGGATTTAAATGTTTCGCGCCGACATGCCCAGATCATCTTCGACGGACCGACTCGCGCCTTTTTCATTTCTGATCTTAATAGCAGCAATGGCACCCGCCTTGATAATCAACGTCTGGTGCCAGATCAGCCCGTCCAGCTTCGTAGCGGTTCCCTGATTGCGCTGGGCATAAACGTAATGATACGTTTTGAACTAGCCTGAGACGCTGTTTGGTACCATACCCAGGTTCATGCCTCTTTCCCGGTTACGTTTTAGATCCATTTCGAATCTGCCGGGTCTTTCCATGTCAAACTAGGTGAATAATAATCTTATGCAAAATACAACCAGGGTTAATTACGATGAGCTGAATATCATCTCGAAAAAGTTTCATGACGAGGGTGATGATTATGCCCAATTGATCTCCAGCACACGTCAGAAGATGGCGGCCTTGCGCAGCGATTGGGAAGGCGACGCAGCCGATAAATTTTTTGATGAAATGGAGAATATCCTGTTGCCAGCCCTGAACCGCCTTTCACAGGGGCTGATTGTCTCGCAGGAAGTTTTAAGCAAAATCATGAAGACAATTTATGAGGCTGACCAGGAAACCGGCTCTTACTTTCAGGGTGTGGAAGCTGGTGGCGAAGACTTTGGCGCTGGAATGTTCAATGCTGCCCTGGGGGCTGGGTCAGGTACTGGTGCAGGCGGCGAAGATTTTGGTGCTGGTTTATTCAACCAGGCCGGAGGTGCTGCAGAACCCGGCACCGGCGCCGACGGTGGCCCTTCTGAAACAACCGACCACTTCAAAATCAGCGGGAGTGCCGTGGAAGTCTTTCAGACTCCGGAAGCCGAAGCACAACCCGCAGCTGAAATCCCGCCTGGCGCGGCAAGTGCTGGTGGTGGCGGGGGCGGCGGCGGTGGCAGCAGCTCTGGCTTGCAAGGCGATCTGAAAGGTCTGGGCTCCGGGTTGGGTGGCCAGCCTGGCAGTAGCGCGTCGGTGGGTGGATCCAGCGGAGGGGCTGAAAGTCTGCCCGATCATGTTTTTGGCGGTGGTGGCTCAGCGGTTGGAGGCGGTGCATCTGGAAGCGGGCTTCCTTCCCAGGGTGGTGGTTCAGGTGCCGAGGTGCCGGCATCTTCCGGAAGCGAAGGCGTTACGGCAGGTATTGCCGGAGTGGTTGGTAGTGCCGCAGTTGGTGGCGCAGCCAAAATCATTAAAGACAAACAGGAAAATTAAAGCGAAACACCCGCAATTTTGCCTGGATGGCATCGCAATATTTTTCTTTTCGGCTGAGTCTGTCAATGACCTCTGAAAATGGGATGTGTTCCTTATCATATTGACAGGGACACGACAAGTGACAATGGTCCTATTTCGGTAATGAGAATATGCCCTATAATCTTAATAACCGCTTGACTCAAGTGTGTAAAAATGCTACAGTATCATTATTATTTTGGTGTTTCTGCTAAGGAGGCCAAACCATTCGAAATAAAAATTTTGCTTTCTTTATCTGAATACGCTGCTGACAAAAGTTCCTTGAAGGATACTTCGGTTTTCTCGCAAATAATCAGATAGTCAGGAAAGGATGACAAATGGCTGGAACTACAAAATTAAATTATGATGAACTGCAGGCAATCATTAAAAGTCTGCAGGGCGAAGAAGAAGAAATGAAAGCTCTTTTGAGCCAGACCAAGAGTAAGGTTGAAGGTTTGCACAACAACCAATGGGTTGGTCAGGGTGCTGACAAATTCTTTAACGAAATGGAAGGCGTTGTTTTACCCAAGATGGGGAAATTGGTTTATGCCCTCGATGTAGCCGGGCATGTCCTTAATCAGATCATGCAAACCATTCATCAGGCCGATGAAGAAACCAAGGGTTTCTTCGGGAACCTGGGCATATAGGAGCGAGAGATGTCTGAAAAAATTCGTGTCAATTACCCTGCCCTCGAAGACATGGCCAAGCACTGCCAGATGGTTGCCGAAAGGCTTACTCAAACTGCTGCTACAGCCCAGAAGATAGCCGGTCAGATGCAAAACGGCGCCTTGATTGGAGAAGCAGGCAATGTTTATGTTCAGGCGCTTGGTGTCTTCTACCAGAGGATCATGAAGCTCAGTGCCAAATTCGCGGAAGAAGCCAACGATATACGTCAGGCAATGAGCGATATGCAGCAAGCCGATAGCAGTGCCGGTAATAATTTCAACTAGCGAGGTGAACTATGTTTGGATTATTTAGTTTCGTTGAGGATATGGTCAGTGGTATTATCAGCCAAATCCTCCAGCAGGCCAACATCATTCAGGATGCTGTCACAGCTCCCTTGCGGACGATGGTGAATTCGGTTCTGGCGGGCGCCTGGAAAGGCGACGGCGCCAACCGTTTTGCTGCAGAGATGACGAGTGAGGTCATTCCAATGCTTGTCAGTATCATGACAGTCAATACAAATTACGCTAATGCAATCAAAAAGTCACATGCTCGCATGATCCAGGCTGCTGCACAGGCTGCTTCGCAGGCTCAAACATTGAATGACGTTTTTAATAGCGTATTTTAAGCTGAACTAAGGAGATACGGAAATGGCTGACGAAGTCTATATGGATATCCCGCAAGTCGAAAAAATGAGCAAGGATTTTCAGACTTTTGGCGATGTACTTGAAGCTGTAAATAAAACCCTCGAGGCCCTCAGCATGTTAATGAAGGCGACTGCATGGATTTCCTTCGGCGCAACCACTGCGATTTCGACCTATATCGATCGAATCCGCCCGAATGTCAAACGTTCTGCCGATAAAATGAAGGAACTCTCCAATGATCTGATGAGCGCAATTCGTGCCTATCGCGATGGCGACTTATCCGGGTCGAAGCATTTTGTTTAGCTGCTGATTTGCAAAAATAATTTTGAGGCGACTTGACCAAAGGGTTTGTTTTTGTTACCTCGCTAGTAGTTTTTTCACAACCTGGGTCTCCAAGTTATTGAATTGGCGCCGTTTTGCCTGTCAGGTTTTTGATCGAAATTATTGGAGCATTCGGTGCGCAAAATCGAATTAAAAGTGTTCCTGCCCACGAAAAAAGTCCATGGGTAACTTTTAAGTTTTTCATAGAATCCGTGTCTGCATGGGAGAAGTCCTATGCAGACACGGATTCTTCTTCTGGAATTTGTGTGAATGTAATCTCCCTGGGACGAATAGACATTTTCCGTGCGTTGCTAAAACGATGGAGAAGCGCTCTGATTAATAATACGAACATACGAGTAACTGGTAAAAAAATGGGATGACAGGAATATGAAGCGAATATGCCAGCGCTGTAACGTGATTTCGCAGGATTTCAACCTGTGGTGCCAGGAAAAATTTTGCCCAGCCGAAAACGCTACCGAGATTTTTAACGATGGCGAATGGTTTGGACCGATTGAAATTATCCAACCGATCTTGATTAATCGGTCTGCAATCGTTTACCATGCCCGGCGTGGAGAGGAAGAAGTTCTCCTTAAAGTGGCCAATGTAGGCTGTGAAGAAAAATTACGCTTTGAAGCCAATACCTTCCTGCAGCTTGCCAAGGCTGGTCAGCACCCGTGTCTGCCGGTACTATTACCTGCCCATCCGCAAGGATCGATCCAAAGCCATCCTTATGGTTGGACCGTGGTGAATGGTCGCTTGAAGTACTACGAAGTCTTCCAATATGCGGACGGTACGATTCTACGCAATTTATTATTAAATAACCCTCAACCGTGGTACCAACATGCTGGTTGGATCATACTGAGTATTTCAGATGTTATCTTTTACTTGCATAAGGCTGGCAAACTCCACTTGTGCCTGAATCCGGATGTAATTCTGGTGCGCTATGATAAAAAAGGCATACCGCGCCCATTACTGCTTGACCTGGGTGTGGGTAATTCAGGGGAGAATATATTTGAAATCTGGAATGCCAATTACAATCTGCCAGCCTACACTGCTCCTGAAATTGCTGATGGTCGTACAGGGGTGGGGCCTGCATCGGATGTTTACGGCATAGGCATGCTGCTCTATGAGATGTTAGCCGGCCACCCCGCGGTCGAATATCATTTAAAAAAAGATGATGCCGTTACTCGCAACGTGCTCGATGGAAATATTAGCCCCAGTGGCCGCATAGATTTAAAGAATATTCCACAGATTGCCGAAAAATCGATCAGTCGCCAGTACGACCAGCGTTTTAAGGATGTCCTGACACTCGCCCAGGCTTTGCAGCCTAATTTTCCACCGATTCCATCTGAAAAAAAATCCTTCAAGATCAACTGGCGAGTTATCTTCATTGTGCTTGGTTCGCTGCTTGCAATTTCGTTGCTTTTGCTGCTGGCTTTCTCTGCTATTCCCCAATAGTGTATTGGGATACCAATCGGAAAGACATTAGAATCCCAATTTGGGAGCTGGATCAAACGTTATGGCAGATAAAATTTTTATTGATCGTCCACCTCGCATAGAGCCCGGACTACCCTCCGGGACCTTCGAAATTCCCAGTCCGCCGGATGAACCGGATAAGGCTGGGCGTATGCTTCAACAAGCATTTCTCCCGATGGTGATGATCATGGGGTATATCATCACATCGCTGTTCGGTGGTGGTCGCAATATTCTCATGATGATCCCCATGCTGCTTTCGGTGGTTGCCACAATATTTTTGGCTATCTACACCAATATGCAGGAGAAGAAGCAATCAGACGCTGCTGATGCAGCCTACAAGCGCCGGGTTAGTGAACTACGGCGCGAAATGGAAAGCCACCACGAGCAGCAGCGAATTTACTATTACTATAATTATCCCGATCCCGAGAAAACACTTGGGATTGCCGCTGATCTTGATCGCCCGTTTGAACAACGCGAAGAGGAAATTCGCTCTGGCACGCGCTTATGGGAGCGCCGTCCCAAGGATCATGATTTTCTTTATTTACGGCTGGGTATCAGTACCCGCCAATCCACAGTTGTTTATAAGATTTCAGAAAATGAGAAGACGGTCAATCCGTTGATGCGTGAGGCCACTCGTCTGGCTGAAGATTCACGCCTGCTGTTTAATGTTCCCGTTACCATCCCGATGCATTTGCCATCAGACGATACCGAGAAAAAGAAGGTCGATACCAAAAAACAAGATTCCAAGGACGACGATAAAGAGGAAGAAAGCCAGGAGGACAAGGGTGTCACCATCCGGCATTCGATTGGGATCGTTGGGAATTCGGTCGAAAAGGTACAGGCATATTTACGAACGATGCTTGTCGATTTTGCTGCTTTCCATTCCCCACAGGATGCCATGCTCTATGTGGCCGGCACAAGTGCCGCTCGCAACTATTGGCGCTGGGCTTATGCTCTGCCACATTGCAAAGAGGCTGACAAGACTGAGACCCTCCTTTTTGAGAATGACGAAAGACCTGGCGAAAACGAAGCAGATCGTATGCGCCTGTTCTGGAAAAATATCCGCACCATTCTTGAGCGCCGCCGTATGCGTTTGCAGGATAAGGAGAGCGGTACTGATGTTAAGCTGCCTTTCATGCTCGTGGTAGTGGATGTTCGCACCCCGGCGCCTGATTGGTCCTGTATGAAGGATATGGAAGGTGAAGCCGCAATATCCACTATTCTGATGGATGGCCAACTGCTTGGCGCCGGGATCATTTTTTTGGTGCCTGATCGTTCCAAAATTCCAAGCCGTTGTACGGCTGTCATCGAAGTTGATGATGATTTAAAGAACCCGGATATGGCCGTTTTCCGCTATGCCGAAACCGGTTTCAATTCGGTGCGCTATGTTGGCAATACCAACCTGGTAGCCACCCAGGAAATCTCTCGCGAATTTTCCCGTCATATCGAGATGGTGGATATCAGGCGTGGTTTTGGCTCCAGCCTGGCAGCTACCGTTACTTTGATGGAAATGCTTAACATCCAGTCTATCGACCAATTGCAGGAATTCGCTCGTGATAACTGGCGCCGCAGTATGGATCCAAAATTGGCGGATTGGCTATATACCGCGGTTGGACTGCTTTCAGGCAATGAGCCGCGTGTGCTAACCTTCTCCGCCAAGGCTGATGGCGTGCATGGCATCATTGCAGGGTCCACGGGTTCGGGTAAATCTGAGCTGCTGATGACCATGATCATCGGTATGGCGCTTAATTTTAGTCCGGATGTGCTCAATTTTGTATTGGTGGATTATAAGGGTGGCTCTGCTTTTGAGCCTTTCAAGCATTTGCCTCACAAAGTTGATATCGTCACCAATCTTGACCAATCTGCAACCGCGCGCGTGTTTGCTTCGATCATTGCTGAGCTTGATCGCCGCCAGAAGCTCAACACGTATACCAATTCAAAGGATATCGTTCATTATCGCAAGAAAGGTTTAAACCTGGATCATGAGCGCCCGCCGTATCCACATCTGTTTATCATCATTGACGAATTTGCTGAAATGATCTCGGGCAATGCTGAGTATAAAGCCCAGCTTGAAAGTATCACCCGTTTGGGCCGCGCGCTGGGCGTCACGCTCATCCTGGCAGCCCAAAGACCGGTGGGTGTTACAGATCAAATGCGCGCCAATATCAAGTTCCGGATAAGCTTGCGGGTGGAAACCCCCGATGACAGCCGTGAAGTTCTGCGGCGTGCCGATGCTGCCTTCCTGCCTCCGGGTATTCCTGGGCGTGGTTACTTGCAAATCGGCAACGAAAATATTGAGTTGATTCAAACTGCTTATACCGGTGGCGATTACAAGGGCCCACAGGAAGAAAATGTTGCCCAGAATGTGATTTGGATCGACCGGCCGCGGAAAACATCTGGCCAAAAATATACCGAACCTCCAAAACTCTACGATGTGATCGTTGATATGATGGCCAGCATGGCTCTTCAGGAATCGCGCCCGCAATGGCGACCGTGGCCAGAGTTCTTACCGGTTCAGAGTGGTGCCAATGTACTTAGCTTGCAAACGATTCTCGATACCGCTTATATGGGTGATGATGATATCGAACTTCTGCGGGCGAATGATCAGGAGAAAATCTCTGGATTTGCGCTAAATGAAAAAGCTTCGATTTTCTGGGGTGATGATTTTGCCTGGGAAGGTGCGGCTTGGGGCAAGAATGCCATGGTACCCTTGATCGGGTTGATCGACAACCCATATCGCGCCAGCCAAAAGCCATTAAAAATAGACTTTCCTCACGGGCACGTGGTTATCTTTGGGGCTTCAGGGCGTGGTAAAACCACTTTCTTGCGTACCATCATGACCAGCCTGGCGTTGACTCATTCGCCTGACGAGCTTCACATGTACATCCTCGACTTTGGTGGTCGCGCCATGATGATCATGCGTGATTTACCTCATGTGGGCGCTGTGATCACATCTGAAGAGGACGAGCGTGTGCTGCGTGTACTCCGCAAAGTCAATGATATTGTCGATGTTCGCCAGATTCTCTTTAGCGAAGCCCGGGTGAATAGCCTCGATACATATAATCTGGCTCATCCAGATAAGCGTCTGCCCGCCATTTTGGTTGTCATCGATAACTTTGCTGAATTTAAAGAATATTATGAAAATCTCATGTCGCCGCTTATATCGCTTGTGCGTGAGTCACGCGCCTATGGGGTGCACTTTCTCATCTCCGCTGATCTCCCTAATGCGTTGACAGGCAAGCTTTACAACCTGGTGACCGAAAGGTTTACGTTAAAGCTTTCCGATCCATCAGAATATTCCGAGGTTGTTGGGCGTGGAGTTCCTGCGGATTTAAGCGCGGTTCCTGGGCGTGGCTATGTGCGCGTGGGTAATATGCCACTCGAATTTCAGACCGCATTAACCTTTACACCCGAAGAAGAAGATCCCGATGGCCTGGCTGGCATAAATAAAATGTGTGTGCGCATGGCTGAACTTTGGAAAGGAAACTGGAAGGGTGAAAAACCATCCAGTATTGAAACGCTGCCCATGCGTTATTCATTGGAAAACCTGCTCAAACAAAGCAGCATACCCGAAACGCGCCGCATTAACGCCATTGTTGGTATTGATGATCGGACGTTATTGCCCGCCATCATTGATATCGAGCGCCAGGGCCCGCACATGGTCATTTTGGGCCAGCCGTTATCCGGCAAGACGTCCACATTGCGGACTATGATGATATCGGTTGCGCTGAATTACTCCCCTGATGAAGTCATATTTGTGCTCGTCGATTACACGCGCAAACTTTGGAAAGCCGGCGAGACATCTCTGGCAGACCTGCCGCATGTCGTTGAGACAATCGATGATGTTGAGCAATTGGATGCTTTCCTTGAGAAGTTTAAGGTTGAGTGCGCAGATTTTGACACGAAACCCAGGCGTCGAAAAATCATGGTCTTCATTGATAACTACGATGCATTCACTGAAGAGTCTAGCAGAAAGAAGATGTCTTTCTTTGAAAACCTGGCCGGCCTGGTCCGAAAGTATCAGACCGCAGGAGTTTACCTGATCGTGGCTGGGTCGCTGGGTATTGTCACTTCAAGCGATGACCTGCGTAAGGTCTTCACCGCGCCAAACTTTGGTCTGGCACTGCGCAGCGCCGATGCCGTCAACCGCCTTAATGGTAAATTTCCACGCGCGCTTGCTGATGCGGAACTTCCCATGGGTCGCGCATTTACTGTCCGATCTGGGATTACCAGTATGCTGCAGCTTGCAACGCCGTATGCCAATGATGATGATATTGAGGGCTCACTGGATACCTGGGTCAGGCTCATCAAAGAGCGCCACCCACAAGACAAGGTGCAATGGCTGGCTGCTGATCTGGCCGGAGCTGCCCAGCAGGATGCGGGTTTGCCTGCCGTTCAGGCAGCGAAAGGCCCGGACCTTTCAAAATATGATATTCCAGAACTGAAGAAAAAACTGATAGCTGCCGGCATGCCGGAGACCATGTTCAGTCTAATGTCAGATTCTGATGTGATCGAAAACGCTCGAGCCATGGGTTTGTTAGAAGAGAATAAGTAGGCTGGTATATATGGATGATTATATTGAAGTCAAGATTGATGTCTTTGAGCACACTGGTCAGCACGCCCGTTTACGCAAGACCCTCACGGTCGGGGCTCTTATTGATGAGATATTAAAGGAATTCGATGATATTTCGGCGGATTCTCCTGGGAAATATGCAGTTTTTCTCAAGGGTAACGATCGACCGTTGGATGCCAGTGCCAGTTTGTCCCAACTGGATATCCAGCCCCAGGATGAGCTTGTTTTTAACTACGTTAAGCAAACTATTCGCCAAATGCTTGACCCGCGTGCCTATGCCTTTTTGAAAGATGAAAGTCTTAACCGTATTTACGAGATTCAATGGCAACCGGCTATCATTGGACGCCCAACCAATGACGCCGATCATAATATTATGCTGGCGGTAAACCTCCAGCTTCATCCCAAAGGCCAGACGGTTTCGCGTAAACACGCGCAAATCACTCTATCGCAGGGCTGTTTCTATATTGAACCATTGGCCGACAACAATCCCGTTGCAGTGAATGGCAAAGTGATAGCGCTCAATACCCGCAAAGAGATTAAAAATGGAGATCATATTCTGATTGGGCGAAATAATTTACCAATGACCTTTACCACTCAGTCGATGGCAGCACCGGCGGCAGCTGTGCGCGAATCACAGCCGCGACCAGTTCCGCAGCCATACGTTCCGCCGGTGGCTGCGCCTCCCGCTCCGGTTCGCGCGCCAGTTCCTGTTTCCACCCCAGCCGTGGTTATCCCTCAGCCTGCGCCTGCGTTGGAAGAGAAAACCTTTGTCCAGCCCAGTGCCTTGCCCACCCGCCTGGTTGTCGAAATTGCTTTGCAGGCAGGGAAAGCCGGCCAAAGCCTTCTGATGGCCAGTTATCCTTTCTTGTTGGGGCGTGACCTACCGCTGCTCTCTGGTGAAGGTGAAATTTCTCGCAGGCACGCTGAAATTAACTATGATGCCCGTTCCAATAAATTTTTTATTACTGATTTGCAGAGCACCAATGGTGTTACCATCGATGGTCTCCTGATTGAGCCCAATCGACCCTATGAACTTCGCCCAGGTACCCGCCTCGGTTTTGGGCAGCACTTCATTAGTCGATTTGAAGCTTAGGTATTATTGTTTTATTAGGGTATAATCTTTTGACACGGTAAACATACCGTGTTCATCCAATTAACTCAGCAGTCCGCCACTGTTCTTCTTTGAGCGTTCGCGCGATTCCCCAACACCTGCCAGACTTCTGAAGACAAGGAAATTTTGTGAGTTTTAACCAGTTTAACCTGGATCCTCGCCTGATGGTGGGGATCAACCGCGCCGGTTATGAAATACCGACGCCTATTCAACTAGCCGCTATTCCAACGGCGCTCGAAGGCAGAGATTTGATTGGCACTGCCCAGACTGGCACCGGAAAAACCGCTGCATTTGTTCTGCCGATCCTTCACAAACTTCTCAATGGCCCTCGACGTGTGGCTCGTGCTCTGATCGTTACGCCCACCCGTGAGCTAGCTGAGCAGATCAACGATACCATTAAGGAATTGGCCGCGGGGACACAGATCCGCAGTGCCACCATTTATGGTGGTGTTGGGACCGGTCCGCAAGTCAGAGCTTTGCGAGATGGTGTCGAGATCCTGGTAGCCTGTCCTGGACGCCTGCTTGATCTGATTGCCCAGGGTTATGCCCGTTTGGGTGGCATCGAAGTGCTGGTGCTGGACGAAGGCGACCGGATGTTTGATATGGGTTTTTTGCCGGATGTCAAAAAGATCATCAAAGCAATTCCAGCAAAACGGCAGACCATGCTTTTCTCGGCTACTTTTCCAAAGGAAATCGAAGAGCTGGCCTCGCTGACTCTGCGCGAACCGCAGCGGATCAGCCTGGGTATCAGTCGCCCGGCGCAAACGGTCAAACATGCGCTTTACCCTGTTCAGCAGCATTTAAAAACTGGGCTCTTGCTGGCCTTGCTCAAGAAAACTGATACTGATTCGGTGCTGATTTTTACCCGCACCAAGCATCGTGCTGAACGCCTGGCAAAACAGATTGCCCATTCAGGTTTCAGGGTCACCAGTTTGCATAGTAATCGCTCGCAAAACCAGCGCCAAGCAGCCCTGGGTGGTTTTAAGAGTGGCCATTTTCAAATCATGGTTGCCACTGATATTGCGGCACGCGGTCTGGATGTGGAGAGTATCTCGCATGTGATCAATTTTGATATACCTGACACAGCAGATGCGTATATCCATCGGATTGGCCGCACCGGGCGTGCTGAACGCAGTGGTGATGCTTTTACACTGGTTACCCCGGATGATGTTGATATTATTCGGACGCTCGAGAAAATCATGGGCAGCCCGTTGACACGCGAGACTCTATCTGAGTTTGATTACACTGCGCCTGCGCCGCCAAAAGCCGCCACAGTGGTTCATCCGACTCATCATTCGCCGACCCCTCACCATCTTCCGGCGACAAAACCTATCAATCCAATTTCGCAACGTCATACCAGCCCGAACAAGTTAGCACCTCGTTCACGTGCAAAACCACGCTAATAAAGAAATGCCCAGCTCGTTGAGAGCTGGGCATTTCTTTATTTATCGGTTGATCCAACCAGAAATATCTATTTACGCCTATTAGTAACAGTCCCTGGTAAAACAGGCGAATAACTGGCACGCTTAGATTGTTATAACAGCTGGAGCTGGTCTCTCATTGACTTTCTTCAAGAAAGATCCGGATAGATTAAAAGAAAAGACCCTGGTGCCGAAGCGCCAGGGTCTTTGATCATTTAGGCTACCGGTGTGACGTTGGTTGCCTGCCAGCCCTTGGGGCCTTTTTCGACAGCAAACTCAACTTTTTGGCCTTCGGTCAGGTTACGGAAGCCGTCGCCTTTGATTGCGGAGAAGTGAACGAAAACGTCTTCGCCACCTTCGCGTGCAATGAAGCCGAAGCCTTTGTCGCCATTAAACCACTTAACTGTACCTTGAATTCGATCAGACATAATATTTGCCTCCTTTGGGCAATGAGAAAATTTTTTAGGTGTTCTGTTTGTTCCATCGGAGGGAAAAAAAACAGCTCACAGATCAAACCGTGAGCCATCGTTGTTCATTCAACCAACGCAACTTACTGTTATCCTACTCACTTGATAATAACATACTATTTGAATCGTGCCAGATCAATATGAACCAATATTGACTAATCTGGTGTAATTACCAACATCTTTGCAAATTCTGAACGCTGAATTAAGGTTAATGCTATAATTCTTATATTCTATTACACTGAAAGAAAACGATAAATGAATTTTCTTATCACCGGCGCTGCCGGGTTCTTGGGTTCGGCACTTGCAAACCAGCTTTCACGTGAAGGACACCAGGTGCGCGGTCTGGATGATCTTTCGACCGGTGATCCTCAAGCTTTAAGTCCTGATGTGCATTTTACCCGCGGGGATGTGAATGACCGTCCCAAGTTATGGACCTTGCTGCAGGAGGTCGATTGTGTTTACCATTTAGCTGCGCGTGTTTCGGTGCAGGAATCAGTGCTTTATCCACGGGAATACAATGCCGTTAATGTGGGTGGGGCGGTCAGTCTGATGGAAGCGATGCGCGATGTGGGCGTGCGGCGCGTGGTGCTGGTTTCTTCTGGGGCAATCTACGGCGATCAGGCTGAGCAGCCTTTACGTGAGAGCATGCCGCCCAACCCTCGATCTCCCTATGCTGTTTCAAAACTAGCCGCAGAGTATTATGTAAACACCATTGGCGATCTGTGGAAAATCGAAACCGTTAGCCTGCGGGTTTTTAATGCATATGGACCCGGTCAGCACTTGCCTGCATCGCACCCTCCGGTGGTTCCGTACTTTTTAAGACAGGCCATCCATCATGGCTCACTTGTGATCCATGCAAACGGCACCCAGACTCGCGATTATGTTTACGTGGACGATGTTGTTTCGGCGATGGTGGCGGCTTCTACTGCGCCTAACCTGGATGGGGCGGTAATTAATGTTGGCAGCGGCAGGGAAACCTCGGTGCAGAACCTGGTCAAGTCCGTTTTTGAAGTTACCGGATCCAAGGCCGAAGTGATCAATAATCCCAAAACTTCCGCAGGTGTTTCGCGGATGTGCGCTGATTTGACCCTGGCCGCCCAAAAATTAAATTACAAACCATCCATCTCTCTGGAAGATGGTTTGCGTCTGACTATTCAGCGCGATCCACGGTTTAAAGGTTAGACGATATGCAGCCCTTGAAAATATTATCATTTGGCGCGGGTGCGATTGGCACATATATTGGCGGCTCACTGGCCCTGGCAAAGCATACGGTTGTTTTTGTCGAGCAGCCTCAGGCGGCAGAACTATTACGCCGTACAGGTCTAAAGCTCAATCTAAGTCTTGATCCGCGCCGTCGCGTAGACGATTCCGGGCAAAGTCAGACTGGACAGGCAGAATATGAACTCGCTCCAGCGCAGATTGTAATTTCGGATTCACTTGCAGAAGCCTTAACCCATGGTCCGTTTGATGTGGCCTTGTTTGCCTTAAAATCGTATGATACCCCGGCAGCGTTGGAAGGTATGCAGCTTTATGCCAAGGAACTTCCGCCCATTCTTTGCCTGCAGAATGGCGTCGACAATGAGCCTGCGATAGAAGCGCTCTTGGGTGTGCAAAAGGTAATCTATGGAACTGTGACGTCTGCGGTAGGACGAAGGGGGGTGGGCGATATCGTTCTGGAAAAATTGCGAGGTGTCGGGATTGCGGCAGGACATTCGTTATCTGAACGGCTGGTGGAGGCTTTTAACGCTGCTTACCTAAATGCACGTTTGTTCAACCAGGCGGCCGATATGAAATGGTCCAAGCTGTTGACCAATTTGCTTGCGAACCCTACTTCTGCCATCCTGGACATGACTGCTACTGAAGTATTTGCCCATGCTGGGTTATACAAGTTGGAGATTGCCCAGCTGAGTGAATGTCTGGCAGTCATGCAGGCACAGGGTATTTCTGTTGTCGATCTGCCTGGCACTCCTGTGCGGGCGCTAGCCCTGGCGACAAAACTGCCTTTGTGGCTTTCCAAACCTTTTTTGAGCAAAGCTGCTGGGGCTGGAAGAGGCGCTAAAATGCCGTCTTTTCACATCGATCTGCACTCCGGCCGTGGCAAAAGCGAAGTGGCTTACCTGCACGGTGCGGTGGTTAGAGCCGGAGAAAAATCCGGGGTCGCTACCCCAGTCAACAAGTTGCTGACAACTACGCTGCTCGAAATGACAGCCGGTTCCATGCCGCTGACCGAATTTTCTCACAACCCCGAAAAATTGATTGCCAGGCTGGGTCGAAAACCTCTATGAGCGAAATAACCCTGACAAAAAAAAGTGAAAATGTTCAGATTCACCTGCCCGATGGTCGCACACTTGAAGGCCCGCGTGGTGCGACTGCCGAAAAATTTTTGGAAGCCATCATTTCGGAAATGACTGTTCCGGTAGTTGGGGTGGTGGTCAATGGCGAATTGCACGAATTGACTTTCCCGATCAGCATTGAGTCGCTGGTTCAGCCGGTAACCATGGCAGATGCAGATGGCGCGCGGATTTACCGGCGCTCGCTTACTTTTTTACTTGAAGCGGCTTTCTCCAGTCTTTTTCCGAAGGCTTCCTTGTATATTGACCATTCGGTTGCATCCGGTGGGTACTATTGCCATGCCCGGGAGCGAGAGCCACTCTCACTCAACGAGTTGGAAATGCTTGAAGCTGAAATGCGCCGGCTTGTGGGCCAGAATTTGCGCCTGAACCGGCGTGAAACCTCCATTGATGAGGCCATTTCGTATTTTGAGACTCAAAATAACGATGACAAAGTTCATTTAATGAAGCATCGGCGCAAAGATTATGTGACGCTCTATAGCCTTGGCACTCACCTTGATTACCATCATGGATATATGTTGCCTTCGACTGGCTATCTAAAGTGGTTTGAGATTGTGGGCTCGGATGGTGGTTTTACCCTGCGCTTTCCACGCCGCCACGCTCCGACCACTCTTGCGCCAATGCAAGAATACCCGCAGTTATTGAATGCATTCAGGCAGTATGGTGATTGGCTGGAGCGCCTGGGGATTGAAAGCGTTGGTGCTCTAGATGATGCCATCAAGGCCGGACGCAGTCGGGAAATCATTCTGGTTTCAGAAGCACTGCATGAGCAGCATATTGCACTGATCGCGCGCCAGATTGCCGAAAATCGTGACAATGCGCGCCTGGTACTGATATCCGGGCCGACTTCATCAGGAAAAACTACTTTTTCACGGCGATTGGCAGTTCAGCTGCTTGCGCTTGGTCTATCGCCCTTCGCTCTGGAACTCGATAATTATTTTGTTGATCGGGACGCTACTCCCAAGGATGAGACTGGTAATTTTGACTTTGAAACCATCGAAGCGCTGGATTTGCATAAGTTGGGTGCACAGCTCCAACGATTAATCGCCGGTGATGAAGTTCAGTTACCACGTTATAACTTTAAAGAAGGTCGTCAGGAAGAAGGTGGTGTAATCCGTCTGCGTCCTGGTCAACTTATCATCCTGGAGGGGATCCATGGATTGAACCCGCGTTTGATCCCGGCCGAGCTGTCGGCAAAATCTTTCAAGATTTATGCGTCTGCCCTGACACAGCTCAACCTCGATCGCCATAACCGGGTTTCGACTACCGATACGCGCCTGATTCGGCGGATTGTGCGAGATGCGCGCGAACGGGGCTACAGCGCTGCCCAAACCATTCAACATTGGGAATCAGTACGCAGGGGTGAGAAGCGCCATATTTTCTCATACCAGGAAAATGCAGATGTTATGTTTAATTCTGCCCTGGTTTATGAGCTTTCGGTGCTGCGACCATTGATTGAGCCGCTTTTGCGCCAGGTACAATATGATACGCCTGAATATATTGAGACCAAGCGCTTGCTGGCGTTTTTGGAGTGGTTCCTGCCAGTGGATATGGAATGGATTCCAGATAATTCAATCTTGCGTGAGTTTGTCGGTGGGTCGATCTTAAAGGATTTCAAAGTCTGGGGTTCATGAAGGCTATCAGGACCAATACAATGCAGTCCGGGTTTTTTCGTAAATCAGTTTTGGCTGCCAGAGCAGAGATGTTGTCCTTTCTGAACAATTGCTTCTCAAATAACCCCAGTAGTAACACATGCGCGTTTTCTGAGCTTGAAATATAATCGATGGGAGTATTCTATGGGTTTTCGGGCGTTGTTCATTAAACCATCCACTGCAGCCTTCATTAAAGAAGCCAGGGCGACCAATGGCTTTTCATTTTTTGACTTTTTACATGGTTATATATATGGACGCTGGACCCACCTATATATTGCAATTGGTACTGGGCAGCATCCGCTGGCAAAAAAACTGGCTCCTTTGGCGGCATGGCTGGAGTCGCGGGCAACCAGGCACAAGCCGGAAACCGGACACGCTGAAACCATCAGTATGGCAGACACCTATCACGGTAAAACAATGCCGCTCGAGCAGGCCAAAAAATTGGTAATGATCAATGAAGATATAAACCTGCCTGATCTTGAACAAGTCATCCCCTACAAACGCGCTCGCGCTATTATCCTGAAAAACCCCGATCATATTGTTGCCTTGAACTGCCCCTGTCGCTCGGCCAAACCCAACCCGTGTTTGCCCCTGGATGTGTGCCTGGTAGTTGGCGAACCCTTTGCAAGCTTTGTTGTCGAGCACAACCCTGGCAAGACCCGCTGGATTACGCAGTCTGAGGCAGTTTCAATTATTGATGCGGAGGATCAACGCGGGCACGTTCATCACGCTTTCTTTAAAGATGCCATGTTAGGGCGGTTTTATGCGATCTGCAATTGCTGTGCGTGCTGCTGTTCCGCGATCCATGCACATCAGAATGGCACACCCATGCTGGCTTCTTCTGGATACCTGGCCCAGATTGATGAAGATTCATGTGCCGCTTGTGGCACCTGCGCGGAAAGCTGCCAGTTCGGGGCGCTTGCGATGGGGGATCTTTTAATGGAAGTGGATGCTGCCAAATGCATGGGCTGTGGTGTCTGTGTGGATAAATGTCCACAGGATGCAATTTCCATCAATAGGGATGAAAGCAAGGGCGAGCCGCTGGAAATATTTGCGCTGATGGAAAAAGCTGCGGCGCAGTAACGTCAAAAGGATAATCGTCAGAGCCTTGCTGCAGTTACCCCCCCCATCCTTGTTGGGATGATAACTTGCAAACCAGATCTGGATGGAGCTTAAAGAACAATCGGGTTGGCCCTGCGCCGGCCCGATTGTTCTTTAATTGCGCAAAATTATTCATACGACGGAGTTTTTCCTGAGCTGAACGCTGATCGAATTGGTGTTTCTGGAATCTCTTTACGAAACCTTTACAATAAATTTGTCGCAACCGTACAAATAATAATTACAATACGGTTAATTAATCTACATAGGAGAATGTCATGATCACTCTGTTTGGCAAACGTTTTCGCCTATTTCGCCCGCGTAGCATCTGGATACGCAAGGTAGTGCAGATATTTTTCTTCGCACTAATCGCATTCATCTCAATTAACCATACTCTGGTTCTGAGTGGCAAAGGATTTGACTTCCTTTCCAGTGCATCGCTGCATGCCTTATGTCCATTCGGTGGGGTAGTCACCATCTACCAGTACGCAACAACTGGCACTTTTGTTCAGCATATTCACGAGGCCGCCTTCGCCTTGATGGTGATTGGGTTTTTTCTGGCAGTTCTCTTCGGACCTGTTTTTTGCGGATGGGTATGCCCTCTTGGGACTGTTCAGGAATGGGTCAGTGGACTTGGTAAAAAGATTTTTAAACGACGCTTTAATCATTTTGTCCCAGAAAAATTAGATAGTGTGCTGCGCTATGCTCGCTATTTGGTACTGGCCTGGGTAATTTATATGACTGCTTCCACCAGTACGCTGATCTTTGCCAGCTATGACCCTTACAATGCTTTGTTCAACTTTTGGAGTAGCGAGGTAGCTATTGGTGGCGTAATTGTTCTGGCTATAACGCTTGGACTGTCTTTGTTTGTCGAGCGTCCCTGGTGCAAGTATGCCTGTCCATATGGTGCGGTGCTTGGTTTGAGTAACTTGTTTCGGATCTTCAGTATTCGGCGCAGTGTGAGCACTTGCAAGGCCGATGGCGCATGTTCGATTATGTGCCCAATGAATATCGCCGTTGATACCAAAACCACTGTTCGAGACCACCAGTGTATTTCCTGCCTGGAATGTACCTCCGAGGCGATTTGCCCGGTAGCGAAAACGGTTATTTTCTCCACTCGAGGTATAAAATGACAATCAATTCCAAAATACTCGCCGTGCTGGTGGTGGTTATTCTTTTCGGCGGAATCCTAATTTCTTCAGGGTTGGGATGGTGGCAAACTGAAAGCAACAAGGTTGCTGCCACCTTCACCGAAGGTGAATTTGCTGGGCAGGCTAATCCGGCAGATATTCGTGGCTCTTACACTTTTGGAGATGTGGAAAAGAATTTTGGGATCCCGGTGGCTGTGATGGGCCAGGCTTTTAATGTAAAAACAGATCCTGCGAATTTTCAGGCAAAAGGTCTGGAAGGAGTTGTCACGCTCAGTGGAGTGGAAATTGGGACATCCTCGATTCGTTTATTTGTTGCCTTCTACAAAAACTTGCCATTCGATCTGACCAGCGATATTTATTTACCGGAAACTGCGGTGCTGCTGCTCAAGGAACGTCCGCTCACTCCGGAACAAAGTAAATATCTGGAAACGCATTCGGCTGTGCTGAGAGAGTCTACAAGCGAGCCTACAAGCGAGCCAGGATCTGTGACTGAACCTGCAGCCCCCGCTGTATCGGCACCCACAACAGCCGCAACTCCCCAAGCGGCTTCCACACCGGCGTCAGTATCGACTGACCGAATTATCAAGGGCAAAACAACTTTCGGCGAACTGCTAAGTTGGGGCGCCCCGAAGGCGAATGTTGAAAAAATCATCGGCATGCCCATCCCTGCTGATGCTGCTGCCAACATAAAGAATTTCTGCGCCAGCAATAACCTCGATTTTGAAACCATCAAACCCGCATTGCAGGCTGAGGTAAAGTAGGTTGGCACTGCCAGTCTGAATTAACGAGAGTTGGAAGCCAGTCTGGGTAGTCTTGCCAGCTGGCTTTCATTTGCGAGGCAAGGGTGTCATTACCCAAAACTGATAAAGAAGGCGCTCCCAGGAGCGCTCATTGTCGATTGGACCATTTGATGATAAATATGTTTCGGTGATCAGATCTGAAGTTTGCAACTATTTATTTTATTGAGCATCAAAACCTTTACGGTATCTTCACGTTGCGGTTTGTTGGCTTGTGATATGCTTGCGTGAAAGCTTTAAAAATTGACCAGGGAGTGTTGCTAAAATGCCTAAAAAAGGTTTTCTAATTGTCATTGCAGTGTTGTTTTTGGCGGTGGGTATCTTCATTAGTATGCGGCGTTCGCATATGATGAGTGCCGATTCGCAGGTTGTAGCGGGTGGGTTGGTGGCTGTCAGCAAGGATGGCAGCCCAGTTTCTGTTCCAACGGGTTCTGGCGCACTGCCAGAAAACACCGCCATCCAGCAAGCTGGCGGTTTATTGGTTTCGCTGAGTATCAGTCCCTACCCGCCCAGTGCAGGTCAGTCCAGCCAATTCGGTGTTAAAGTCACGGACACAGCTGGCCAACCGGTTTCGGATGCAGCCATTAGCCTGGATCTGACCATGCCGTCGATGTGGATGCCGCCAAATCAATTGACGATGGAACCCATTTCAAATGGTGATTATCAGGCTGCGGGTCGCTTTACCATGCGCGGGATGTGGCGCATTGAGGTGATTATCATGCGGGGTACTGAAAAGACATCGGCCTTTTTTGACGTGGGATTGTAATTGTCATGTTGCTCAGCAACCTGGCTCTTGCATTCGTTACAGGCGTTATTAGCAGTTTCGGACACTGTCTTGGTATGTGTGGCGGGATCGTAGCCATTTATTCGGCACGCCAAGCCTCACTTGTGGTGGCTTCTGACAAGAAGCCAGGCATGCTGGCGCGGATCGTAAGCTTCCTGCCACTGCACCTGGGACGTATTACGACCTATACTGTTCTCGGTGCATTGATTGGCCTGGCGGGCTCGCTGCTCGATCAGGCCAGCGGGATGATGGGCTGGCAGGGTGTGTTTTCAATCCTGGTGGGCATTGCAATGCTGCTGGTTTCGCTCAGTTTGATGGGGTATTTGCCTCCCATAGAGGTGGCCCTGGCTTCCATAACCGGCGGCGGGAGCACAATGGGACGCATGCGCGGGCTCTTCGGGAAGCGCAGTATCTTCTCAACCCTGGCTTTGGGGATCCTGTGGGGGTTTTTGCCTTGCGGTCTGGTATTTGCCATGCTTGTGGTGGCGGCTCGTACTCAAACGATCTGGGGTGGTGCGCTGACGATGTTGGCATTTGGGTTGGGTACCGTTCCCACCTTGCTTGGCTTTGGGTTGGCCGCTAACCTTATTAGCCCAAAACTGCGTGGGCGCTTGCAGACTTTCGCGGCGCTGTTGATTTTACTGTTTGCGATTCAAACTATTTTCCGTGGGCTGGCGGTAGCCAACCTGATCCCTTCATTAATAATAGGACCGGTGATGTTATGGTAGAGACAGTCAAATGTGACCACTGTGGCGCAGAAGCAAGGCGTGTTGTCACAAAAGAATTTGATGGTAAACTGCTGAATTTTTGCTGTCGGGGTTGTTTGCAGGTCTATGAGATGATGCGTGAAGAAGGTATGTTAAATCAGACCCAGGATTTAACAAAAGACGGCAAGCCCCAGTAAAAAGATCCCGGAACAACAACTTTTCGCCCGCAGACCGGGTCTAACCGGTTTGCGGGCGAAAAACCAGGAAAAACTAACTTACTGTTCAGCCAGGCTCAGGTTGTTCTGAACCCGCGTGCCTATTATTAGAATCACCTGCTTCTTCCCAAGCGTCAACGAGTCTGGGTCGACTTCAGGTGATTTGGGTTTAAAAAAGGATATAAACACGTGCAAGGGCTCACTGATTTCAGCGAGCCCTTGCACGTTTATTTTCTAGCAGAGACCTGCACGCTGTAGACCGGCACGCCAGATGCAATCCCTGAGCTGGTACTGCGCCGTACAGAGATATCAAGGAATCCGGCCTGACGGATAAGATCCAAGTATTCTTCTTCTGGCAGGGCGCCGGAAATACACCCAGCCCAGCCAAAATCAGACAAACGCTCTGCTGGTAAAATGGCACCGCCAAAGACCATGTCGTTTACCTCCAGGCGTCCGCCATTTTTTAGAACGCGATAGGCTTCTTGAAATACTCTGGCCTTATCTTCGGTTAGATTGATGACGCAGTTGGAGATAATCACATCAATACTGCCGGCTTCCACCGGTAGGTTTTCAGCAAAACCTTGACGGAACTCGATATTCGTATAGCCGTTTTTGGTCGCAGTCTGACGGGCACGTTCCAACATGGCGGGGGTCATATCGACGCCAATGACTGAACCTGTCGGGCCGACCTGTCTGGATGCCAGGAATGCGTCGATGCCTCCACCGGAACCAATATCAAGCACCGTATCGCCGGTTGCTATATTTGCCATGGCAGTAGGATTGCCGCATCCCATCGATATTTCGGCAGCATCAGCAGGGATGGAGGCTTTTTCCATGGCTGAGTAACCACCTTCCCAGGCAACAACCCCGATGTCATCCAACGATATCAGAGTCGATTGATAATCTTTGGTTTCACAACAATTTTGTTCTGGCTGGGTGGTATCTGCGGCTGTGCAGCACTCTGAGCCACAGTCGTAAGCCTCGCCCAGGACACGGGCAGTGTAATTGGCCTGAACAGAATCACGGGCGTTGATGCGCCTGGTGCCAGACCCGACGAAAATGCTGATTTTCGCTTGTTCGCCAGCTTCACTCTGGCAGCCCGCCTGACAGGATTGACCGGTACAATCGAGTATGATGTTGACCAAGCCAGCCTGTTCGAACCATTCACGGATTTGCTGACGCTCAAAACCCAACCAGACATCTGACATTTCGGTTTTCAGCCACTCATGGGTGTGTGCGTCCATATCGGTCAAAACCAGGCGACCGCCGGGCCTTAGTATACGCACCATTTCGCGGATGGCTGCCAGAGGTTCAGGGCAGTGATGCAGGTACATATTGGCAAAAACTGTATCCTGGCTGGCGTCAGCCAGGGGTAAATCCAGTCCGTCTGCCAGGTGAAATTCCAGGTTATTGAACTGGGATAGGTTTTTTCTGGCAACATCGAGCATGGCTTCGGAGCCATCCAGGACGATGACTTTGCTGACCAGCGCAGCCAATCCGGCGCTCATAAAACCTGTGCCGGCTCCTACATCCGCGACGCTCATTTTGGGATGCAAGTACGCTTTCGAAATTGCAGAATCGCGAACAGCGGCGGTGAAGTAACCAGTACGCAGGTCGTCCCATTGGTTGGCGACTTTTTCAAAATAGGGGGCAGATGGGTTAGTTGTAGACATAGGGTTCCTTTAACCAAAAAAGTGATTTCCTGATCTTAAATATAATTTTCGGAATTAGTTTACAAATGAATGAGCGGGTCTGGTGAACAGCAATCCGGTAACCATCTGCCGATCTGGGATTTGAGCCACTGGATGCCATCCACATCGAGACAGTAGCAGGTGGCTGGGCCTTCGGTTTCCCCGCAAATCAGCCCGGCATCACGTAGTACCTTGAGGTGTTGGCTGATGGTTGATTGGGCGAGTGGCAGCTGTCCGACAATATCATTCGTGATGCATGTCTGTTTTTCAGAAAGATATTCCACGATCTGAAAACGGACAGGGTTTCCCAATGCCTTGAGCATTAGGGCGAGACGCTTGTTATCGGCACTGAGTATACTCATAGTCATAAGTCAATTATATCGTATAATTACGATATAAGAAAGGGCGAAAATGAAAATACATAATTCATTGGGCACACCCGCCTGTCAGGATTATTTTTTTGGTGGCTTCAGATGGGATTTTCGGACTGAATTATTCTGTTTTGATGGGGGCTACTTCGGCCCAGGAACGCTGCGTTAGCAAATTGTCGGGTAAAAAGGCACCTATCAGCTCAGAAATTTTTCCATATAAAACCGTTCATGACATCTGGCATCAATACAAATGACACCTGTCACCATCGAATTTCTGAAATAGTTGTACAATATATTCACATTTAGGAATATAAAAATGAAAGACATACTTTCGCCACTCTCTGACCTGCTCGTCACAATTTCTGCTTCTGCCCGCCTTGAAATCCTGCTTATGCTTGGATCTGGCGAGGCCTGTGTCTGTTATCTCGAAGCTCGTCTGGGATACAGGCAAGCTTATATCTCTCAACATTTGATGGCGTTGCGCCAGGCAGGTTTGATTGATTCTCGGCGGGAAGGCAAATACATTTTTTATCATCTGTCCAAACCGGAATTGCTTGAGCTGATCCAGAACGCTGCAAACCTGGCGGGGGTTATTTTGCCCAAGATTGAGATTATCAGTCCGCAGGCGCAGTGCGCTTATTCCGCGGAACTCATCGTACCTGTCATCGAAAATATTCAGGAGCGACACTCATGACCGTTTCTACCAAAACTACTGCTGCCTGGGCCGAGGTTAATGAACATGGTGACCTGGTCATCCCTCAGGATGTGGCTGCGCGTTATGGATTGAAACCAGGCGCGAAAGTTCGCCTGGATGAGGGCACAAATTTTGTGCGTATGCACCGCCCAATTTCGCAGCTGACCAAAATCTATATTGAGCCAACCGTTGCTTGCAACCTGGAGTGCGTGACCTGTTTTCGTAATGGCTGGAATGAACCAAACGGGCGCATGAGTGACGAGACTTTTGAGCAGATCTTTGAGAGCCTTAAGACCTTGGATCCACTGCCTTCGGTTTATTTTGGTGGTATTGGCGAACCTTTGGTGCATACCCGCACGATCGAATGGATTGCGCGGATTAAAGCATTGGGGGTGCCCAAGGTGGAGATGATCACAAACGCTACCCTGCTTGATGAAAAGCGCGCGCGTGAATTAATTAACGCCGGCTTGGATTTGTTGTGGGTCTCCATTGATGGAGCGAGCCCTGAAAGCTATGCTGATGTACGCCTGGGAGCGGAACTGCCTCAAGTCCTTAATAATTTACGCCGTTTTGACAAAATGCGTCAAGCCGGGCATTTCCCAAAACCTGAGATTGGGGTGGCTTTTGTTGCCATGAAGCGTAACATTAATGAACTTCCGAGGGTAATTAAGCTGGGGCGTTCTTTCCGCGCCAAGTATTTTTCAGTCAGTAATGTGCAACCAGCCACCGCCGATATGCGCGAAGAAAGGTTGTATATGCATACACTTTCAGATGCTGCATATATGGATGGATCAAAGAATGTTGCGCGTCTAAGCCTGCCCAAAATGGACATCAATGAGATCACTCGGGATGCGCTTTTTGGTGCCTTTACCAGTGGCTGCAGCATCAGCCTGGCGGGAAACAATTGGGGTGGGGCGAGCGATGTCTGTAATTTTGTGGAAGGTGGAACCATGTCGATTGCCTGGGATGGTTATGCTGCGCCATGTTGGGCTTTGATGCATACGCACACTAGCTTTTTGAAGGAGAAGCAGCTCACCAACCAGCGCCACATCATTGGCAATGTTTCAGAGCGTTCCTTGTCCGATTTGTGGATGGACCCCGAATACCTGGCTTATCGCGAGCGGCTGCATAACTTTGGTTTCGCACCGTGTACTTTTTGTGGCGGGTGCGATCTGGCCGAGGCCAATCAGGAAGATTGTTTCGCAAATCCGGCCCCAGTCTGCGGCGTCTGTCTTTGGGCCCAGGGCGTCATTCAATGTCCTTAGTTTTTAATATTTTCGAGGAGAATAATCTATGTTAACCATTAAAGTGCTTGGTTCAGGTTGTGCCAATTGCAAACG
>JAPLGT010000269.1:0-21572 GCA_026390035.1 Chloroflexota bacterium
AGTGCCGTAATAAAAGCAATAAGTTCATCCGGGTGTTGTACAATTGCTGTGAGCATTGGCATCCTCTGGTTTCTGGACTTGTTCCCAAACTAATCCTACCAGATTTCCAATGCTCATTCTATTTTGGCGAAACTAAAGTTATGATAACACAATCAAGCAGGTTTGCCTATACTATCGATCGCGGCTAAAAATAGAACCATCAATGATTCTCCGCATCCGCCGGAAGAATGAACGAACCCGTGCCCACGGTTTGTACCACTCGGCACTCAGTAAATGTTCGGATGGCAATGGGCCACTCCATTCTGCAGCTAGCGCGCCCCAGGTCAGTCCAGCCCCAAATCCAACAAAAACAACTTTGTCGCCTGGTTTTAGTCGGTTACTCTGGATAGCCTCAATAGTGGCAATCGGAATCGACGCAGTGGATGTGTTTCCATATTTATCAACATTTACCATAAATTTTTCTATGGGTAATTTCAGGCTGCGAGCAGCAGCATCAATAATCCGAGCATTGGCCTGATGAGGAATGATTAGGGCCAGGTCTTCAATCTTCCACCCGGATTTTGCTGTTGCCTCCTGGGTTGCCTGGGCCATCACTCGTGTTGCAAACCGGAATACTTCTTTTCCGTTCATATGAATAAAGTGCATACCTGTATGAATAGTGATATCACTGGCAGGATGGGCGCTTCCCCCGGCAGGTACCGATAAAAACTCTCCACCAGCTCCATCAGAATGCATGACCACACCCTGCACGCCTCCTGGTTTTTCGCTGGCCTGAAGAACAAATGCACCAGCACCATCTCCAAATAATATACAAGTGTTTCGATCAGTCCAATCAACAAAACGCGATAGAACCTCGGTACCAATTACCAACACAGTCTTAACTGATCCTGAACGGATGGATTGGGCCCCCATGTTCATGGCATAAATAAAACCTGAACATGCTGCTGACAGGTCAAATGCACCTGCATTACTCGCACCTAACTTATCCTGGATTAGACAGGCTGTCGCAGGGAAAATATGCTCTGGTGATGACGTGGCGCAAATAATCAGATCGAGGTCTGTAGGCAAAAGTCCAGCCACCAAAAGCGCTTTGAAGGCTGCGTCCACGCCCAAGGACGAGGCTGTATCACTCTCTGCAGCAATATGACGCTGCCGGATTCCAGTGAGTTCACGAATCTTTTCGTCACTGGTGTCCACCATCTTGCTTATATCGTCATTTGTCAACACCTTGTGAGGAACTGACATTCCCCAGCCGGTGATATGGGCATATTGCATAATTACTCCTTGATCAACCCAATACTATCAGGTTGGCACTATGTGTACGCATTAATCTTCGTATCGACTAAAAATCAAAGTTGCATTATGGCCACCAAAACCAAACGAGTTGGACATAATATGACGAGGATGGGCCGGGCGCGCCTGGATAGGTACATAATCCAAATCGCAATTGGGGTCCACTGTTTGATAATTAATAGTTGCAGGTAGAATATCGCGCTGAAATATTTCTGTGCAAATTGCGGCTTCAAGCGCACCTGAAGCACCCAGTAAATGACCGGTCATCGACTTTGTGGATGATATCGCCACATGATAAGCATATTCACCCAGGGCAGTTTTAATTGCGGCAGTTTCAGATTTATCATTCAATGTCGTGGATGTGCCGTGAGCATTGATGTAATCTATTTGGTCGGGCTTTAGGTTGGCATTTCCGAGAGCAAGCTGCATACACAAAGCCGCTCCAGCTCCATTTTCCGCCGGAGCTGAGATATGGTAGGCATCATCAGATGTTCCATAACCACTTATCTCGCTTAGTATTTTCGCGCCCCGCGCTATAGCATGCTCCAGAGATTCGAGTACAAGCATCGCACCGCCCTCACCCATTACAAACCCATCACGATTTTTATCAAATGGGCGGGATGCTTTTGTAGGTTCTGCGTTATTCGTAGATAGGGCAGTCATAACATTCAACCCCGCCATTGCCACGCTAACAATAGAAGCTTCAGACCCGCCTGCCAGCATTACATCTGCAGATCCACGGCGAATCATTTCAGCTGCCTCGCCAACAGCATTCGATCCTGTTGCACAAGCAGTCACAAAAGCAGCGTTGGGACCACGCACACCCATACGAATCGCAATCGTCCCGGCGGCATTATCCGCAATCATCATCGGCACTAAGAAAGGACTGACCCTGTCTGGGCCTTTTTCTCTCAGAACTTCAACTTGCTCCAATAAAGTACCAATACCACCAATCCCGGTGCCCACAATAACCCCAATCCGATCGCGATTCTCGTTCGTAACAATCAAACCCGCATGTTCGGTGGCTTCTTGCGCGGCCGTAACAGCAAACTGACAAAAACGGTCCATGCGGCGCGCTTCTTTGCTGCCGAATTGACCGGCTGCATCAAAACCTTTTACTTCACAGGCGAAACGCGTCTTATGGCCGGATGCATCAAAATGAGTAATGGGTCCAGCACCGGATTTGCCATTGATCAAGGCCGTCCATGTATCTTGAAAGTTATTTCCGAGCGGGCTGACACACCCAAGCCCAGTGACAACAACTCGTCTACGCATTTTACACAATCTCCTCTAAACATTCAAATCAAACACAAGAGCGCAGCATTGCTGCGCCCAATAACAATTCAAGAAACTATAACACGATGAATGAAAAAGGGATACGACCTTATCCTAGCCCTTCAACAGACTGACATCCTTTTTTTCATCTTCGGGTAAATTAAGCGGAGGCAGCTCGATCAAGGAATTTAACCCAAAATGCTGTAAAAATTCGGGGGTGGTACCGAACAAAATTGGGCGACCTGGCCCTTCTGAACGCCCAATCTCCTGTAACAATCCTTTACTGAGCAAACTTTTAATGACTCCATCGCTATTAACACCACGCACTGCATCAACAGCTGGACGAGTAACAGGTTGTTGATAAGCTATAATCGCCAGTGTTTCCAAAGCAGCCCGACTCAAACGAGTCGTCGCTTCCAGACCGAGGAAGCGCTCGATAGAATCTGCAAGCTCTGGGGCTGTAGTCAACTGAATGCGACCCGCATGCCTCTGCAGACGCAGTCCACGGGCTTTAAGGATTTCATCCAGCTCCTCCAATCCTTTTTCTACAGCACTCACTGTCAATTCCAGCGCATTCGCCAATTGTGCCGGCGCAACCGGCTCAACAGCCACGAACAACAAGCCTTCAAGCAAAGCCGAAAGGTTCAATTCAATCGAGGTTAAGTCGCTCATGCTATAATTACTCCGTTAACAATGCTATTCAGACCCCGTATTCAATCACAGGGGTGGAGTCTTTTATGAAAAATAATAAAATAGTTACACTTTTTTTAATACTAGCGATCGCTTTAATGTCTTTCGCATGCACCATTTTCGCAGGTGGTCCGGAATATCCGCCCACCAAAATTGCAATTTCCACCGAAGCCGTTGGCAACCTCGATGCAGAACTTCAGGCCGCACAAACTGCGTCAGTGGAAAGTGGAGTGCTTTCGATTACAATCAACGAAACACAGATCACATCCTTGCTAGCCAATAAGCTTAACTCTCAACCTGACCCCTTCATCAAAAATCCGCAGGTCTATTTACAAAACGGCGAAATCCAGGTCTTTGGTCAAGCCACTCAAGGAAACTTGATGGTCAATGTTCGGATTATTCTCCAAGCCTCTATAGATCCAGAGGGTATGCCTGTATTGACCATCACGTCTGCTGATTTTGGACCGTTTCCAGCACCTGAAGGGTTGAACAAAACGGTCAGCTCGTTTATTGACCAGGCATTCACTGGTGCTATTGGACCAGCAGCCACCGGGCTGCGTATCGAAACTATTAACATTGCCGATGGTATCATGACACTAACCGGCAAGGTTAAGTAGGCCGATTATACCAAGTGTTATCCACCAAATTGGTCTTCCGATTGATTATTCTTGCTACACTACTGACTTATACCGTCAGTGGATGTATCTCCCTACCTGATACACAGAGTGATATTGGCCTGAATGTCATCATAATTGCTGATGGGAACACAAAACAAATTAACACTTCAGCTGGGAGTAAAATCCAGCAAGTGTTGGAATTGGCAGGAATCACACTAAACAGCCTGGACAAAGTCGAACCGCAAGTCTATACGCTGGTCAGCGAAGGAATGACGGTCAAAGTTACGCGTGGCCGCGAAACTTTCGAGACAAAAAAAACAAACATCCCGTTCGAGCGCCAAACCGTCCGGAATGAATCACTGCCTATCGGCGAAACCCGTTTGCTTCAGCCTGGGGTAAATGGAATGCAAGAGATTGTTTACAGATATTATTATGAAGAAGGCAAGCTGGTTAGTTCCAGCGTATCTCGTACCACCATTTTAGAACAGGCATTACCTGAAATTGTGATGGTTGGTGTTCAGGCGCCATTCGCGCCTCTCCCCATCCCCGGAAAACTTGTATACCTTTCTGGCGGAAACGCATGGTTAATGCAAGCATCAACATCCAAACGCACACCCCTGATCACAACAAGTGACCTGGACGGACGCATCCTCAAATTATCCGTCGATGGTAAATGGCTTCTGTATACACGTAAATCAACAAAAACACCCGAGGTGGAGATCAATACTCTTTGGGCATTGAATATTGACAATCCCAAGGCAGCACCAATAAATCTAAAGACATCCAACATAGTGCATTTTGCCGATTGGGATCCGACAACGGTTTCCACGCTCAGAATTCTTTACTCAACGGTGGAACCACGGTCTGCGTCGCCTGGTTGGCAAGCCAATAATGATCTTTATCGTATGGTTGTAGGCACAAACGGCAATTTGGGAGTGCGGGAAAAAATCATTGATGCTAACACTGGCGGCGTCTACGGCTGGTGGGGCACCGATTTTAGCTGGTCTCCAGCAGGCGATCTTCTGGCTTACAGCCGGCCTGACGGAATTGGGATCGTAAGTTTTAAAAATAAAACTCTTCTGCCATTAATAACCATGGCGCCTTTGCAAACCCACTCTGATTGGGCTCTCATCCCCGGCTTGGCCTGGGGTTCTGATGACCAAACTATTTATTTTGTCACACATGCACCCCCGCCCGGGCTTGTAAACGCTGAAGAATCACCAAATTTCGACCTGAATGCAATTTCCTTGGACATAAATATTAATGTTCGCCTTGTCCAACAAAGCGGGATGTTTGCATACCCAGCCACTTCATCCCCCAGGCAAACCGGAACAGAACGTTCTTATTTTGTCGCCTATTTGCAATCACTAACCCCGGCACAATCCGGGACTTCAGGATACCGGTTGATAATCATGGACCGTGACGGTTCAAATCGGCGCACTGTTTTTCCGAATCCAGGATCGCCCGGCCTGGCTCCCCAAATACCAGTTTGGGCTCCGGCACCTCTGTCCTATGAAGAAGGTGATTTTCTGGCAGCGATTTACCAAGGCAACCTGTGGTTAATTGATGCAGCTACTGGCGTAAGCCACCAAATTACCGCAGACGGCCTGATCCAAAAAATTGATTGGAAATAAAATCAACTGAACCAGCGCCAGATTGGCATCAATTCAAACAAACCAATCGCGTTCTTCAGAATCTTTTCGTGGAGGAAATAATGCGAATACTTATCACCGGCGCAGCTGGATTTCTCGGCTCTCACTTAAGTGACCGTCTTTTGGCCGAAGGCCATGATGTAGTCGGGATGGATAATTTTGTCACTGGTTCGAGAGACAATATTGCTCACTTAATTGGAAATGAACATTTTACTTTTTTCAAACATGATGTTTCAAATTATATTTTTATTCCGGGTAAATTGGATGCGGTCATGCACTTTGCTTCTCCTGCCAGCCCCAATCCAGCATCACCTCTGGCATATTTCAACCTGCCTATCCAGACCATGAAAGCCGGTGCGTTGGGAACCCATAATACACTGGGCTTAGCCAAGTCAAATAATGCACGCTTTTTACTCGCCTCAACCAGTGAAATTTACGGAGACCCAACCGAACACCCTCAAAAGGAAACCTATGCGGGAAACGTAGATATTACCGGTCTGCGGGCTGTTTACGACGAAGCCAAACGTTTTGCAGAATCTTTAACCCTTGCTTACCACAGACAGCACGGCGTGGATACACGCATTGTGCGGATTTTCAACACATACGGGCCGAGAATGGATCTAGAGGATGGGCGCGCATTGCCGAACCTCCTCAAACAAGCTATTTTAGGACAATCACTTACTGTTTACGGTGACGGCGGGCAAACACGTTCCTTCTGCTATGTTGATGACCTCGTCGACGGAATTGTCAAGCTTCTTTATTCAGACGAACACATGCCAGTCAATATTGGCAACCCTGTGGAAATGACCATCCTGGAATTTGCACTCACAATTAACCGCTTGCTTGAAAATAAAGCCGGTATTACATATGTGGACGCCCGCTCTGCTCGCGACCCACAGCGCCGTCGTCCAGATATTACCCGCGCAAGAACCATTCTGGGCTGGGATCCAAAAATTGACCTTGAAGAAGGTTTGCAGCGTACAATTCCATATTTTAAACAAAGATTAGGATTGGCATGACCATAGTACTTAAAAATCCATCTGAACGAGCCCGTTTTCTGAAATTTGCTGCCGTTGGCATGATCGGCGCTCTGATTGACTTTGGTGTAATGAATTCGCTTGTGGCAATTTTTCATACATCTTTCGTACTGGCAGGCACGATTTCATTTGTCCTGGCTGTGATCAGCAATTTCACATGGAATCGATTTTGGACTTATCCAGAATCACGTTCAAAGCCCTTAATTGGTCAGCTTGGTCAGTTCGCGCTTGTAAACGCGGCTGGTTTGCTCATTCGCTTACCAATCTTGAAAATTGGCGAACCAGCCCTTGACCAATTTCTCAAAAATATTTCGATTGCTAGCCAAAATCATCAATTCATCAGCCACAATGCCACGTTAGCCATTGCGGTTGGCGTGGTAATGATGTGGAACTTTTTTGTCAATCGTCACTGGACATATAACGACATCGAAATCTAAATTGGCTTCATTAACGAAATAAACCGGGTTGTGGCGTAAAATAATTATATGACAAACACTTTAATTCCCATTTATACAACCCGCGGTGACCCAGACGCATTTCTCGCGTACCCCAATCTTTTCAACCGTGCCGGTGAATGGATTGGGTTCATCACTACGCAACGCGATGTATATTCTGTTCTTGGATATTATGTAGGCACCCTGACCGATGACCCGAGAATTATCCGAAATCGTTCGGGCGAGATCAAGGCACACGTAAAACCACCGCAAACACCTTCACCGGTCCGAATCTCGGCAATTATCCCGCTACCAAGAATGATGGGTGACTTACCCAATGAAAATATTGATGTTCTGCAAGATGAACCTGACCGATTGCACACTTTGGATGCAGGCGAATTGCGTCCCGACCTGGATTGATAAAAATGTCTGAACCAATTAATTCGTCCAAAACAATAAAACACTCAAGGATCAACCTTTCCCAGTTGATGCAACCCGAACACGCCAACAACCTTGGCAATGTTCACGGCGGTTGGATTATGAAATTGGTGGATGAGTGTGGCGCACTTGCATGCATGCGGCATGCTCAGCGCCGGGTTGTTACTGTAGCAGTGGATAGCATGACTTTCCGCCAGCCTATAAAAATCGGCGACCTGGTCACCTTAACTGCCGAGGTTACTTACACCGGTCACACATCCATGGAGGCTGAGGTCCGCGTTGAAGCAGAAAACCCCATCACGGGCGTTCGAACTCATACAAACAACGCATACCTTGTGTACGTTGCACTTGATGATGATGGACAACCTGTGGCAGTTCCTCAAATATTGGCCGAAACCCCTGACGAACTTCACAGGTTGGAAACCGCAAAACTTCGACAAACCCAGCGTTTAAAGAAGTGACTCGATGATCGAACTCGATCCGACACATGATTCAGAAGGCAGCACAAACATCGAAGGCGAAAAATCCGCTCGCCATTTTCGCTCGTTAAAGGAATTACTGGATTTCGCATCTGGCAAGGATCTGGCAAAAAGCATGGATCAAATGGGCGATTCTGGACTCGCCGAACCGCTGCCATTCCCATTCCTGGCACTTGTTGGCCAGAATGAGATGAAATTATCGCTGATGCTTGGCCTCATCAACCCCAATATAGGCGGGATATTGCTGGTTGGCCCGCGCGGAACCGGAAAGACAACTGCAGTTCGTTCTCTGCTTGACCTGCTACCACAAACGGAACGCTCTGCCTGCTATTACGGTTGCCTACCCGAAGACCTAGAGACAAGTGGCATCGACGCTGTCTGCCCAGAGTGTGCAATCAAATATGCTGAGGGTCAACCATTAACTATCTCCGACCGTGTTCGCCTGGTGGAGCTACCGCTGAACGCTCGAATCGAGGATGTAGTTGGCGGGATCGATGAGCGCGCCGCAATACATGAGCGCATGCGCATCCGGCGCGGAATTCTAGCGCAGGCAGATAAAAACCTGCTTTATATTGACGAAATCAATCTATTAAGCGATGATATTATCGACGCAATTTTGGACGCAGCTGCGCAAGGCATTTATACTGTGCGACGAGGTCCAATATCTGCCACATACCGGGCACGTTTTGTATTAATTGGATCGATGAATCCAGAAGAAGGCAATCTCCGACCGCAAATTTTGGATCGTTTTGGTTTACGGGTCATCGTCCGTGGCCTGGAAAATGCCACCGAACGGCTTGAGGCTTACCAGCGAGTGAGAACCTACCTCACGAATCCTCGCAGAATGATAAACATGTATGCAGAGGAAATTAAAGCCGCAAGCCAAGAATTGCAAGCTGCGCGCAAGCTTTTACTTCAAACAAACCTACCCGATGACCTAGCCAATCAGGCCATCCAAATCATTCAAAAAATGGGGATCGATTCTTTACGCGCAGAAATCACCTGGTTCGAATCTGCACGCGCCTTTGCTGCTGCTGATGGACGCGACACCGTCACACCAGCTGACTTAACTACAGTTGCGCCGATGGCCTTGCGCTTGCGCCGGTCCGCATTTATGACTGAGTATTATGATCATCAAAAAAACGAGGAAGATGAGTTAGTAAAACTGTTGACCAGCCTGGACCGGTCGAAAAAACAAAATTGACGGCTGATATAATTCTGACCAGTCCTTTCCCAAAAGCATCCAGATACCTGTTGGTTATTTTCTTGCATGAGCCCCGAACCCAACAAAGATTTTATATCGGTTTATCGTTTTTTTAACCGATTCCTTCTTTTCATCACTTTGCCGTTGCAATAATTCAACCCACTATCGCCTAACAACCGTGACCAGTTTTTACCGACAAAACCTTGTTCCAATCTTACTCTTACTGGCGATCAACCTGATAGCCGGCTTTTTTATTTTTCAAGATTATGGAATGTCATGGGATGAACCGTTATTTTACAACTATGCCGATTCGATAAAAATAGCATACACCCCGCAAGCCTTCGCCCCAGGGTTTGATTTTTACCAGGTTTTCGGTAAAAGCCCTGAGGACCACAAAATTTACGGACCTGCTTACTTACTCTTGGCTGGACCAATTCAAAAGATAGTCATGTCCGCTTTTGGCTCTGACATGGCTTCGGCCTGGCATCTAGTAAATTTCCTAACTTTCCAGGCTGGTTTGCTGACATTTTACCTATTAGCACGCCGATGGTTCGATCCCTGGCCTGCCTTCGCATCAACAACCTTCCTTGCCTGGCAGCCAGTATTCTGGGGACATGCTTTCATCAATCCAAAAGACATTCCCTTTATGGTGATGTTCCTCATGGCCCTGGCGCTTGGCCTGGAATTCGTCGACCGGTTTACACAGCGAAGAAAAAATGCTTGGGCTACCTTGATCATCGCCTCGATCGTTCTAGGATTGGCATCCGCAACTCGTGTTATTGGACCTCTGGCGGGTGTAACAGTTTTTATATATTTTGTCCTTAACAATAAATGGGGAAATTTCCCATTTATTGTTGTTTACAGTCTGATCGCAATATTGACGATGTTAATTTTCTGGCCATACCTTTGGGCAGATCCGTTAAATCGCTTGATGGAAGTCTTGAAACACATGTCAAATAACCCAACAGAACTGGCTGTTTTATTTGATGGGCAAATTTTTCGCGCTAACGAAATGCCTCGCCGGTATCTGCCTCAAATGTTTGCGCTTACGCTCACTGAGCCCACCTGGATACTCTTTGTACTTGGCTGCTTTCTAGCCTTCCGAAAATTCCTGGTAAAAAAACTCGATTGGCAGGCGTTAGCGGTGGTGTTAGGTTTGTTTATATTTATGGTAGCCTATTTACTTTATTTCAAGCCTTCAGTTTATGATGGTTTCCGCCACTTTTTATTCATCATGCCGCCCATATTTATTATGGTAGGATTTGGTTTCCAATGGTTATGGGAAAGGTTGAAACCAGTAGTATGGTCAATTCTCGTAACAGCGCTTGTTTTACCCGGATTAATAGGAATTATTCACCTGCATCCGTATGAATATACCTATTACAATGTTTTTAGTTCTGGAGTTGGGGGCGCATTCCGCACCTACGAAACTGATTATTGGTTGACCTGCTACAAAGAAGCCGTGGAATGGACCCTCAAAAACGAGCCGAATAGCACCTTGCACATTCAGCGCGAATTTCCACTTGCTGAATACTATGCCAGAGGCTTAACTATGAAAGATATGAGCAAAGAGCTCGATGAAGATATTAAAACAGGTGATTTGATGCTTTTTCACACGCGTGGAAATCTTGATTCCCGCTCCGTATATCGCAAACTTCCTACCGAATATTTCATTGGTCGCGACGGGGCAGAATTTTGTCTCATCAAGCGAAAGGACTAGGGCCGCCTATGTTCAACCCGGCGTATCGCATTATTACACCCAGGCTCACCCTTCGCTGTTATAACCCTTCAGATGCAGTACTCCTGGCAAACTCAGTCACAGAAAGCCTGAGCCACCTACTGCCCTGGATGCCTTGGGCTTCCGCAGAACCGGAAGCACTCATTACAAAAATAGAACGATTGCGGCGGTTACGTTCTAATTTTGATCAAAATATAGATTTTGTTTATGGAATATTCAACCCTGCAGAAAATTGTCTGATCGGCGGTACTGGATTGCATCCCCGAGTTGGATCGGGTGGACTTGAGATTGGTTACTGGATCCATAAAGACTATATCAATAAAGGCTACGCAACCGAGGCATCGGCGGCCCTCACTAAAATTGCTTTTTCAGTCCACGAGGTCGATCGAGTAGAAATCCATTGTGCGATCGAAAATACACGCTCAGTAGCTGTGCCACGCAAGCTCGAATATAAACACGAAGCCACGCTCCATAATCGGAGTTATGCAAATGGGCACATCTCTGACCAGATGGTTTGGAGCCTTTTTGCAGACGAATACCCAAACACACCATCCGCAAAATCTGAAATCGCTGCATACGATGCAGCAGAAAGACGTATATTGTGATAACTCATCGCGAACGAATGGAAGCCTGCCTGGCAGGTCAAAGGATTGATCGAACACCAGTCGCCCTTTGGCGACATTTTCCAGTTGACGACCAAAACCCAGAAAAGTTAGCCAGCGCCACTTTACAATGGCAGAAAATCTACGATTGGGACCTGGTAAAGGTCACACCAGCTTCTTCCTTTGCCCTTAAAGATTGGGGAGTAGAAGATCAATGGAGAGGTGACAGCGAAGGCACACGCAGTTACACGAAGCGAGCCGTTTTCTCCATCGAAGATTGGTCAAAATTATCTATTTTGGACGCAGATTCGCCTTTCCTTGCTGCCCAATTAAAGTGTTTATCAATCCTGCGTGCTGAACTTGGAAATGAAGTTCCTATCCTTCAAACAGTTTTTTCGCCGCTAGCTCAGGCTAAGAATCTTGCCGGTGGCGAAACCCTCCTGGCTCACATGCGTATGCGTCCAGAATTAGTTGGGCGTGGATTGGAAATTATCGCAGAAAGCACCCGCCGGTTCATTCGTGCAGCCCGGGCACATGGGCTCGTGGATGGAATTTTTTACGCTGTCCAGCATGCCCAAACAAACTTGCTCTCAAAAGATGAATTTGTTGAGTTTGGCCGTTCTTACGATCTCCTGACCCTGGAATCAGCCAGACCGCTCTGGCTAAACATGCTGCATCTGCATGGCGAAAATGTCTACTTTAACAGCGTAGCTGATTACCCTGTTCAAATCATTAATTGGCATGATCGTGATACCCCTCCAACATTGTCAGAAGGTCTTTCACGTACTCGCTCGATGCTTTGTGGCGGACTGCGCCGTGAAACAATGGTTTTCGGAACAGCCGAGGATGTTCGAAACGAGGCACTGGATGCACTTCAGCAAACCAATGGCCAAAGATTGCTACTTGGAACCGGTTGCGTTGTACCGGTCATCGCTCCTCACAGTAATCTATTGGCTGCCAGAACAGGCGTGGAACATTAATGCTACGTGTAATAGCAGGCAAAGCCAAAGGGCGCAAGCTCAAAACAGTCCCCGGTGATACCACCCGGCCGGTCACAGATATGGTGAAAGAGGCGCTTTTTAATATCCTGGGAAACGACGTCGTTGATTCAAAGTGGTGGGATATATTTGGCGGTACCGGCGCGATTGGCATTGAAGCCCTCAGTCGCGACGCAGCTTCTATCCGGTTTACTGATATAAACCGCCTTCCTGTTGAAACCATCAAAGAAAATCTGGCAAACTGCGGATTCAGCAATCAAGCCGAAGTTCGCCGTGGCGATGCTTTTGCCCTGCTAAAAATGGCTCCTGATACTCAATTTGAATATATTTATATCGCGCCGCCTCAATACAAAGGAATGTGGTCAGAAGCGCTTCGCATTTTGGATGGAAATCCGGGCTGGCTTGATGAAACAGGTGAGATCATCGTTCAAATACACCCCCGCGAATATAAAGAAATATTACTTACCAACCTGCATAAGTATGATGAGCGAAAGTATGGCAGCACACTTCTGCTTTTTTACGAGAAAAACCCGTGAAGTCACATAGGTCCGGGCAGAATTTTACACGAACTTCCGGATCACGAAAATACTATCTTGTGATGTAAATATCCATATGCTATAAAATAAATACCGGAAATAACCAGAGGAGCAAAGCATGGAACTAAAAATAATCAATATTGAGAAACCAGAACCAATCAATTTTATCCTTGGCCAATCTCACTTTATCAAGACTATCGAAGACATACATGAAACCCTGGTTAATTGTGTTCCGGGTATAAAATTTGGTCTGGCTTTCTGCGAGGCTTCAGGAAATTGCCTGGTCCGGTTTAGCGGTACGGATGACTCCATGGTAGAACTTGCCACCAAAAATGCGCTCGCAATCGGTGCAGGACACTCATTTATTTTATTCTTAGCCGAAGGCTTTTACCCGATCAACATCCTAAATGCTGTCAAAAATGTACCCGAAGTGGCCCATATTTTCTGCGCCACAGCCAATCCGACCCAGGTATTGGTAGCAGAAACCAGCCAGGGCCGCGGAATTGTTGGAGTTGTTGATGGGTTTTCGCCAAAGGGTCTGGAAGACGCAGCCGAAAAAGATTGGCGAAAAAACTTTTTGCGCATGATCGGATACAAACTGTAAAAGCTCTGACCTGTTTGCATACTGAATTCTGTCAACAAAAATTTAATTTGGACGCACAAAAAGAAAGGATTTCGCATGAATTCAAACAATTTATCGCGTAAGAATTTACGGGCGCCCAAAGATATCATTCCGCTCGCATTTCCGGGAATATCCCAGCTTGAGATCGATAACCTTCTCGCTCTCAGCCAGATCAAACATTACCCAGCGACCGCTGTTTTGTGCCGTGAAGGCAGCTTGGAAACCAAATTCTACATCCTGCTCGATGGCGATGTGGATATTACCAAGACCATAAACAATGTCGAACAACGCAAACTAAAGGTTTTAGGGGCCGGAGATTTTTTCGGAGAAATGGCGATCATGCATAACGCTCCCCGCGCGGCCACAGTTACTGCCACGAAACCAGTCACAGTACTGGAAATCGAAAAAGAAAACTTTGACCGTGTCATCCAACATTCTTCCACGATTGCGATGGCGATGGTACGCGAGATAAGCAGGCGCCTGCGTGAAAACGACGAAACTGCAGTGGAAGATCTGAGGATGCGCGCAAATGAACTCGGCCAAGCCTATCAAAAGCTTGCCGAACAAGAGATTACCCGTCGCGAATTTATCACAAATGTGGCTCATGAATTGCGCACTCCACTTATGGCAGCGGGTGGGTTTCTCCAGCTGCTACAAAAAGGAGCAATTAGCCAGGATAAACTCCCAGACACCATTAACACGATTGCAAGAAATATTCAACAAATCACCACGCTGGTCAACGATATTCTTTTCTTGCAGGAGACAGACCTGATCCTGCCTAAATTCCAACCTGTAAACCTGACAGCACTCGCAAATGAGGTCGCAAACAAGTACCAGGAAAAAGCCGCCGCAAATTTGCTAACTATTCAGGTTGATGCTGATCAAGGACTGCCAAGCGTTTCTGGAGACTCGAAGTCCCTGGAACGCGCTTTAATGGCGCTGGTGGATAACGCAATCAAATTCAGCCCAGATGGTGGACGGGTAGAAATAAAACTTCACAAAGAAGAAAACTATATTGTCGTAGATGTAAAAGATCATGGTATTGGGATTGAACAAGATCATCTTGCTCGTGTATTCGACCGGTTTTACCATTCGGAAACAAGCGGTGAAAACATGTTCAATGGCATTGGGCTTGGGTTGGCAATCACAAATCAAGTCATAAAACAACACAATGGGCGCTTATCTGTTCAGAGTGAATCAGGTAAAGGCAGCACATTCAGTGTGCAGCTCAAGGCCATCAAGGTGGTGTTTTAGATCAAAGATGCTATTTTCAAAAAAAGGACAGCCCATTTTGCTGGCTGTCCTTTTTTATTCAAACGAAACTGTCAATTGGCCATTTTCATCATAAGAAGAGCATCCCGAAAAAGGTGGATCCACAGGTTTCATTTGACGGATCTTCTCCAGAAATATGGCTACATCTTCCACTAATGGGTATTCACTCATTCGCTCGAATGCAATCCATTCCGGGATGCCTTCAGGCGATGATGTCAGAATTCCGGAAATATTTACCGCGCGAAATATAAATAACCCAATACCAACAGGTTTAGCAGTATCCACAATCACTGTTCCGCATAAATTTAGATCTCCGCTTATGCCTGTCTCCTCCAATAACTCTCGGCGCGCAGCTGATAACAAATCTTCGCCACGCTCCACGTGACCACCCGGACCATTATAGCGTCCAGTCCAACCTGTGATCTTTCCATTTTTTGGTAATATTTTGATCAACAGAACCGCATCGTTCCGTATGGCAAACACCAAAACGCGCGGAATTAATTGATAACGGGCCAAGTTGATATTCTGGTCAGATGAAGGCATATTACAACCTAAAAAAGAGCCGAAGGGCAAATTTGGCCTCCGGCTCTCTCTTTATCAACTTACAATCAGGCGAACTTCATCGAGATGGCCTGCGGAACCAAGTTTCTCGTTTTTGGATGCAATGAAATTGGCATACTCGGACATAAATATTTTACCAACCGGGCGCAGATCAAACTGATCAGGATTATCCCGGAAATATTCACGATGTACGCGTGTCCAAACCAGGCGGCCATCTGTATCGATGTTTATCTTGGTTACGCCCAGGGTGGCAGCTTTCCTAAATTGGGTGTCATCAACGCCCTTGGCTCCGAGCAGCTTTCCGCCAGCGTTATTTATTCGGGCAACTTCTTCCTGGGGTACAGAGCTTGAGCCATGCATGACAAGAGGAAATCCAGGTAAAACTTTTTGAATTTCCGTGAGAACTTCAAAATGCAAACCTTGAGTACCGCTGAATTTAAAAGCACCATGGCTCGTACCAATCGCCACAGCAAGCGAATCGCAGCCAGAACGTTCGACAAACTCGCGTGCCTGGCTCGGATCCGTTAATTTAGCATTGGCCTCGTCAACGGCAACATGCTCCTCCACTCCTCCAAGCTGCCCTAATTCAGCTTCAACAACCAGGCCTTTGGCATGGGCAGCATCGACAACACGGCGAGTAATTTCAATATTCTTATCAAATGATTCATGGCTTGCATCGATCATAACCGAGCTGTAAAAACCACTATTGATACAGTCGTAACAAGATTCTTCATCTCCATGATCAAGATGAACAGCAAAGACTGCCTCAGGGAAAACTTCATTGGCAGAAATAATAAGACCCTCAAGCATTTTCTTGTGAGTATAAGATCGAGCCCCTTTGCTGATTTGAATAATAAAAGGAGCCTTGCTTTCAATAGCGCCCCGGAATAAGCCCATGGCCTGTTCCAGGTTATTGATGTTATAGGCGCCAATGGCGTATTTACCATATGCTGCTTCAAACAATTTCTTAGTTGTTACAATCATAGAACCATCCTTTCTTGGGAATGAATTTCACCAGCACACATCAATATCTTGCAACTTTCTGGCTGGCAGAAACGTAAATAGTTTTGTAGCTTGAAAACCAACTTGATTATACCCATAAAGTCAGGCTATAATAAGTAAAATCCTTCCAAATCGCAGTTTTCTCAGGAGGAAACAATGAGCGACTTTTTCGGACGTGTTACCGGAGACCAGGACCCTTTTAAAAAATTGGCTTCATACATTCCGGGTTTCAGTGGATACATTGAACGCGAAAACCGGCGCGCTGCCGATAAACTCTTGCGCGACACGGTTGCGCGAAAGTTTGAAGAGCTTTATAAACGACTTTCAGCACTTCAAGCGGACATAATTAGTCAAGGAAACATAGAATTCATCGATGATCTTGAAAAGGCAGCACTTCAGATCCGTACTTTTACCGATAAGATCCGCAATGCCACATACGGTTATTCAGGCTTGTTGGATGCGGTCAAAATCAATGAGGCTGAACTTGCCAAGATTTACAGCTTTGACGCCGCCTTTTTTGATATTGCGGACCAAATTAAAAACGCCATTGACACTGTAGAAGCGTCCATGGGAGGGATTGAAGGCCTTCCGGCAGCAATCCGCAACCTGGTAACCCTGGCCCGCCAAGCGGTTACCACTTACGAGCAACGCTACGAAATATTCAATGGTTCAAAATAATCCATAAAAACAGGCCCTGCAGGTTTAAAAAAACTTGTAGGGCCTGTTTTTATTTGTATGACAAACTTACCGAATCTGTGATTTAATTGGGCGAAGTGAAACCATGCACAATACTTGGAGGAACATCTATGTGGAATGAATACATTACCGCCTTGTCTATCGACGAAACCATCCGGCTTTTATCTGAGAAAGGTTCAAAAGCCCGCATCATTGCAGGGGCAACAGATCTGATCCTTGAACTGGAACGCGGCGCGCGCGCTGGTATCGAGTGCATCATAGATATCTCGCGCATTCCTGGTCTGAACCGAATCACCCAGGGCCAAGATGGAATCATCCATCTTGGCCCGCTGGTCACTCACAACCATGTGGCCATTTCCAAATTGCTTCGCGAAAAAGCATACCCCCTTGTTCGAGCAAGTTGGGAAGTGGGCGCCCCCCAAATTCGCAACCGCGCTACGGTGGCCGGCAACCTTATCACCGCTTCACCCGCAAATGACACCATTACACCGCTCATGGCTCTCGATGCCTGGGTAATTTTGAAATCTATCCATGGTGAACGCCGGGTCAACCTGCAAGATTTTTACAAAGGTGTTCGCAAAACAGTTTTACAATCCGACGAAATGCTTGTGGATATCGCCTTCAAAGGCTTGAGCACTAATCAACGTGGCACATTTGTCAAAATTGCTTTACGGCGTGCCCAGGCAATCTCGGTTGTAAATCTGGCAATCATTCTAGATTTCGACGCGGGGATTATCAAACATGCAGCGCTGACGCTCGGGGCGGTCGCGCCAACAATTATTCATGCGACCACGGCTGAGTCTTACCTGATAGGAAAAACGCTTACAGAAGAAGTGATTGCCAAGACTGCGGAACTAGCCCGCGAAGACGCAAAACCCATTGATGATATCCGCGGATCAGCGGACTATCGTCGTGAAATGGTAAGGGTATTTACAATCCGTGGATTACAATCAATTGCTACAGGTCAGGAACAAACTGGCATGCCAGATACCCCCATTACGCTCATGGGAAATTCCAGACCATCCGAGCTACCCAAGACATCAAGCACGACCCACATTAACGGTTCTGCCATCCAAACAAAAATAAATGGGAAAGAATATACTTTTACAAGCGGCTCCGAGAAAACCCTTCTGCGCTTATTGCGGGAAGATGCCGGCTTAATTGGAACAAAAGAGGGTTGTGCAGAAGGCGAATGCGGAGCTTGCACTGTATTTTTAGACGGGACGGCTGTAATGGCTTGTATGGTTCCAGCCCCTCGGGCGCATAATGCGGAAATCATCACCGTGGAAGGTCTGGCGAATGGAGAACATCTGCACCCTGTTCAAGAGGCCTTTATTCAGGATGGTGCTGTCCAATGCGGTTATTGTTCACCAGGGTTTCTGATGTCCGCCGCAAAATTACTCGAAGAACAACCCACCCCAACCAAGAATCAGATCGAAGAAGCTATCACCGGTAATCTGTGCCGTTGCACAGGTTATTACAAAATAGTTCAAGCGATTGAGGATGCCAGCAAGATTCAGGAGAATTAACAATGGGTAAATATAACTATTTTCAAAAAGAAAAAGAACCCAAGAACAAAGGAATTCATCCAGTCTGGCGCGGGATCGGCTGTTTAATTATGGTTATCACCCCAATCATTTCTGGCGCAGCCTCGATGGTTTTACTCGATTTCGGCCGCAGTCAAAA
This sequence comes from Chloroflexota bacterium, assembly GCA_026390035.1. Classification (GTDB taxonomy): domain Bacteria; phylum Chloroflexota; class Anaerolineae; order Anaerolineales; family Villigracilaceae; genus UBA5195. The sequence goes on from JAPLGT010000269.1 coordinate 18,833, forward strand.
ATGGCCATTTTTATACCAGCTAAGTGGTTCCGTACGATTCCCGGATATTTTTTACCAAATTCCAATGGTAAGTGATGTCACGAATTACATCTCAAACACTCCTAATTTCACAGCACTGTTTTTGTTTTTTGTGGTGTTCGTGTTATTTTTTTCAAGTGTTTTTGCTTTTATCAACGCGGTGCTCTATCGGATGTTCGGACCACCGCGCTACTCAGCACTGGATGCGCCAGCCCCAAAGGTAAAGATAAAACGATACACACGCTAAAAAGTATCACAAAACCTTTAATTCAAAAAAAATCGACCAACCGACGAAACTATAAATATCTCAACATATAGTCTGAAATAGTTGATTTCTAATCCACAGAGGTAAATAATGACCCCCAACATCGTAGGGAAATCAGTTGCGCGAATAGATGCTAAAGGAAAAGTAACCGGCGAAACTATATATTCGGGCGATATTGTCATGCCCGGTATGCTGCATATGAAAATCCTCTTCGCGGGCCGGCCGCACGCTAGAGTTCTGGCTATTGATACAAGTTCTGCCGAAACAATACCGGGCGTTGTCGCCATTTACACCGCCAAGGATGTTCCAAATAACGAATATGGTCTTCAGATCAACGACCAGCCAGTACTGTGCGGGCCAGGGTCTGATAAACCCGGCGCAGATATCGTTCGATTCGTTGGCGATCAGGTAGCGGTCGTTGTCGCTGAAACAGAGGAATTGGCTGCCAAGGCCGTAAAACTGATTAAAGTTGAATACCAGGATCTACCAGTCCAGACCGATCCTGAAGAAGCCATAAAACCTGGGGCTATTGCCATCCATCCAGAAATTGGGCCATCCAACATTTGCGTCCATGACAAAATTCGTAAGGGTGATGTAGAAGCCGGTTTTGCTCAATCGCACGCCATCATCGAAGCAGAGTATCGAGTACCGGCTCAAGAACATGCTTATCTGCAACCGGAAGCCGGGATCGCATACATCGACTCGGAAGGTCTCTTAACGATCAAAGCGGCGGGACAATGGACGCACGCTGACCAGAAACAGGTGGCCCATTCACTCAACCTACCACTCGAACAGGTTAGAGTGCAATATCCAGCCATCGGCGGTGCTTTTGGCGGTAGAGAAGATATGTCAGTTCAAATTGTGATTGGACTGGCCGCCTGGAAGCTTAATCGTCCTGTAAAAATCGTCTGGTCCCGGAAAGAATCGCTCATTGGCCATGGAAAACGCCACCCGATGATCATTCGTGCCAAATGGGGTGCCACGAAAGACGGCAAGCTAACCGCAGCTGAAACCACTTTTATTGCTGACGGTGGAGCATATATGTACACCACCAACAAGGTTCTGGGAAATGCTACGATAACCCAAACTGGACCATACGCAATTCCTAACGTTAAGTCCGATGTTTACGGGGTATACACGAATAACTTGCCGAGCGCAGCCTTCCGAGGTTTTGGTGCTCCTCAAGCGCAATTCATGGCTGAAATGCAGATGGATAAATTGGCCGAAAAACTAAATCTTGACCCAGTTGAATTCCGTCTACGCAATTCTCTGCGCCCCGGAGATACACTTGATGTACAAACCCCGCCCCCGGGCCCTATCTCTACAATTCAGGTAATCGAGGCAGCTGCCAGGAAAGCTGGCTGGGACAATAAAGATGGAACGTGGGCAAATTCCAGAAACAAACAGCCAGCTACCGGGCGGGCGTCGGTTGTTCATGGAATCGGGTTGGCCGCTGGTTTTAAAAATATTGGATTCAGTTTTGGATATAAAGAAAATAGCTGGGCGCGTGTGGAAATTTTCGGAAATGGAAAGATTGAGCGCGTGGTTGTTTACAACGCAGCAGCAGAGGTGGGGCAGGGTAATCACACCATCCTGGCACAGTTAGCAGCAGAGGCTATCGATGTACCTTTTGACAAAGTTGAAATGATAACCATGGACACTCTTAATATGGGAAATGCCGGCTCTGCATCTGCATCACGCCTTACATTTATGTCTGGAAACGCAGTAAAAGGTGCTGCCGAACAAGCCCGTGCAAAATGGGATGCCGAAGAACGACCCGCAATTGTTGAATACACTTACCTGGCACCTGAAACGACCCCCTTTGACAAAGAAACAGGCAAGTGCATGCCCAATTTTGCTTATGCTTATGTAGCCCAGGCAGCAGAAGTTGAAGTGGACACAGAAACCGGCCAGGTCCATATTCTTAAAATTATTTCGGCTGATGATGTTGGCAAAGCGCTCAATCCTGCATTAGTTGAAGGACAAATCGAAGGCTGCGTAGTTCAAGCTCAGGGCTATGTCATGATGGAAAATTTCATCACCCGGGATGGCTATGTACTTACCGACCAGCTTAGCACTTATCTCATACCCACAATTCGCGATATCCCTGATGTTGTCGAATCCGTGGTTGTGGAAGTACCAGATGAACGTGGACCTTGGGGCGCAAAGGGTTTGGGGGAGTTGCCCTACCTACCAATGGCCCCTGCAATAATTTCAGCTATTCACAATGCCACTGGCGTATGGTTCAACGAGTTTCCCCTTACTCCCGAGAGAGTTTTACGAGGTTTGGGAAAAATTTAGACATACTGATAAAGTTACTTTAGTTTCGCCAAAGTTGGCGGTAGCACCTTAAGAAATCCATAAAACGCGAAAACTTTTCTGTCCAGTAGCAATGGCAAAGCAGGAAGGCTGGCCTTGCCTTCCGAATGTCATCAGTGCAGAACCGGCATCAGAGAA
>JAPLGT010000057.1:0-47733 GCA_026390035.1 Chloroflexota bacterium
TTACCAATTTGGCCATTTGGCTCAGATCCACCCATTCACGCCGTATCTCGCTGCGAGTCACCCGCGAAAGCCTTAAAATATCATCAATCAAGCCACCCATGCGCAGCCCGGCCTCGCTAACCCGCTGAAGGTGCTTTTTCCCATCATCATCCAGTTGATGGCTGTATTCTTCGAGCAAGATGCGGCTGAAACCATTAATCGCCCGGATAGGAGCACGTAAATCATGCGAAACTGAGTAGCTGAAAGATTCCAATTCCCGGTTGGCGCGGCTCTTTTCTTCATACAAACGGGTATTGCGAATAGCAACAGCCACCTGTGAGCCGATGGTTGAGAAAAGGTTGAGAGCCTGGTTATCGAAAAGATCTTCATAGTCGTAGCTCTGAATAGCCATTACCCCGACAACCTTATCCGCGGCGGTAAGCGGCACACCCATCCAGGATTTGGCAAGCGGCCCAACCGGAGGAATGTCATGCAATTGTTTGAATATCCGGCTTTCTTCACTTGAATGCAGCAAAATCGCTTCGCGGTTACGCAGAATATGGCCAGTCAGACCGCGGCCCAATTCGTGGCGCACAACAGGTTGGCGCTGTGCATGATCGATTTGGAAAGCCGCCACCCATTCGGCATCGCCTTCCTGATAGGTGGCAATATAGAAACTGGTGACATCAAAAATACGTCCCACTTGCTGGCAAACACTCTCGAGCAGTTCATCCAGGTTGAGGGTAATGGAGAGCGACCGGCTGATCTCATCAAGAATGGAAAGCTCGGTAATGCGACGTTCGCGCTCGCGGAAAAAGCGGGCATTTTCAATGGCGGTGGCCGCCTGGTTCGCAAAAATAGATAAAATATCAACATCCGCCTGTGAAAACCTGCCGGCAACGGAACGATTATCGGCATAAATCATACCGGTTAATTCGGAACGTCTCAACAAAGGCAGGCAAATGGCAGAGCGCTGACTCAGTATGGCATTTTCGAGATCGGTTTGCGCATCGCCCGCAGCACCAAACTCAAGCCAAACAGGTGCCCGGGTTTGAATGACTGTTTCAAGACCAGAAAAATTTTGATATAAAACAGCCGGTTTTATCGTTTGCGCATCCATACTGCGCTCGACTTTAATATCCGGTTCAGCCAGATCATTCAGCAGAACCAAAAACCCTCGTTCTGCCCCACTCAATTCGATGACGTTATCCATCACAAAATCCAGCAGCTCAGCAGGATTAAGGATCGCATTCATTTGCAAACTGATATCGAGCAGTCGTTTTAGCCTGTCTGGTGTGCGGGTGGATTCTTTCGTAAAGCCAGGCTCGGTCCCGGAAACGGATTCCAGCGGTTGTTTGATATCCAGATTCCGTCGTTTTGCAGAAACGAGTGTCCATTCAAAAAGAATTTCCCGATTGAACTTAACTTTATTCAGGTAATTGCGCCGCAGACCATCATCACTCAGGGTTGCAATACCAGCCAGCATGGCAGTGTGGGCATTCTGCAAACAATCCCAGGCCTGATCATAAGCCTCAACTTCGTAATCGAAAGCCGGATCAATAGCTATGGGCTTGGAAGTATGAAGTGCCTTAACCACCCGGTAATGCAGCCACCAAACATCCTGGGTGGGATACTCATTGGCCTTTCCAACGATTTCGAGCAGGTTGACCGCTTCTAAAGAATAGCGATAAGCAGATTCAAGATCACCTGTGTCAAGAAAAGCGGCACCCAACCAGGCCAGCGATGTTACCAGGTAGCCTTGGGTTCCCATGCTGCGCTGCATATCACAAGCCAACTGAAACAAAGCACGGGCTTTTTCTGACTGCCCACTGGCCAGCGCAACCCGTCCCAATATCAGCAAATAAGTGGTCTCGGCCAACTTTTCGCCAATTTGCTTGGATAAATCACGGCCCTCTTCCAGTACCTGCTGAGCCAGGTCATATTTTCCGAGCTCGAGGTAGATGCGACCCAGGCTTTCCAACAGACTGGCCAGGCTGGAGCGCCCCTGCAAAACACGCACAGTCTGGACAGCTTGCTCCAAATAGACACGCGCCTTGTTATATAGTCCCAGGCTCCAATAGACAAGCCCCAGGTTGTTATACAGGTTAGCCTGCCAGGTTCGGTCGCCCGTGCTCTGGAAGATCGATAATGATTGTTCATAATAGTTTCGGGCCCGGGCCTGGTCCCGGGTAACAATCCCAAGAATATTAAGACAACTGGCCTGGCCATGCTTATCACCCAGGCTGCGGTAGAGCGAGTAAGCCTGGTCGGTATATTCCTGCGCAAGGGCAAATTTGCCCATATCCCGTAGACATTCGCCCATCTGCATCAAATTTAGGGCCTCGCCATGTTCATTGCCCTGCTCACGAAAGGTACTCAGCGCCTCCTTGTGACAAGCCAGCGCAATCCCGAAATCGCCCAGCGCATTGTAAGCTGCGCCCAGGCAGGTTAAACAATCAGCCTCCAGCACTCGGTGACTGATCTGCCTGGCAAGTTTTAGACCATTTTGTGCTGTTTGCTGCGCATCTGCATAATTGCCAAGCGTTATATGCAGATTTACCTGGCTGGTCATTGCCCGGATCTGCATGGGAATATCATTCAAAGCATCTGCCAGGCGTTTCATCATATCGAGATCAGCCTGCTGCTCGGCAAATTGGCCAAGCAGACCATAACAACTCTCACGGCCTGTCAGAAGTTCAAATTCCAAACGGGCGTCCGGTGGGCCAGAATGCGAATACAGACTGGTCAGGGCCAACCCGAAATAACGGATCGCCGCTTCGTTGGAATAGGAGAGACGAGCTTTGTCTGCTGATGCTTTTAATTTTTCAAAGGATTGGAGTGGACCATCTTCATGTTCTGGATCGGCCGGCGAAACAAAATAAACCGGCTCTGGTTGCGCAGGTTTATCCTGCCGTTGTTCGGGTGCAGGCTGGCTTGAATCGGTTGAGTTTTGCCCCAATTGACCCCCAATACCATCATCACTTTCGACGCCTGAATTTGATGGGTACATAATTTCCTCTACCAATAAACTTTCGGATTATCTTACGATAATAGCATAAAACCAGCGTCCGCAAGAGCCAAAATGAACCAGAAAACCAGACATTGACCAGGGACCCCGGGAAACTCAATTCGCCAAATTCATAAACTGGTATCCAGGTTCAGGTCATCACCATCGCACCCATTGCCAGCCAATCGACCGAAATCGGTGGTTTTCTACGCAAGATAACCACGAAAAATAATTCTGTCCTTCTGGGAGTGTGCTACCCATCCGCTGTCTTACCTCATGGGACGCGCCTCGCTAAACAGAATTGGTTCATCGTTGTCTTTTATGAATTTTCGGAGCGTAATTTCCGCTTCTGAATCCACATGATAGGAAAACCCAACGATTATCTTACATTGAAGCGCCAAAATCAGAACGATAAAAACCAATAAAGATAGCGTGGGTCGGTATCATCGCAAGTAGAACAGAAATGAGTGACGGCAAGATCCCGTCACTCATTTCATCAGACACAGGGTTGGTAACGAGGATTGCCTTCGCTACCAGCTTATCCGAACAGGATCAGCTATTTAACGACCATGCTGTTTACGAAAATCCATGGTAAACAGTAACGCAAGGTTTTTTGTGGGGCAAACCAACTGCCAAAACATCAAAACCCATAACGAAGACCATCATCCATGTCTCAGCTTATTTATCCAGCAGAGCTTCGATTTCTTCCTGCTTCTTAAACTGGCTCATATAGAGATCAAAGTAAAAACCTTTTTGTGCGAGCAGTTCAGCATGCTTGCCACGTTCGATAATCTCGCCATCCTTCAAGACCAGAATAACATCCGCGTTGCGAATGGTGCTCAGGCGGTGGGCAATCACAAAACTGGTGCGCCCTTTGAGCAGTTTTTCCAAGGCTTTTTGGATCAGGCGTTCTGTACGGGTGTCGACACTGGAAGTGGCTTCGTCCAAGATCAGGATTTTTGGGCTGGCCAATGCAGCGCGGGCGATGGAAAGCAGCTGGCGCTGCCCCTGGCTGAGACCAGAACCACGCTCGCCAAGTACGGTCTGAAGTTTTTCTGGCAGCCGGTCGATAAAGCTATCGGCATGAGCCAGCTCAATGGCCGCGCGAATTTCAGCTTCACTGGCATCCGGCTTGCCAAAGCGCACATTATCCATGACAGAGGCGCTAAACAGGAAGGTATCCTGCAAAACAATGCCGATCTGCCGTCGCAAAGATTCAGCAGTTACATCGCGCACATCAATACCGTCGATACTGACGGCGCCACCCGTCACATCATAAAAGCGCGGAATCAGATTGATGATGGTGGTTTTACCGGCTCCGGTCGGTCCAACAATTGCAATTGTCTGACCGGGCTCAGCAATAAAATTCACACCCTTTAGCACGGGTTCACCCGGCTTGTATTCAGCAGTCACATCCCTGAACTCAACCCGGCCAGAAATTGATTTCATCGTCTGGGCTTCCGGGGCGTCCACAATGGCCGGTATGACATCCATCAGGTTGAAAATTCGTTCTGCTCCGGCAATGGCGCTCTGAATATTGCCCCACAAGACTGAAATCTGTTGGATGGGTTGGTTGAAGCGCTGCACATAGGCCAGAAAAGTGATGACCAGGCCCAGGGAAACAGCAGTGCCAAACAAATTCGCGCCATTTAACAGAGCCAAACCGCCCGCCCCAACAACGATCGCCAGAGCCAGGTAACCAAAAGCTTCAAGCACGGGCGCCAGGGCAGCCGTGAAGGTCACAGCGCGCACATTGGCGTCACGATTAGCAGCATTGGTGATCCGAAAATTCTCGATATTCTCTTCTGCACGGTTGAAAGCCTGAGCTTCACGCACAGCTGAGATGCTTTCTTGCAGGCTGGCATTGACCGAGCCCATTTCCTGGCGACTTTTGCGGAAGGCCTTGCGGGCCTGGTCAGAGAAATAAAGCGTGGCAACCACCATCAGCGGGGTAACCGCCATGCTGAGCAGCGCAAATGGAATGTTCTTGCTCAACATATTATAGGAAATCCAGACCAGGAGCAGCACCCCACTGGCCACGTTGACCAGCGCAAAACTGATGGCCTGGTTAATGGTTTCGGTATCATTGGTAATACGGCTCATCAAGTCACCGGCTTCGTGTTCGGCGTAATAACCGATTGGCAAACGATGCAGGTGTTCAAAGACTTCGGTACGCAGCGAACGCAGCACGTGCTGACCGGCCCATGTCATGGAGAAAAAAGTCATACCGGTCAGAATTGAGCCCAGCACATACAGGACAATGATCAGCAGAATCATGCGCAGCAGGCCAGCCAGGCGCTCATCGTTAGTCTCTGTGCCATCCGTTTTTGGAGCAGCCAGGCCGCCCAGGGCAAAAACATTTTTGATGATCGTCTGGGTGATGCCATCGGGCTGTTTATCAGCAGACAGCCAACAGTTGGAGCCCGGGCTGCTTTGTTCGGCAGCTGCGCCGGGGAAGCTGAAACCAGCCGAGGCCGCCGCCGGGGAAAGATAGCAATCCACCAGCTGGCCGGTCAGTTCAGGGTTGGTAACCTGAGCCCAGGTTGAAATGATGACAAAGATTACAGCCATCAAGAGGGCTAACCAGAAAGGCGCAAAATGTTTTGCCAGGCGCCCAAGCGTCTGGCTGGCGCTTTTGGGTTTGGATGTTTCTTGGTCAAGCAGGCCGCCGTGGCGACCAGGTCCACCCATCATAGGAATTACTCCAATCTCACTTACTTATGCGTGTTGTGTTTCGCCGAGCAGCTGGGACGTATAAATCTCGGCGTAAATTTCGTTATCTTCGAGTAAATCGGCATGTTTTCCGATTGCCACCACGCGACCTTTATCGAGCACGATAATCTGGTCAGCATTCATGACCGTACTGATGCGCTGAGCAATCACAAAGGAAGTACGGTCCTTCATCAACCGGTCAAGCGCGGTCTGGATGATAGCTTCTGTGCCAAGATCAACACTGGAAGTTGAATCATCCAGGATAAGAATACGCGGATTCAAGAGCAGCGCGCGAGCAATGGCAACACGCTGTTTCTGCCCACCCGAAAGTGTTGTGCCACGTTCCCCCACAGGGGTGGCGTAGCCTTCGGGAAAGGCCATAATAAAATCATGCGCTGCTGCCGCCTGGGCCGCAGCCATGATCTCTTCATCACTGGCATCTGGCTTTCCAAAAGCAATGTTGTCGCGGATACTGCCAGAGAACAGGGTCGTTTCCTGCAGTACAACCCCGATCTGGGCGCGCAGAGATTCAAGTTTCACATCGCGCAGATCATGCCCATCAATGGTAATTCGCCCTTCGGTGGGATCATAAAAGCGCGGCAGCAGATTAATAATGGAAGTTTTACCAGAACCTGTGGCGCCTAAAAGGGCTATGGTCTGCCCTGGTTTGGCCTCAAAACTGACCTTATCCAGAACCGGATCACCTCCACCAATATATCGGAAAGTGACATTTTCAAAATTGATATTTCCAGTCACAGCCGGCAGCCCAATCGCTTCAGACTTATCGATCACGTCAGATTTGGCGTCCAAGATTTCAAAAATACGGGTGGCTGAGGCGGCGGCCTGTCCGAACTGGGTGATAATGAAACCCAGCTGGGCAACCGGGAAAAAGATGTACATCAGATACATGCTGAACTCTTGCCACTCACCAAGTGTGAGCGTACCCAGGATGATTTGCCGGCCTCCGACATAGAGCATGGACGCCTGACCCAGGTTGGCGATTAGAAAGACCAGCGGCATGAGGAAGGTGAAGAGGCGCGCAATCACGATCTGTTGCGCCATCAAGTCATCAGCTGCGATGCGAAATTTAGCTTCTTCACTTTTTTCGCGGGTGAAAGCCTTGATGACCTTGATACCTGCCAGATTTTCCTGCAGGATGGTGTTCAACGCCGAAAGTTTTTGCTGAACCTTTGAGAAAAGCGGCTGGCTGATGGTACCGAAAAAGATAAAAAGTACCAGCGCCACCGGTAGGATCCAGATCGTGGCCAGTGCCAACTGTGAATTGGTGGAAAACAGGATGATCAGGGTGGCGGTCAACAGCACAATGGCACCGACGAGCTGCAGCAAACCCTGCCCAAGAAATAGACGCAGTTTTTCAACGTCATCGGTGGCGCGGATCATCAACTGCCCGGTCTGATTCTGATCGTGATATGAAAAAGACAGGCGCTGGATCTTGGCATACAGATCATTGCGCAGGTCAAAAGCAACCGCCTGGGAATTTTTCTCAGCCCAGTAGGCTTGCAGAAAAGCAAAAAGACCACGTAAAATTGCAAAACCAACAATCAGCAACCCGGCCTGAATTAACTGGGCCGGCGCGTTGGTCTTATCCGCTGTCAGTTGGGCAACGAGCTGATCTTTGGTCCAGGAAACGTCGAGTTTTAGAAATTCCAGGATCTTCGGCAAGGCCATGGACATCACCGCGGCAGGGATCTTATCGAGCGATTCGAGCACCTTGGTGGCAATCACACCGCTCGTGACCGCATCAATGATGCTGCGGATCAGGTGCGGGACAGCTAGCTGAGAGAGCGTTGCGACAATCAGGAAAATATAGGGCAGGGAAGCCTGACCGCGATAATTCCACAGGTAGTGCGATGCTCGTCCGATTACATTGCCCTGAGAGGCCATAGATTGGCGCGGGGCGCGCCGTGACATACTTTTAGAGGCTTGCACAGTCGATTCCTTTCTTACTCAACTTCTAATGGTTTTCTTCAACCAATACGGGCGCCAATTCCATGGCTGGCTCAACAGAAGAGATCGTCAAATCCATCATGTCAAGCGGAGCGCGCACCAGCAAACGCAAACCAGTGGTAAAAATCCGGCTCAACATGAAACCGGCCGTTAATACCGTCACCATCAGCCCAGATTTGCCATTGGTGGCAGCGGATGCCAACCAGAGCGCTTTTTGAGCGGGGACGTCGGCATCATTACCCCATAGGGCAGCCACGAAACGAATAACGTTTACCTTGCCTTCATAACCGGCAACCGCATGAACCCGGCTAAGCATGTCGGTGCGAACAAGACCGGGGTTGAACCCGAACACGTCCACGCCGCTGCTTTTATATTCAGATGCCAGCGCCTTTGTAAAATTCCGCACCCAGACCTTGCTGGAACTGTATGCATTCTGGTACTTGATGGCACCACTATCACCTCGCCCAAGCAGGTTAATGAGTTTGCCACTTTTCTGGGGCACAAAATGGCGCATGGCAATCACTGAACCGTTATAGGTACCCACAATGTTGGTATTAATGACATTGGAAAAGTCGCGGGTAGGGATGTGAGCGGTTGGTCCATAGGGCGCGGAAAGCCCGGCGTTGTTAACCCAGATATCGATACGCCCAAAGGTTTTGATGGCATGTGTGGCAAGCGCTTCCATCTGGACGATATCAGCAACATCACAAGCAAAACCCGTCGCCTGGGCGCCATGGGCCCGGAGTAAATCCACCGCCATATCGACCGTCCGCTGGGTGCGCGAGGCAATCACCAGCTTTGCGCCAGCAAGCGCATAGGTTTGAGCAATCGCCAACCCCAATCCACGCGAACCACCAGTAACAACGGCAACTTTATCTTTTAAAATTAAAGCCACTTTTTTTCTCCCAAGTGAGATTTCTAAATGTGTTTTTCGGGTTTCTGCATTTCCAGGCGACTGGCAGCTCGAGTAAGGGCCCCGAGCGCAGCCGCCACGGATTCATATTCATCAGGCGTCAACGCAGCAGTCAGATCATCCACCCAGCTTGAACGCGCCTCAAGACCACTCTCGATCAGTGCCTGGCCTTGTACAGACAGGGTCAGCAATTTGGCGCGACGATCACTGGGATCTTCGGCACGTTCCAATAAACCACTTTGGACTAATTTTTCGACGAGCTGGCTGGCAGCTGCGGCGCTGATATCCATACGATCACTAATATCCGAGACGCCACAGCTGTGCCGGTAATGCAGGTTCATCAGGATGCCAAACTGCGGCATGGAAAGACCGGTTGATTTGACATAGCGCGTCCAAGCACGTATGGAGCGAGTGGCAAATACATCCATACCCTGGCGAACGATTTCGGTTAATTGGACTGAATTTATCATAGTTAAGCCTGCCTATTAGTTAAGCGCACTGAAATATATACCCCGGAAAAGCATTTGTCAAGCTAGAAAACACTGTCGGCAGAAACTCTAACGGAAATCAAATAATATAGCGCCGAGACCAAAAAATATCCAGCCCTTACGATCCAAAACTGATCACTGCGCGGTGTTGCCACCGTCCACCAGCAGCAGATGCCCGGTAACAAAAGAAGAATCGGCTGAAGCCAGAAATAGCACCGCCCGCGCGATTTCTTCCGGATAACCAAAACGCTTCATCGGCAGGTAGGCGGCTGATTCTGCTTTGGCTTCTTCCAAAGTTACCGCGTCTGAATGCTCGAAGTAACCCTTCTCCAACCAGCGCTCCACCAGGGTATCGCCAGGACAAACAGCATTGACGCGAATATTCTCGGCGGCGTGATCAAGCGCCATGCTTTTCGTCATTTGGGCTACAGCACCTTTGCTGACTGCATAGGGAAGCGCACCTTTGCCACCCACGACTGCCCAATCAGAGGCGTTGTTAACGATCGTGCCACCGCCTACCTTGCGCAATTCCGGGATAACCAGACGGCACATCTGCCAGACAGCCGTTACATTTAAAGTCAGGGTTTGGGTCCAATCCTCATCGGTAGTGGTCTCGGCTGTGCCCTTGGTAACGATGCCGGCATTGTTAAACAGGACGTCAATTCGTCCAAAAGTTTGCAGGCAAGACGCGACCAGGTGCGCAGATTGCTCAACCTTGGTGTGGTCTGTCTCAACGAATAGAGCCTGACCTCCACGCTCCCGTATCTGGGTCTCAAGATCCAGGCCCAGCTGGGCACGCCTGCCACTAAAGACAACCTGCGCGCCTTCGTCAGCAAAGAGCATTACGCTTGCCTTGCCGATACCGCTGGTCCCACCAGTCACAATTGCCACTTTGCCAGAAAGTTTGCCCATAACACCTCTCAAAAGAATATAAGTGCGTAATTTGCAGAAATTGCTGATTTACCCAAAGACTCACACAAAACAATACGTCTGTATTTTGACAATCTTAAATTACTGGCAGTATTTGCTCACGGATACCCAGGTCCCGCTCTGAACCATCACAACCAGTGCCTGCCCTGCCGATGAACGAAAAACCAGGGTTTGCTGAATATGAATAAATACGCGCGCAATGTTAAACTTTAGCCCCAAACGGATGCGACATCAGCTCACATTTTTCGCATTTCTGTAAATCTGTTACAGACCAGTACACCAGGGCGGATAGTCCTTTCATGAATAGCGCATGGCAATAAAAATGCCGCTGACTAGAGTGAGGGGGGCACTCTAATCAACGGCTTCTCTATTTTCAACGATAGTCAGGAAATTGTCAAGGGTATGGACAGGGCATTGACAGATCGACAGGTTCAAAAACTCATCGGGGAAGTATTAAAACATCAAAACGTAAAATAAAATGCCTCCACAAGGAGGCATCTCAATTTTTCCGAACAAAGTTTGTTTCAATCACTTAATACCGAAATTCTAACTTGATAAATAAAAAGCGAGGAGGGTTTTCCCCGGCGGCATTTCCCCTGTAATACCGCCCCGGCACTTACAAACACTTTAAGGAAAACCCTCCCCAAACAACATCCCCGAACATTGTTTAGATTTCGCTACCCCCCGAACGGTGTGTCAGCTTATGCATCTGACCGGGCAAACCGCTCGTAAGATTGATAAGCTTATTATGCCAGTATCGCCCATGTTCAACAATAGACACGCAATTAATTTATCTAGACAATTGTACTAATTACAGCCAGATGCATAAATTTCACCTACCTGGCTCCAGCATAGCAAAAAGTAAAACGGCAGTTATCGCTTTTGTAAGTACGCCAGGGTTGAAAGCGCTTGAATATATTTTGGTAACCATTGAAAAAAACGCAAGATAAGGTAGAATCAAAATAGATCAACACATTCTTACAGGAGCCAACCTACCATGGGCGACAATATCGTTGATACTACAAAACCATCTGCTGGCCGGATTTATGATTATTTTTTAGGCGGCAGTCATAATTTCGAAATTGACCGCATGGCAGGCGACCAGGTGCTTGCGCTGATTCCGTTCGTTACCAAGTTCTCGCGCCTGCAGCGCTGGACTCTGCATGATATTGCATCAGACCTGACCGAAAAGCGGGGTTTTGATGTAATCATTGATTTTGCTTCCGGTTTGCCAACCGTCGACCATATTCACACCAATGTTCCCAAAGGTACAACCGTAATCTATTCAGATATAGACCCGGTAGTGGTCGAATATGCCCGCGAAATCCTAAAAGATACGCCGGATGTCTATTTTTTTGAAAACGATGCCTGTCACCCCGAAGAACTGCTGAACAGCCCCGATGTGCAAAAAATTCTGGGCGGCCGGCGTAAAGTTGCCATCGGCTTCTGGGGCTATTCCACTTTCGCTACCGATGAAGAACTGCGTCATTCGCTGCGAGCCATTTACGATTGGACCGCCCCCGGCAGCTGCATGGCCTATAATGCCAACAGCGCAACCAACCCGGATGACCCTGCTATTCAGACATCATTGGAAATTTACAAAAATATGGGGTCTCCGTTTTATGTGCGCTCGCTGGAAAAACACCTGGAGCTGCTCCAACCCTGGAAAATTGAAAAAGAGGGCTTTATCCCATTGCTGGAATGGCATGGTTTTGAAGAATCAGAAATTGGCAAAGACAAGGAAAGTGTTGGTCCCTTCGGGGGCGGATTTGGCGCATACCTGAACCGCTAAACCAGCTTTCCTCGAAAGCAATATGATGCTCACAGAAAATCTTCCTCCGGAATATTCGCAAGCCGAGTTGGATTTACTTGCACAGGTAGTAGAAGCCAACCGGGCGGAATTTACCAATCGCTGCGCGCAGTCATTGCGCGCAAACGTGTTTTCCAACCGGTTGGAACTTCGCCCACGTGAACTGATGATGATTGCAGAACAGGAAACAACTTCAATAATTAACTTTTTACACGGCTGTTTCACCTGCGCCACGCAACGGGGCGAAGAACTTAGCCTGGCAGGCTTGGGCATAAAAACGGTTTTTGGCTTATATCGAGCCCAGCGATTTTTTTTCATGAATATCCTGGAAAACAATTACGCCGCACTGAGTATTACATCCCTATACCGGATGCAGGTGCTTGAAGCATACCAGGAAGCGCGTGAAAAGAAAGTTCTCAAGGAGCAGGAAAATATTCGCACTGCTTATGAGATCGCTCTAAAGCACGGCAACAACCGAACCATGGACGCGCTGTCCCTGGCTCAAAAAGCCACCGAAACAAGCTACCGGAGGGTCATCCTGGCCCAGGAAGATGAACGGCGCCGGATCTCCCGCGAGCTGCACGATGAAGCCGGGCAGGCCATGGTTGGGATCCGCATGAGCCTTGCAAATCTGAGTTCGAAACCAGCGGGCAGTCCTGAGTTTCAAGAGAGCCTGAATAAAACCATCAGCCTGACAGAGAATGCGGCCCAGCAGATCAGGTCATTGGCCTACAGCCTGCGACCGCCAATGCTGGATTTACTCGGGCTCAATCTTGCCATCAAGCAAATGTGCCTCGATTTCTCAGATCAGACCGGTTTGATCATCAATTACAAGGGAAAAGAAATTCCAAACCTGAGCAACGAGCTTTCCATCAGTATCTACCGCATCGTGCAAGAAGCACTTACCAATACCATCAAGCATGCCAGGGCAAAACACGTCTGGATCAAACTCTGGCTTATCCATGATGTGATCGGATTAACCATCAAGGATGATGGCCAGGGCATCGATATTGAAACCATCCAGCAGGGTATTGGGCTGGAGAGCATGCGAGAACGCACCCGCCTATTGGAAGGCAAGATGGAGATTAAATCCCGTGTCGGAAAATCCACCCTGTTCAGTTTTTCATTTCCGATTACAATTTAATAAAACACTGGCATAACGCGGGCTTTGCAAATGCCAGTCGATCATCATCAAACGGACCGCTGGATTAGCGGTTGGGGAAATGTCAGTCTTCTGGCAAAATATATGTGGGTTATACAGGTCGGTTCCTTAAGATGTCCATAATAAATAGCTATTATTCGGCGACCGATTCGGAACAGAGATATATTCAGATCGAAGCAGTTAGAAAGGGGACTAACATGAAAACAGATAAAGTTAATGTTTCAATTATGGAAGACCATCAAGGAATTATTGATGGTTATTTGTATCGATTGAATAATGATAAAACACTGAATATCGCTGGAATTGCCAGGTATGGAGCTGACTTGGAACCCATGCTGGCGAGCACCCCCACCGATATCATAATCCTCGATATGGAAGTGCAAATTTCAGCGACAGACACCAGTATCTTCCCAATCCTGCAGACTATCCCAAAGCTAATCAAAAAATACCCAAAAATGACCATCCTGGTCATTTCTATGTTCTCACAAATTGTGCTGATTGAGAGGCTGGTCGAGCTGGGGATTTCCGGCTACATTTTTAAAAATGATTCTGAAGCGATCCAAAACCTGGCCCAGGTTATAAGCACACTTAGTCAGGGCGGAACTTATTTCAGCCAGGGCATCATTCCAAAGCTGCGCTCGTTAAATAAACAATCATCTTCATCACTGCTTTCCCCTCGCCAGTTGGAAGCACTTTCCCTGTGTGTAGCCTATCCAGATAACACAACCGATGACCTGGCAATCCGTCTGGGCGTATCCAGCTCAACTTTTCGTAATACACTTTCGAGCGCTTACGAGCGGCTGGGTGTGCACACCCGCCGGGCTGCAATTGCATACTTTCAAAAGTTGGGGATCAACGAACCAAATTTTAATAGAGGAAGCGCCGGATAGCCAGGGCACAATTTCAATTCAAAGCATCGGGCAGAATAAGCGGAGCATCCAAAAATGGATGGTCGATCACCCGCACGGGCCAGCGGTACGCATCAGCAATGAGGTCAGCGCGCAGCACCTGCTTGGCAGTGCCAAGAGCCTTGATCTGTCCATCGACCAGCAGGGCAATCCGATCGGCATAACGCGCGGCCAGGTTAAGATCATGTAATGCGATCACAACCGTCAGAGCTTCGTCGCGAGCCAGTTTGTGAATAAGATTAAGCAAACGGAACTGGTGTTGCAGATCAAGATAGGTGGTGGGTTCATCCAGCACCAGGATGGGTGCCGCCTGGGTGAGAGCCCGCGCCAACAGGACTCGTTGTTGTTCGCCCCCAGAAAGCTCACCCACAAAACGATCGGCCAGGCAGAGAGCATCCACCTTTTCAAGGGCCATGTGCACAATTGCCTTATCTCGAGCCGAGATCTGACCCAGAAAATTAATATAGGGTGTACGACCGAGCATTACCGTTTCCCAAACCGTGAAAGTCGGGGGCAGCATGGCATTTTGGGGTACAACAGAGATCCAGCGGGCGCGTTCAGCCTGGCGAAGCGCACTCAACGGGTGCCCGCCCAGGCTGATTGTGCCCTGGGCAACCGGCAAAATTCCACTGATCGTACGAAGTAAGGTCGATTTACCCGAACCATTTGGTCCAAGCAGCGCCAGGATCTCACCCTTTTTTACATCTAGATTGATATTTTTCAAAACTGGTCGTGTTGCATAGCTGACAAACAGGTTTTGGATTTTTAACATGGGGCACCTTGGTCGATTTTTATCTTCGAATTTCGATTTTCATTACAAAAACCATCAAGCGTTTGCAGGGATGTTAGAAAATCCTGCTCTGAGAACATTTCGAGGGTCAGGATACCTGTGTAATTGAAACGGGTAAGTTCAGCAAGCACGGAAGCAAGCTGGGCAGATGGAATATGCGCAAGCGAGCTGTGGTCACGCTCAGAAATGCCGTGGATGTGAATTACACGTGTGCGCGGCAGGGCAGCCCGTAAATATTCGAGCGGATCGTGCCCATCCAACCATAAATGCCCGATATCCACGGTGCGGCTGACGGCGATCCGTTCCAGGATGGCTGCGTGAAAATCGAGAGGGTAACCTTCTAGATTTTCCAGGGCCAGTTTCTGCAGATCACCGACCCACTCGCCAACAAGTTCCAGGGCCTGGACCGAATGATCCTGCCAACGCAGCATATCCGCAGAAGATGTATTGGCAGGCAAGACAGCTCTTCCATCCAGGTGGGCAACGTAGGCATAGGGGTCCAGGTCTCTGGTGCACTCGATCACCCTGCGGGCTTTTTCCAGCGAGGCATGACCTGAACTGCCATCATCGGCCATGCGCAGATCTAACGGCAGGTGAACGCTAAAGCTGAGATCCTGATCTGTTGCAAAACTGTGCAATTCAGCAATTTGAGCGCGGGTAGGCAGGTTGCTCTGACCGTCATCCAGATCAAAAAGCACCAGTTCCACATCCTGGACCTTGCCAGCCAGATAGTGAACATTCGGTAAAATATCCGCAGGGATGATGTAAGAAGTGGCACCCAGGCGAAAAGGAAAGTTCATCGTTACCACTGCCCCAATTTTTTGCCACGCCTTAAAACCCACAGAAAAAATGGCGCGCCCGCCAGTGCGGTCACAATCCCAACCGGTAGTTCCTGCGGAGCCAGAATGACGCGCGCAAGCACATCCGCCACAAGCAAGGCACTGGCGCCACCCAGTATGCTGAGTGGAATCAAACGCCGGTAATCCACTCCCCAAAAAATACGCACAACATGTGGGACGATCAGACCAATAAAACCAATGATGCCTGCGAAAGAAACTGCGGCAGCGGTCACGAGAGAGGCCGCCACAATGATCACGATCCGGGCACGGCGCGTATCCAGCCCCAGCTGAGAAGCCTGCTCATCACCAAATTGGAGCAGGTTTAAAGCATGGCCGCTCAAGGTCAGCGTAATCAGACCCAACGCCAGATAGGGGATTAAGGACAGAATGGCAGGCCAGCCCCCCAGACTGACACCACCCAGGAGCCAGCTGAGCGCGCGGCGCAGTTCGCCGGTGGAACGCAGCATCATCAAAGAGGTCAGGGCGCCGGTGAAAGATGAAACCGCCACACCCGCCAGGATCAGGTTGGTGGTGGGCACATCTGCCCCCACGCGAGCAAAAAGATAAACCAGAAAAACGGTTAACAAGCTAAAAATAAAAGCCATGGCCGGAACTGCCAGCAGCCCAAGCGGTGTATATGGCCAATTGAATGACATGGCCAGGACTGCGCCCAACCCGGCACCCGAAGCCACTCCAATCAAATACGGATCAGCCAGCGGGTTACGAAAAAGACCCTGGTAAGCTGCGCCGCTGCCCGCCAGCGCAGCACCCACAAGAGCAATCAGAACCGTCCGTGGCAGGCGAATACTCCAGATGATGGTATTAAAAGTTTCGTTATGAGACTGACCAAGCAATGCCCGCCAGACTTCCCCCGGAGAAATAAAAACAGAACCGATTGCAACGCTGATGATCAGTGCAGCAATTAGTAAAATGGCGGACCAGGCGAAGGGCAGCAAAGAATTTTTCATATTGAATGGTTGGCTGATCTTCTGCGCTCAGGCAAAAGACCAGCCAGCTGAAACTTATTTATACAATTCCGGATGGAGCAATTTGGCCAGGGTTTCGAGCCCATCCACCAGACGCGGACCGGGGCGGCTGACGAGGTTATCGTCGAAAGGAAAAACCTGCTGGCCAGAAACAGCCTTGAGCTTCTCCCAGCCTGGCCGCAGGCCGACCGACTCAACACTGACACCCCACATCGAATCACCCAAAATAATCAGGTCGGGGTTGGTAGTGACAACCTGCTCAACGCTGACCTGTGGGTACGAATCCTGGATGCCAGCTGCAGTGGTAAGGTTTTGACCGCCAGCACGCATGATCAACAAATCTACAAAGGTATTTGGTCCAATCGTATAGGGCTTGGCCGGGTCGGTTGAATCCAGCTCATAGAAAACAACGGGCTTGGATGCGACAGCTTTCATTTTCTCATCGACTGCCGCTACTCGCAGCTTGAGTGAATCAATCAGGCTGGCAGAATCTTTTTCATGACCGGTCAGGCTGGCTACGAGGCTCAGGTTGGAGTACATATCTTCGATCGTCTTGGGGTTCGAAAGATAGTAGACGTTGAGACCCAGATCTTCCATCTGCTTGACCAATTCCACATTATTGATTTCGGCCAACAGAACCAGGTCTGGCTTAAGCGCCAACAGCTGTTCAAGATTGTATTTCTCAAAACCGCCCAGGCTGGGAAGGTTTTTGGCTTCGGTCGGAAAATCCGAAATATCATCCCGGCCCACCACTTGTTTTCCGGCACCCACGGCAAAAAGTAGCTCGGTATTGGATGGGGCCAGGGAAACAACTCTCTGGGCAGGCCCAACCAGCTTAACTGCACGACCAAGCCCATCCGTATAAGTCTGAACAGCTGGGGCAGCCGCAGGACCGGCGCAAGCACTTAAAAGCAGTGCGAAACTTATCAAGGCAAAAAACAACTTACGAAACATGCATATCTCCAAAATTCAAAATGGTTGAATCAAAATCCCCTGTCGATTGACAGGGGAGGGGGATGGCGGATTGATGAATTACGCCGGACCCACCTCCTTTCTGCGAGAGTGTGGTGTACCAGCGGTGAGGGCGGGCGACCTGACTTTTCAGGGATGGCATCTCCATTCCGTCATAATAACGGAACGATAAACCAAATCCTGAATTACAGTTGCGCGACAGTGCCGGACTTTAACCGGCTTCGCCATTGAGCCTTCCCATCCGGGGGAAATAGGCACCCTGACCGTTGTTAAGTTGTTAATATGATTGTATGTCTTACCAGCAAGCGAGTCAATCCCGCTTTAGGGTTGGATGCCTGTTATAGTGCAAAATCAGGATGAATGTCACCAATCCAGCCAGGGCATATAGACTATTACCATCCTGCCGCAATGCCAGGGCAACCCACGGGATAAAGTAGACCAATAAAGTCAGCCAGATGGTGCGCGGGGCAAGCCAGAAGAGCGGCACAAGCAGCAGGATATAGTCGTAATTGAGTAAATAGGGGTCAAGCAACAAGGTCAGAACGGCCACGCTGGCCAGCAACACTCCCGGATCTTTCAGGCGGCCACGTAAACGACCTATTAACAGCCAACCCGCCAATAGGGCCAGCGCCAGGCTGACCCCCGCCGCAGCCAGGGTGCTGGGCTGCCCAGCCACCAATCTGACCAGGGTCACAGAGAGACTGACGCATAATCCACAGGTTTGCACACCTGGAATATCCCGGTAGCGGCCCAATGATTGAAGATAAGTCAGCGGCCAGGCCGGGTCGGCCAGAAAGCCCAGCACCAGCAGGAGCAGCCCGCCTGCCAGGCTCAACCAGAGCGCACGCCGCGAAAAAGATGTTCTCTCCAGAACTAGCCAGCCAAAGCCAGCCAGAAAGAGCAGGCCACCAATATGGGGTTTGAAGGTCATCAACAACAGCCCAGCGGCCAGCCAGGCGGCGTTTTTACGCCTGGCAGCAACCAAAAACAGGGCCACCCCCAATAAGACCGGCGCCGAATACTGCCCCACCACCAGCAGCCCAAAAGCCGGAATAAACAGGCTGGCAGCTAATACCCCCAAAATGCGCCGGGTAGGCTTCCAACCGGGCATTAACAACCAGGCCGCTAAACCTAACATGCCGAGATTCAGGAAAAACCAGACTCGCGCAGCGACCTGAATGGGCAGGTAACCGAGCAATAGCGTCGCCAACGCATACCAGGGTGGATAGGGATAAGGGTGAAAGCTGAACCCTGGCGGGGTCAATGTTTTGATAAAAGTCAACTGTGCCGGATAGTCATAAATGTGGATCCCGTTGATCAAACCCTTGTCGGTGAAATACATTACCGAGAAATCCTGATAATACGGGACGGGTATGGGCGCAAAGAAAGCCACTGCCAGGATAGCCGAGGCACCCACGAGAATGACAATGAATAATAAAAGCGAAGTTTTCATTCCTGGACTTCCAACCTTCGAATGAGTTTATCAAAGACCCAGCTGTGAAAAGGTCTCAAAAAATACCAGGCCAGGAAACCCGGCAGACCCTTGGGGGCGAAGAAAACGGTTTGCTCCAGCAGGGTGCCGCCCGCGCGCGGCGTCAATTTCCACTCCAGCCATGCTTCACCTGGGATTTTTTGGTCAACCTTCAAGCGCAAGATATCTACATCCTGAAAATCAAGTTTGAACCGGCTCACCAACCCAATGCGCTGGTGGGCGCTGGCCATTTTCTGAAGAGCGCCGAAAACGATATTGGTTGGCGCGCGCAGTTTAATGCGGCGGTAATCAATAAACATGCCTTCATGTTTGGCTTCGAGCACATCACGATCCAGATCGAGCCAGATACGCTCGACCTTGGCCGGGTGTGTATCTGCCAGGGCGCGCCGGACCGCAGCTGGATAATCCAGAAGCTCGATCTCAGGGAAGATACTGAGCAGTGACCGGTCGAGAACCAGACTATCGTTTTTAAGTCCCAGTACCAGCGGAGTAGCATATAAGCGCGCAACGGGCGTCAACAAATCAATCAAAAAGACCATCAACCACACAGGCACATAGGGCAGAAGTACAGGCAAACGCTTAAGCCCGCGCACATCAGCATAAGACTGGATCACATCCAGATACGTATATTTTTCCAGGCTGCCGAGCTCAATGATCTTGCCGCGCGCCTCCGGATTAGTGATCGCCGCGACCAGGAAATCCAACACATTTGTCGCGGCGATCGGCTGGGATCGATTACGCAACCAGATGGGACCAACCATCAGTGGGAATTGTTCGACAAAATAACGGATCATTTCAAAAGAAACCGAACCTGGACCGACAATCACACCCGCCCGAAATTCGGTCACCGGCACACCGGCCTCACGCAAAGCCACACCACTCTCGATGCGAGACCGCATGTGCATACTAAGATGCGGTTCATCCTGATCAGCCAGCCCACCCAGATATATAATGTGCTCCACACCCGCCAGGCTGGCGGCCTGTGCAAAATTATGCGCTGATATCACATCCTGGGAATGGTAATCAATCCCGGCCGACATGTTATGGATCAGATAATAAGCGGCACTGACAGCTTGCATGGCATCGGGCAGCGTGGCCGCCTGGGTCACGTCCCCGATCACAACCTCAACTTTTGGGTACCATGCCCGTCCCCGCAGGCGCGCAGGGTTGCGTACCAGACAGCGAACCTGATAACCTTCCGCAAGCAAGCGCGGGATCAGGTGGCTGGCAATGTACCCGGTAGCGCCGGTGACGAGGATGATTTGAGGCATTATTCTCCCGGAGATCCAACTGAATGTATCAAAAGCCTGATGGATGAAATCCTGCCAGCTGGCTAGCTGCGCTGCGGGCTGGATCTGCCATGCTCGTCTGCATAAATCGCCTGAGCACGCTCTGCAATCTCGCGGGTCATACCGTCAAAAATAAACTTATGGA
The DNA here is from genome assembly GCA_026390035.1 of Chloroflexota bacterium. Taxonomy (GTDB): domain Bacteria; phylum Chloroflexota; class Anaerolineae; order Anaerolineales; family Villigracilaceae; genus UBA5195. The sequence goes on from JAPLGT010000057.1 coordinate 20,391, forward strand.
AAGGCCACATGGCATACCAGTATAGGAAACCGGACAGCCCATGTGAATCGAAATAAGCGCTGGTGGTTAGAAGTGTCTGCCCATTTTCCTGGGGAGTAGCTTGAAATTCCAACCAGGCTTTACCTGGAAGCTTCATTTCGGCCCGCAAACGCATTAAAGTATTGGGGATAACAGCTTCCACGCGCCAAAAATCGAGTGATTCTCCCACCCAAATATCATCGGGGTGGCGACGCCCACGGCGCAGACCAACTCCACCGATGATCTTATCCATCCAACCGCGAATAGCCCAGGACCAATCCATATACAACCATCCGCGCTGACCGCCAATGCCACTAAAGGAACGGAAGACATAGCTGGCGGGCAGATCCACCAGGCGCTGGCGCTTTTCGATAAACATACCTTGATCAATATCGAAGCGATAGGGTTGAATATCACCAGCGCTGGTTACGAGCGCATCGCTCCAGGATGATTGAATATCCCCGCTTTCAATTTTTTTCAAGGCGTAACGGACCGCTGTTTCAAAATCAAGTATTTCGATATTTGGAAAGAGCCGCGCAGCAAGGTCGGTATTAACGATAGAATCTGCGTGCAGGCCTTCAATCAGCGGTAGGACGGCGTTGTAGGTAATGGGTGTGACCAGATGGACCCAATATGCAGATAAATGCGGGACATAAAACGGCGTGGGGATCAGAAAGCGTTTTAGATCGCGTACTTTCGCATATTCGAGCAGCATATCTGCATAAGTCAGGCGCGTGCTACCGCCAATTTCCACCAGCTGCCCGGTACTCTCGGGTTGAGCCAACGCTGCTACCAGGTAATCAAGCACATTACGGATGGCGATCGGTTGGGCTTTGGAAAAATACCAGCGTGGACAAATCAAAAGCGGTTCCCGTTCTGAAAGATAACGCACCATCTCAAACAAGGTGCTGCCGGAACCGATGATCATGCCAGCGCGAAATTCAGTCACCGGAACTCGCCCCTGGCGCAGGATATAACCAGTCTCATGCCGCGAGCGCAGGTATGGCGAAAGCCGGGCGGTGGGATCCACCAGCTCGCCCAGATAAATGATCCGTTCAATATTAGCCGCGCTGGCTGCTTGGGCAAAATTTCGAGCAACGGTCATATCACGCACAGCCTTGACCTTGCCACCCTGCATGCCATGAATAAGAAAATAGGCCACAGAAACGCCTTCGAGTGCCGAAATGATGCTCTCTGGCTGCAGAACATCACCCTGCAGCACTTCCACCTGATGAAGCCAGGGCCGGCCCTGCAAGCGGGCCGGATCGCGCGCCAAAACACGGACAGTGTAACCCGCTTCCAGCAGGCGCGGGATCAGACGACCACCAACATAACCAGTTGGGCCGGTAACCAGGATGGGTTTACTTTTTATTTGGTTGGTTAAATTCGAATCAGGGTTCATAAAGGTTCCAAGAATGCTTAAATGCTATACAATTGGATATATTTTATCAACAAGCGCCCCATCCCGGGCAAAGACGGGTGCTGTTCTTTTAATAAATTAATAAAGCGCCCAAATTGAAGACTGCCGGAAGGAATATCATGAGCACTTACCATCGCACTACGCGGGAATGTCTCGCGAGCCAATTAAAACCCGAGCTATTAGTAGCCATGCGAGCATTTTTTCAAACTCACAATCTGGGCGAGGTCGAATCGGAAAGCTTGTTATGCTGCGAAACATTATCTCAAAAAACAGAGGCCAGCTGGCTGAGTTCATGGTTGGATGGCAGGGCCGATACAAAAATTTATACTGGCATTGTGCTCACAGCCAGTTCGCTGATCTGGGTTCGGATGGGAGACCAATCTGTTGTTCACACCGTGGGTGCCAATCTGATGAATATTCGAACCAGGAGCCAAATATCTCCCTTTTCCAAGGAAACCAGACTGGAAATCAACGGGCTGGTCGAAGGTGCCAAAAGCATCATCCGTGGCAGCATCGCTTTGGGCCCAGAACCAGCTGCCCAAACGTTTTGCGAAGAAGTTTACCAGGCAATTGAAAAAATCAAACCGACACCGGGTCGAAAGTGGCCTTCATGGATGGGGGGCCACTAAGTTGGTGAAGCTACACTCCTGCGTCTTCTCACTGTGCAACCATTTCGCGAGTGGTAAAATCACAGCGTGAAATCATCTCTATCTGATCAAATTTCAGCTTCCCCGCTGGTATGGATCTCGGCCGCACTCCTGACCGGTATCATCCTTGCCAGCCTGGTGCTCCTGCCAACTTTGGTCTGGTTCCAGTTAGCGATTCTCGGGCTGATTGCGGCCCTGGTACTGAGACGCCTGCGTCCGGGAGTGGCTATCGCGCTGGTTCTACTGCCGGGTTTCCTTTTCCTGGGCGCGGCACGCTACCAGATGGCCCAGCCAGTCATCACCCCCACCTTCACAGCCTATTACAACGACCAGGATCGCAGAATCTATGTAACCGGGGTTGTTGCTGAAACCCCAGACATTCGCGATACAACCACCTATCTGCGCCTGAATGTGACAGCCGTCGACATCGGGCAGGGTGCTGGCGATGTCCCCGTACAGGGTGATGTGCTGGTAAATCTTACAAACGAGTACAGCGTAGCTTATGGTGATATCGTCAGGGTGCGCGGATACCTGCGCACGCCGCGAGAAACCGAGGAATTTTCCTACCGCGACTATCTGGCCAGACAGGGCATCCATTCCACGCTACAAACAGCCACCATCACCATTCTGCCAGGTAAAAACACCAACAAATTCTGGGCATTGATGATTCGCTTCCATGATAGCATGCTCAAGCGGATTTATCAGCTTTTCCCGAACCCGGAGGCCTCACTTTTCGGGGGAATTTTACTGGGGGCCGATAAAAACATCCCAAGTGAAGTACAGCAGGCTTTCAAAGACACCGGCACGGCGCACATCATCGCAATTTCAGGCTTTAATATTGCCATCATTGCTGCCATTTTTGTAATGCTGCTTTCCAGGTTGTTCGGCAAGAAATGGGGCTCGCTGCTCTCCATCCTGGGCATCATCGCCTATACGCTGCTGGTCGGGGCCAGCGCCTCTGTGGTTCGCGCAGCCATCATGGGCTCAATGTCTGTGATTGGCGGGCTGTTTGGCCGGCGTAACCTGGCCGCCACCGGGCTGGCAACCGCAGCCGTATTCATGGCACTGGTCAACCCGTTCGTGCTGTGGGATGTTGGGTTTCAGCTTTCCTTTGCTGCCACTCTGGGGCTGGTGATCTATGCCCAACCCATGCAGGATTTCATCAGCGCCTGGCTCTAGCGCTATTTTCCTCCAGCGAATGTCGATAAATTCATCGGCCCATTCTCCGATTACTTCCTGCTGACCTTTGCGGCCCAGTTAACCACACTGCCGGTCAGCATGTATTACTTTGGACGCTTCTCGCTGGTCGCGCTGATCGCAAACCCAATCATCCTGCCAGCACAACCGGCGGTGATGGTGCTCGGCGGGCTAGCCGTCATCCTTAGCAAACTATATATGCCGCTCGGACAGGTAGTCGCCTGGGTAGCCTGGCCTTTTGCAGCCTATACCATTCGCATGGTGGAATTCTTCGGAAAAATCCCAGGCGGAGTATTGATCCTGGGCGAATTCTCCCTGCTGGCCGTGCTCATTTTTTACGGCCTTTTGTTTGGTTTTACATTCGCCTGGCCGCGCATGAAGGGAGTCGCAACACCGGTGGTTGTGGTTTCGGTTTTGGCCGTGCTGACCTTCCTGACCTGGCGTTCGGTGCTGAATATGCCCGACGGCCGCCTGCATGTGCTCTTTCTGGATGTGGGCTCTGCGGATGGCATCTTGATCACAACACCAAGTGGAAAATTTGTATTGATCAACGGAGGCGAAAGCCCTTCAGCCCTGGCAGACCAGCTCGGCCGGCGCATACCACCCTTTGATCGCGGTATTGATTATCTGGTGGTGGCATCCACGCAGGAAAACCAGGTGGCTGCCTTGCCGCGCGTGCTCGAACAATATCGTCCCAAGTCCGTGCTGTGGACCGGCAACGAGCAAGCCTCCTTCTCTTCCACACTGCTTAAAGAATGGCTAACAGGCGCTCGCATCCCCAATGAATTGGCCGAGGCAGATACAGCTTTTGATCTGGGCGATGGGGTTACGCTGCGCTTTCTGGCGGTTTCCGCTCGTGGAGCTGTGATAAGCCTGGAAATGGGTAATTTCAAAACCATCCTGCCGATTGGCGTTAACTTTGACGTTTTTTCTCAGCTCAACAATGGCCAGGGATTGGGCCCGGTCAGCGGACTGTTGATTTCTGAAAGCGGATACGCGCCATCCAACCCACCCGAATGGCTGGCAAACCTTAAGCCGCAGGTGGCAATTTTAAGCGTGGCAGCCGGTGACCCGGATGGCTTGCCAGCCGTGGATGTCATCAAAGCGTTCGATAATTACAATTTAATCCGCACCGATAGACGGGGCTGGATCGATCTGGCCAGTAACGGGCAACAGCTCTGGATCACGTCGGAACATAAGTAAGATGGGGATTTACTGGTTTGCGGTCCTTTGCGCCGGAGGCGCGCCCGAATGAGCATTGAAACCTGCCCAACCTTGATTGATCCATCCGGCCAGGAACATCCTCTGCATGAGAATTTAATCCGAATTGGCAGAGACATGGAAAACGAAGTTGTGGTTGTTAGCAAACGCGCTTCGCGTGAACACGCCCACATCACCCGCGAAGGCCGGCGGGTATTTCTGGATGATAAAAACAGCACCAATGGGACGTATCTGAATGGCGAGCGCATCCAGACCAAATCTCTGCTACGCGACGGCGACCGGATCGGGATTGGCGAAGTAACCTTTCTATTCCATGACCCCGAAACTACCACCCGTGAAACCCCTTATCCTGAGTTGGAACTCAACATCCCAGCCGGAGAAGTACGGATCAACCGTCAAATAGTAATGCTTTCGCCAAAAGAATTCAGCCTGCTGACCCATCTGTACCAAAAACGCGGACTGGTATGTTCAAAAGACGAGATTGGGCGCAGCGTTTGGACAGAGTATCAGACCGGCATATTCGACTACCAGATCGAGAACCTGGTCCGGCGCCTGCGCACAAAGATCGAAATTGACCCCAATACGCCGCAGCTGCTGATCACCATGCGTGGACTGGGCTACAAACTCACCGGTGTCTCTGCAGAAACCAACCCGGATGCAGACGGCGAATAGGCGCTTGATAGCCAATTGTTAGGCAGGAAAAAGTCCATGGGGGTATCATCAGAATAGATCAAACAAAGGCCCTGGAGAAGGTAGCATGTCGGCACCAATACTGGAAGGACAAATCATCGGTAAATACCGGGTACTCGAAGCGCTCGGGCGCGGCGGCATGGCCAGGGTCTACCGGGCTTATCATGCGCAGCTCGACCGCTTCGTTGCCATTAAAGTGCTGCGTTCAGACCTGGTGGAAGACAAGGATTTACTGGCGCGCTTTCAACGCGAGGCCCGTGCCATCGCCAGCCTGCGTCACGCCAATATTGTGCAAGTCTTCGATTTCGACACCCAGGACGATTGCTACTATATGGTCATGGAGCTGCTGGAAGGCAACAGCTTGCGCGCAAAGCTGAACAGCTATCGCACCGAAAGCCAACGCATGCCTTTGCCGGAAGTACTGGCAATCATCCACGACGTGTTGAATGGGCTGGGCTTCGCACATAGCCAGGGCATCATTCATCGCGATGTCAAACCAGCCAATATCATGCTCACCAGTCGCGGCGAGGCCGTAATCACCGATTTCGGCATTGCGCAAATCGTTGGCAGCACCCAGATGACTATTTCTGGCATGCTGATGGGTACGCTCAGCTACATGGCCCCTGAACAAGGCTTGCAGGGTGCTTGTGACCAGCGCAGCGATCTATATTCACTGGGGATCGTATTGTACGAAATGTTGACAGGCTATACACCCTTTGATGCTGATACTCCGCTGGCCATCCTGATGAAACATTTGAATGACCCGCTGCCCTTGCCTCGCAGGATCGATCCGGATCTGCCGCAATCACTGGAGCAGATCCTGCTGAAAGTACTAGCCAAAAACCCATCCGACCGTTACCAAAGTGCGGAAGAAATGGCCGCGGCACTCGCGCAAATTCCGGCCCAAGAACTGCCGGCCGGCCCACGCAGGCAGATCCCAACCCCGCCTGAAATTGACCCCAAGGCCGTTTACTCAGGCACCTCACGCCAGGATATTCTGGATCGCGACTTCGCAAAAGAAGAGACAGATCCGTACCTGGCGAGCAAACTCATGCAAAAAAAACCGGTCAGCGCACCAGCACTGCCAGAACTTCCATCCAACCCGCTTGAAAAGGTATTCGCCCGGCGTCTTAACGTACCTGGCACAGTTGTGGGCGCTTTGGGCGGGATCCTGTTTATCAATTTTCTGGCAAATGTCTTATCAACACTGACCGGGGTAAATATTTATTCGCGGGGTTGGGGCTTTGATCTCTTTCTGGTGGCAGGGTTCCTGGCAGTGTTAATGTGGGCATTGGAAAATCACTGGCTGCTGATCCCCGTTATCATCATCTTTGGAAACGCAGCACTGCTGACGTATACGCTACTCAGTGGTCGCTGGGGCGATTGGGTTTTCCTTTGGATGCCTGAAATAATAGTCATTGGGGTGGCAGTCTACATCCCCATCCGCATGGTTCAGAGCTCCAGCCGGCTAAAGACCCTGGCACACACCTGGGGCGGCATCTTCAGTCTGTTATCGGTTGCCATGGCAATCCTTACCTGCCTGTTGGCTTTGCAGACCGGGCTGCTGCGCTGATCCGTAAAACGCTTGTCCGGTTCCGTTGGAAATGGCGGGTGTTTTGGCCAGCATCCACATTCACACTGATATTAAAAGAATAACCATTAAAAATAGATACCGCAAAAATTGATTGGAGAAATAAAATGAAATTTGAACGCTTAATTCCCCTTGTAATCGGATTTGGCTTAATTGTTATCGGTATTTTCAGCCTGGCCGGAAATTTATTACTGCGACTGGAAGCCTGGCGGCTGTGGCCCATCACCGTCATTCTGCTGGGCCTGGCGCTGAGCGCCCCCGGATTTTGGGGCCTTCGGCGGCGTGGCCTCGGTTCCTTTTTTATCCCGGGCATCCTGGTTTTAACGACCGGCATAATTTTACTGGCCACCAGTCTGACCAACCGTTGGGATGTGTGGGCAATTGCCTGGCCCTTGGAAGTGATCGCCCTGGCGCTTGGTTTTAGCCTGGCAGCGATCTTTATGCGCCTGCCCGCGCTGGCCATCCCAGCCTTTATCCTGGGCATCAATGGTCTTCTACTGGCATTCTGCAGCCTGACAGGACTCTGGCAGGCCTGGGCTTTACTCTGGCCGGTTGAGCCATTAAGTGTTGGCCTGGGGCTGCTGGTGCTGAGTTACTTCAAGCGTTCACATGGCACGCGTGTGGCGGCCGTGGTGCTGTTCATGGTTGCCGGGGGCGGGTTTTTTATCACATCCCTGATCAGCGTATTCAACGCCTCAATTCTAAAGTTCGGCGCGCCGCTCATGTTGATCCTGACTGGCGGCCTGCTGGCAGGGCTCAGTTTTTTTAGACCCAAAGAACACCAAGCGCAACAAACACAAGCCGCAGCAACCGAAGAAGAAGAAAGTTAAAAAAATTCCCCGCAAAACGGGGAATTTTTTTAACTTTGACAAGATCAAATTTTTGCGTAACTGTGCTGCCCACGCCCGGGTATCTTCTGACCTGAGAGGAGATCAGCGCGCAGCAAAAATCAGCATTCCAAAAAGCAAAACCGCTGAGCTGTGAGTAGTCTTTATGAAAATAAATTTTCAGATCAGCTATCTCAAAAGCAATCTTGCCTACGATCTTTAACAGGGATTTTCGAAAACACTTTTAGCGCTATCTACAACTGGGCCAGCAAAGCTCGGTACTGTTCAGCATTGGGTGGATTCATCAACAATATTTGGTTGAGCACCGGCAACAACGCACTCTTATTGCCTGCTTGCATCAACTTTTCTCCAATCTGGTCCAGGAGCGTGATGGCAGCCGCGGTCTGACCATTCTTGTGAAGCTGATCAGCCAACAACTGATGAAGCATGATCTGATCCGGATGTTCGACAAGCAGTTTCTGCATAAAAGGAATGATCTGGTCACGCTGGTTGCGTTCCAGAAAGGCGATAAATGCCTCCAGCTCGGTCTGAGCCTGCGGGATCTGCGCCAGGCGCAAGTTTAATTCGATCAAACTCTCACGTGTACTGAAATCATCCGGAACCAGAGTGCGAATCTGCTCATAAACTCGGATGGCCTGGCGCCAATCAAGGCGCTGCATATCGATATCGGCCATGCGCTGCAAGATCTTGACACTCCAGGTGTGGTTTGCATTTGGCTGTTGGGCCAGGCGCAGCGCAGTGGTGAAGGCCTTGCGAGCCATATCAAGCTCAGCCAGGCGGTAATAGATATCGGCTAATTCCATATATTCACTGATGGCAGCATCAACCTGGCCACGTTCAACCAGCTGTTCAACCAGGCGGGTACGCGAACCCAAATCCATGGGCGCAAGCTGGATCACCCGCCTGAGAATATTGGTAGCTTGGGCGCCTTCGCCGCGCACACTATAAGCATTGGCAACCGAGCTAAACTTAGTGATCGCCTCCGGTCTACGCCCCTCGCGGATCAGCAGTTCAGCGATCAAGATATGCAAAGGCAGGTAGGTTGGGGCATACAAGAGCGTGTGAAAAGCCTCGTCCATGGCGGAGCGCAAATAATTGGCGCGCGCCAGTTCATTGATCATTTTCATCGCTTCAATGACCTGGCTGGACTGAGCCTGAATAATAATTTCAGCAAGTGGCAGGGCCTGGCCATCAGGATTGGGCATTTCAGAACGCATTTTCTGCAAGTGCTGACGCCAATTGACGCGTACCAACATTTCTTCAACGTTGTCACATAATTTTGCCTGCGCCAGGGGGTCATTATCACGTCCGACTGATTCAATCAAAGGTTCGTACAACTGTAGAATAATTTCTGCCTGATCCGAAGCTACCACGGCAACATCGGCAATTTTAAGAGCTTCCAAATATTCAAGAGCCGCTTGCTTGGTGCGGTCCAACCCGCGCAAGATTTTCCCGCTCAAGAGCCGGGCCGCCAGGGCATAATCCTGGTGTTTGACGCACTGCTGAAGATTACGCAAAGCGTTTTCTTGCTGGTCTGTTTTTGAAAGCATTAATCCGATATCAAAATGGACAGCCTGATGATTAAAACCAGATTCGATCGCACGTTCCAATTCGACAAGCGCAACTGAATCTTTTTCCTTCGTTTGCGCATCAATCGCTTCACTCAGATGCAGCAGAATTTTAGAATGTTCAGTCTGCTTTGCCTGGGGCAGACCGACTGCCTTTACAATTACCGAGAGGCCGCGCCGCGCCACTGCTTCAGAACTATCATCTTCCATATCGAATAAAACATCGGCAAAAACCTCCAGGGCTTTCTGCCGCGCTTCAATGATAGGATCCGGGCTTTCTTCGACCAGCACCTTGGGGGTGGATAATTCCTTAACCGCAGCCATTCGCAGCGGGCCTGTGCCACCCTTGGGGCGCAATGGCTTCGGTAAAACCTGGCCGATGCGCATCAAATTTATGGCCTGCTGCAATTCTGCACTTTCCGGGTCAAAACTGGCAGCATGCGCTAAAATTTCGTTTGCTTTTTGAGGGTTGCCAGCATGCTGCAAAATACTGGCGACAGCGATGTATTCAATTGCAGCCTGATGGATCTGCCCGGTCTTCTCATGGATCAGCGCCAGACGTGAACGCGCCTGAAGACTTTCAGGATCCAGCTGAATAACTGTTAACCAATTTTCGGTGGCTTTCTCAATATCACGGAGCTTTAAATATAATTCCGCTGCGTATAAAGCCGCCTGGATGGCTTCCTTGATACTACCAATACGTTCATTGATCTGGGCAATTTTCTCAAAAGCGATTGGATCTTCCGGCGAGACCCTGGCCGTACGGATATAGGCCTTGAGGGCCTCAGGGTAGTTTTGAAGCTGGTATTGAGCCAGAGCAAAACTATTGAGTGCCTTGGGGCTATCTGGAAATTCAACCAGAGCCTGCATATATGCGCTGGCGGCCTCCGCCCAGTTTTGGTCCCAGGCTGACGAATGGCCTTCATTCATTGCTTTTTGAAAAATATCTTCGCGTCCTGCCATAATTTCACCAGTCTTTGTTGAATGGTCTAGAGTGGCCAATGCGCTGCATCAGGACAGCACCTGCATTGCGCCCCAGCTTATGCCCGAACGTGCCTCCGTCGAAAGTGGAATGCTTAACGGATAGGCCGATTCCATCGTATCCTGGACAACCCGGGCGGTTTCCAGTAATTCAGATTGAGGGCATTCTATCACAATCTCATCATGGACTTGCAGAAGCATCTGGCCTTTCAGGCCAGCCTGCTTTAAAGCCTGTGGAAGGCGCAGCATGGCTATCTTCATAATATCCGCGGCAGTACCCTGAATAGGCGCATTAATAGCCTCGCGCTCTTCACGGTTACGCAACTGCACGTTCAACATGCCTTTAAGCGCCGGGAAATATCGCCGCCGCCCCAGTAAAGTGGTGACGTAGCCCTGCTGCGCGGCCAGTTTGCGGGTGTCATCCAGATAGCTCTTGACCCCAGGAAAACGCGCAAAATAGGTTTTAACGAAATTTTCAGCTTCGCCCAGGGTCAGGTCAGTTGTGCGCGTAAGACCAAACGCAGACATCCCGTAGATCAAGCCAAAATTGATCGCCTTGGCGTGCCGGCGCATATCCTTGGTCACTTCGGAAAGCGGCAGATTGAAAATCGCAGCAGCCGTGGTGGTGTGAATATCCTGCCCGGCGCGGAAAGCATCGAGCATGGCTTCATCCCCGGCCATCTGGGCAACAAGGCGCAGTTCCACCTGCGAATAATCGACCGAGAGCAACAGGTTGCCTTCATCGGCGATAAACCCATTACGCACCCGCCGTCCAATCTCGGTACGGATCGGAATATTTTGCAGGTTGGGATTATTGGAAGAAAGTCGTCCGGTTACCGAACCTGTCTGGCTGTAAGAAGTGTGCACCCTGCCGGTGTTTGGATCAACTGCCGCCGGCAGCGAATCCACATAAGTGGATTTAAGCTTGGAATACTCGCGGTGCTCCAGCACCAGGTCAACAACCGTATGCTGACCGCGCAGCCCTTCAAGCACCTCCGCCGAAGTGGAAAAATGCCCGCTGGCAGTTTTGTGTCCACGGTCCGGGGGTACCAACTTAAGGCGAGTGAAGAGCACATCCGAAAGCTGCTGGGTGGAATTAATATTGAAAGGTTTTCCGACCTGTTCAAAGATTTGTTTTTCAAGGCTGGCGAGGTTTATCGTCAATTCTTTTGAAAAAGCATGGAAAAAATCCAGATCGAGACGCACTCCCAGAAATTCCATCTCAGCCAGAACACTGACCAGGGGCATTTCAATCTCATACATCAGACGTTCAAGCTCGCCGCTTTTGATCTCAGCCTGCAGCTGGGGCATCAGGCGCAGACAGGTTTCAGCATCGGCGGCCGCATAAGGTGCAACCTGTGCCACCGGCACCTGCGCCATCGTAATCTGTTTTTTGCCTTTGCCAATCAGCTCGTCTATATGGGTCATTTCTTCACCCAATCGCGCAAGCACAAGGTTTTTCAAACCAAGGTTATGAGAGCCAGGGTCAACCAACCACTCCGCGATCATGGTATCGAAGGCCAGCGGTGAAACACGCAAACCGTGGCGAGCCAGGATCAAGTAATCATATTTAACATTATGCCCAATTTTCTGAATGGCAGGATTGGTAAGCGGAGCAGCCAGAGCATCCAGAACCTGGTCAATTGGCAGATTCTGCGCATCCAGATGCCCGACCGGAATGTACCATCCGGAGCCAGGCTGGGTGGCCAGGGAAACCCCCACCACCTCGGCTTGCATCTCATTCGTGGAGGTGGTTTCTGTATCGAAAGCAATCACCGCGGCCTGGTTAAGCTCAGCTACCAGTTGCTCAAGTTTTTCGGTGGTATCCACAATTACCGTGTGCGGACCAGTGACCTGCCTGGGAACTTCCAACACGATCGCCGGCGCATCGGGAGAATCGAACAGGGAAAGCTGCCCACCTTTTGGTATACCCGGCGCAGCCCTGGCGGCCGGGTCCTTGAAAAGCAAAGCAACCCTTGGAATGAGAGTACGGAATTCCAGCTCGCGGAAAAATTTTTCAACTTCAGCGATATCGAATTGATCTGCCCGCGCGTGTTCAAGATCCAGTCTGACCGGCAAATCGGTATGGATCTGGGCCAGATCACGACTCAGGTAGGCCATCTCGCGGTTTTCTTCGAGCCTGGCGCGAACCTTGGGTTGTACCTGATCAAGATGGGCGTAGATATCATCGAGAGACGAATATGTTTCAAATAAAGCCTGGGCGGTTTTCTCACCAACCCCTTTGACACCCGGGATATTGTCAGACGCGTCCCCAACGAGCGCTTTGTAATCAACCACCAGCCTGGCCGGAACGCCGAATTTCGAGCGCACATCATCATCCGTCACATAATCCTTCGCATCTGCCAGCTTGCCAGCCTCGGGCAGGTTGACCATGATGTGGTCGCCAACCAGCTGAAGCAAATCACGGTCTCCGGTGATAATTTTAACGCCAAGCCCCTGCGCAGCTGCCTGCTTTGCAATTGAGCCCAAAACATCATCAGCTTCAAAACCTTCCATTTCCAGGCGTGGAATATTAAAAGCATCCACCATCTGGCGAATACGTTCAATCTGCGGACGCAGATCGTCAGGCATCTTGGCGCGAGTCGCCTTGTAGGCTGGAAAGAGCTGATCTCGGAAAGTTTTACCGGTGTCAAAAGCAACTGCAATATAATCCGGGCGGTCGTTTTCGAGCAGACGCATCAAAACGGTGGCGAAACCATAGATCCCGGCGGTGGGTTCGCCACTGGAAGTTTGCCAACGCGAGCCCGACGCACCACTGGTCAAGGCAAAAAAAGTACGGTAGGCTAATGCATGTCCATCAATAAGGTAAAGTTTGGAAGGCATATTATTAATTTACCATAGAACTGTGCTGATGTAACGGATGAGAATTAATATTTTTGATGCAAGGCCCATCCAAGCTTTGCAAAACAGTTTTTCAGAAGAAAACCCAGCCCAGCTGGGTACGCATCCAAATAAAAATATTTCCCGACAGAAACCCTGTCGGGAAATATGATTTTGATCTCTATCTCAACCCCTGGCGCATGCGCGTCTGTTTGATGAAATCTCTAATCAGTTTTTGCGGATGAGGCTGGGAACCACCTTGAACAACAAAGCCGTTTGCCCAAAATTCTTTGGAAGGATTGTCACTCAAAAAACGTGGGAATTCAGTGAAGAAACGCTCAGAAGTATGCTTGCGAATAGTGCTGATGACATAACCCGGTGCGGTATTCAGCGGTACGCGCGCAATCCACTGCAGGTAATCCGGTCGCACTGAAATGTACTCCAACCGCCAGCCAAAAGCGACACAAAGATGAGAAACCCATTCGTTTAAACGGGCGGCAGCATCGCCGACGAGATAATGGCTTTCAATCCGCGGAATAAGCAGGCAGGCATAATTGAGGTTGACGAGTGAAACCGACGGAGATTCGAGCCGAATACGATGAGCGCCATCCGGAGCAGCTTCGGAAGACGGCTGTGCGCGAGTCTCTCTTAAAGATTCTGGATCGAGGTAGGCTTCCTGCTTGCGGGTCGCATGGAGATCAACCGGAAGATTCGCGCGTAGTCTTTCCACCAACCCACTCGCTTCATCCGCAGAAGCCGGGTGCCCAAAAGTCTCATCCATAGCTGGCACAGGCCGCTTTTGCACATCGCGCCGAAAGGCTGGAGAACTCTCGGAGCCAGTCCGCGGATCGGTATCAAATGCGGTCTGGGATCCGAATGGAGCCGGACTGGTTGGCCCAGACTCTGGCGTTGTTTGGCCCGGATAATCTGATGTTGGTTGATCCCAGGGCAAATTCATTTTCAAAGCAGAGGCTGGTGGATTTGGTGGAGGCACCTCGCCCAGCAGTTCTGAAATGGGCGGGATATCCTGGTCATCGCCATTGTCCTGCGATTCGGAATTTTGGGGAGCTAAAGACGGGGCATTTGCGGAAGCTGGAGCCTGCAATTTATCGCCGCCTGCGCTGTCGAACAGGTTCTTGACTAGTCGACCCGCCTGTGAACGGATGGTGCTGAAAGGCGTTTCCGCGTCAAAGACAAGGGCCAGGATCATGTTTTCAGAAAGCTTGCGCACATAAAGCATGTGCTGAGCTTCGGTGGCCTGAAGCCGCACAAAACGCAGGAGATCGCTCTCGCCAACACTATCCCAATAGCGTTGGATGGAATCCGTCAATTCCTGAGCGGCTTCACGTGAAAGCTGCCCGGCATAAGCCCAAAGTTCGTTATTACGCGTGATAAATGCCGCCTGCGCAGACGACTCCAGCGTAAGCTGGGTAAGATGTTGCGCAGCTTTACTAACGTCTGTCAGCCACAACAGGCGCGAGGCTTCATCAATTGGGCGATCGGATGCTTTGAATTCAGGCATTAACGGTTCCAGTGATGCAGGGTCCACTTCGGGTACTGATATTTTTTCAAGCAGCTGGCGTAGTTCTGGGATGGAAACCGGCTTTGTAATTGTCGCGACAAATGAAAGCGAAGCTATATCCAGTTCCTGGTTTGCGCGCACGACCAACACAAACTGGATATCAGGCCGGATCTGGCGCAGAGCAAAGCCTACATCCATAACAGATAGCGCTACGCCTTCCAACTCGGCGTCAAGCAAAACAATATGGCAATCGTTCTGCCTGATCTGATTGACCGCTTCCGAAAATTCTGATGTAAAGAAGCACTCAAACCGGGAAGGGTCTAATCCATCCCGGATATTTGCGCCAAAACTTGCTTGTGGAGTTACAATCAGCAAGGTTGACTTCATACTAACGAAGTTTATCACGGCGTTATGTTACATACAAGCAAAAACCGAAATTTTTTCAGATCAGTTTTCAGGTGCGCGCCTAACCTTGTACTCAATAAATTTAATAGTTCAACAGAGAAATGCGCTTCGCTGTTTGGAATTTTGTTCTGGTCCAAGTCTGCCTGCACTCACATAAAAACCTGCCGACACAAAAATGACAAGACGCGCCCCTGCTAATATTTCAGGGATTTCCATAGGCGTTTTTATAAGCTCACCGGCTTCCAGCAGCCGTAACGGTCAGCCAGGTGTGCTATCCATGGGCTGCTTGGTCGTAAGAATGAGGCCCAATTGATATTAAGCAGGTTAGAGAGTATCATACTGACATCGTCTTTTTTCCACCGAATTCAAAGGAAACGGCTGCGCATGTATGAGCATCACAAGGAACCTTTACTTTCACCCCGGCAATTTTTGATCAGATTGGTCAATCATGGATTGATAGCTTTTGGATTAATCGTTGGTTCGCTGGGATTGGGCATATTTGGATACCATTACCTTGAAAGTCTGTCATGGATCGACGCGCTGGTGAATGCATCCATGCTGTTGGGTGGGATGGGGCCAGTCAACCCGCTGCAGACCACTGCGGGTAAATTATTCGCATCTTTTTACGCGCTTTATTCGGGAATGATCTTTTTAATTATCACCGGAGTCCTGCTCGCGCCAGTCATTCATCGTTTTTTACATCATTTTCATCTTGAAATGGAAGCAGGCGAGGCAGAATCTGATAGTTAGGGCCGGCCTGGCTGCAGCCCTGGCAGTTTGACTCCGGCGAAAGTGCTAATCCGACTCGAATAAGCACACATGCCGGCGCTTGAGATTCGGAGTTCCATTCATATTTTTGTTTTCCACCGGCATGACCCCGACACAGCCCTGCGATGGCTAATATCTGCATCTGGATGCCATCGATGTGATACAAAATCACGGCTGGGCAGATCAGGCGGATTAAATCGCATCCATGCTAATGAAGCGATTGTTTTTAACCTCAAAAACACGTATACTGAAATTGGTATAAAAATACCGGGGCGGGCTGAGTCTATAAGGAGATTATTATGAAAGAAGAAATCGGCTTATGGATTGACCACAAGAAAACAGTGATCGTGAATAGTACGGGGGACGAGATTATCACGCTGAATTCCAACATGGAGAAGCATGTTCGCTTTAGCGGCGGTGCGCATGGAAAGACTGCTTATGGGGCCCAATATTTTCCGGCAGATGATCAACAAGACCGTCGCTTTGTTGAACATCTTAATAAATATTATTCAGATGTCATTGCACATCTACGAGATGCAAAAGCCATCGTTATCATGGGACCCGGAGAAGCAAAACTTGAGCTGGAAAAAAGACTCGAACACGCAGGGCTCAAAGAGTATATTCTCAACATCGAAACAGCGGATAAGTTGACCGAGCGCCAGATTGCTGCGAGAGTAAAGCAATTCTTTGCCGGTCAGAAACAACCTGTCGGATAGTCACAGTCACAAACAGAAAAAGAAAAAACTTACCCACCCCCAGCCATCTCCGGAAAAATGGAGATGGCTGACTTACGGAGATAATTTTATATACCGTAATTTTCCGGTCCGAATTCATTCTGCAAGTCACCCCGCCGCGCCGGGCAACAGGATTGCCAGTACATGCCCACTGAACAGGAAGTTTACCAGAAGCACGCAGAACAATATGAACGCCTGATCCAACGTGAGGATTACCAGGGTCATATCTTAAAAGCAGTAGAACAAATTTGTCCACTCAAAGGCCTGGATGTGATTGACCTGGGCGCTGGAACCGGCCGAATAACGCGCATCCTGGCGCCGCAAGTTGGCACCATAAAAGCTTATGATTCATCGGCTCACATGTTGGCCAGAGCCCAGTCTTATTTGCATGCGATGGGTGTAACCAACTGGCAGGCCGGCGTAGCTGACCATCGCAATATCCCTGTGCCAGATGCCAGCGCCGATCTGGTGATTGCGGGTTGGAGTTTTTGCTATCTGGCGATCTGGGGCGAGGAAAATTGGCGCATGGAACTGGAAGCGGGCTATCAGGAAATGCTGCGCATTCTTCGGCCTGGCGGGATGATCATATTGTTGGAAACCATGGGCACCGGAGAAGAATCCCCCAACCCACCAGACAACCTGGCTGGCTACTTTGGCTGGTTGGATGAGAAGAAGTTCAAAAAAACATGGATACGCACAGATTATCGTTTCAAATCCCTGGCAGAAGCCGCAGAACTTTCCAAGTTTTTCTTTGGTGAAAAACTTGGACGCGAAGTGTCCAAGAAAAAGTGGATTATATTGCCTGAATGTACCGGGGTTTGGTCGCTAAAAAAATGAACGCTGGTTTAACCCGCACAACTTGAGCACACTTTTTCAGAGGCTGGTCGCGCAAAATCGGCTGGAAGTGAAAATGCAAACGGGCGGGCGCATAAAAAGCGCCCGCCCGTTTGCATAATGATGAATTTAGAAACCCAGGTTTTCCTTGACGATAATTACAGTGATGCGACCCGGTGTAGCTTCACGATCTACCACCAGGGTTTTATTAATGGAGCTATGCATGCCATAGGCCTGCATGGCACGGGCATCTTCCAATGGCAGGGTATATTCCCGAATGCGCTGCATACCAACTGCAAAATCAGGCACGATCTTCTGTGAACCAACTACCCAGATCACCTTGGCTGCCCCAGCGCCATAAGATCCCAGCTGGCTGCCGGTGGCCGAAGCAATGATGGCAGTACCGGTTTCGGTGAGGGCATGCACGCTGCCAAGCACGTACTCAGGAGTGGCACCCAGTTTGAGCATTTCACGACCCTGGGTTTGATAATTCAGTTTTGACAGTTTGACGCGGACAGAATCGTAGCGGCCAGAATTATCGATATCATCTGTGATGCCCGTCTGGCTGAGCGTGGCGGAGCTGGAAATGAATACCTCAGCTCCGGCCGGCACCAATTCGGCCACCTTCTGCCGGGCTTCGGCAGCATTTTGGACGACAACGGCCTGCATCCCATGGGCTGAGAGGGCCTTCACCGTGCGCTCGATTTGTGCATCAGAGGCCAGGTTCGAAAAAATTGTATCGGGAGCAAGAACTGTTTCAATTGGGGTAGCCATGTTTGTTTCTCCTTTGAATGTGTTTTGAAATTTGAAGGCCGGCAAACAAAAGCAGCAAAAATACCGTTTGCAAGAGATTTGATTGACTAGCCAGAATAAACGTGATAAATTAGATACACTCGTTGACTAAACAACAACTGTTGCCAATCCTATCATTCTGAACAGGCACCCGTCAACCATCAAATCACGAACTATGTTGCCTAAACAACAATGGAGCCTAAATGTTGCCAAATGAAGATGAAAGACTTGATCCGCGTGTAAAACGCACCCGCCAGATGATCGAACAAGCCTTTGCTGCTTTGGTAACCGAAAAAGGTTTCCAAAGCCTGAGTGTGCAGGATATTACCGAGCGCGCAGGCCTCAATCGAGCTACTTTTTACGCCCACTTTCCAGATAAATTTAGCCTGCTGGATCATGCCATCCAGCAGGAATTCCGCCAGGAAATTGATAAGCGCATGCTGAATGCCTGCCAATTCAGTATCAATAATTTACGCAGCCTGATGGTGACGGTCTGTGAATTTGTTGACCAGGCGCACGCACACTGTGCGCTGAGTGAACAACAATTCCAACTGCTGATTGAAGCGCAGGTACGTTCTCAAATCCATGGATTGCTCAGCCACTGGCTGGAAGGTCTGCCAGGCGGAAACCAACTACACTTGAATGAACGCGCCACCGCCGCAAGCTGGGCATTATATGGATTAGCGACTGAATGGAGCCGGGCCAAACGTATGCCACCGGTCGAAGAATTTGCAGAGCAGGTACTGCCATTACTGGCAGCCAACCTGGGCGTAAGCCTGGAATATGAGCATATGGTTGCTCTGCCCGCCTGAACTGTCAGGGCTGTGACGGCGCACCGGAAGGTTCGGAAAGGCACTATTCTTCGTTTTCCGCAAGAATTTAGCTGGATTGACAGGATAAAAGCACCCCAAGGTTGTAGAAATTCTGTGACACTGGTACTAAATAGAAAAATGTCACATTTCCGAATCGGAAAGACGTGACAGAACAGTGTAAAACCACATTGTATTAAAAACCAAAATTGATTGATAATATAAGTATGGAACAAAAGGATTTATTTCCTACCTTTTTGGCATTTATTTGCCAAAATGCCAGTTGCGCCTGATGGGTGAAATACACACCTATCAGGCTTTTTTATCTTAACAACCTGCTCTGCACTGAGATAACAACAATAATCCACCACTAAAGGAGTTTGAATGGAGACACCTTGGGAATATCGTTATGCCCATCGCATGCAAAAGATGGGTAGTTCAGTCATTCGCGAATTACTTAAATTGACCGAACAACCGGATATTATTTCTTTCGGCGGCGGGCTGCCTGCTCCGGAAGTGTTCCCGTTGAAAGAATTTAAGGATGCCTGTAATTATGTATTGGATCATGACGGTGCACAAGCGCTGCAATATGGCACCACAGAGGGTTACCTTCCACTCCGCCAGATGATCGCACGCCATACCGCTCGATACAGCGTGGACGTGAAACCCGAGAACATCCTGATCACTTCAGGCTCTCAACAGGCGTTGGACTTCATTGGACGCTTATTTATCAACCGTGGCGATTACATTGCAGTCGAATCACCCAGCTACCTGGGCGCACTGCAAGCCTGGAATGCCTATGGCGCACAATATATTACCGTTCCGATGGATGAGAACGGCATGATTGTGGATGAATTGGAAAAAGCTCTGCGGATCGGTCCGAAATTTATCTATGTTCTGCCCAATTTCCAGAATCCAAGCGGTGCCACACTCAGCCTTGAGCGGCGTCAAAGGATCGTCGAGTTGGCAGATAAATATGGCGTACCGATCGTGGAAGATGACCCCTATGGTCAGCTGCGTTACGAAGGCGAACATTTGCCCTCGCTGGTCTATCTTGATAGTAAATATCGCGGTGATGACGGCACATACACCGGCAATGTCATCTACTTGAGCACCTTCTCAAAACTGTTGGCTCCAGGTATTCGCCTGGCCTGGGTAGTGGCACCTGAACAGGTTATCAAGAAGTTGGTACATACCAAACAGGCTGCCGACCTGCACACCGCTACATTCAACCAGATGGTGGCTTATGAAGTGGGCAAAGGCGGTTTTCTGGATGAGCATGTCAAGGTCATCCGCAAGGTGTACAAAGAACGCCGCGACGTGATGATCGAGACGATGGAAGAGATCTGGCCGGTCGGCACCAGTTGGACCAAACCACAAGGTGGCATGTTCCTATGGGGCGTACTGCCAGTTGGAATGGATAGTGCCGATGTCATCAAAAAAGCCATCGAAAGAAAGGTCGCTTTCGTCCCGGGTGGGGCGTTCCACGCAAATGGCGGCGGAAAGAATACCATGCGGCTGAATTTTTCATATTCGTCACCGGATGTCATTCGCGAAGGATCGACGCGCCTGGGATTGCTTCTGCGAGAGCTGGTCAAAGCCAGCGCTACGCATAATTAACCAAGGACCCTGTTCGCCAGAACAGCCAGGAAATGAAACCAGAACGGGCAGCCTCGCGAGGCTGCCCGTTGATCTTTTTTACGTCAACAATGACTACAGTTTTTTCTGTAAAACAGGTTGTGGAAGAGATTTTTGTGGTTATTTTGAGCAACACAGCCCAAAAATAACAACCTACCAGGAACGAAGAGCGCGCAAAGCCCAACCTACTCTTGACCTCTATGCACTATTCCGGCTTTTCTGAATACCAGTCTACTCTTCCAGGTAAGGCACGTAATCAGCCCTGGCAATACCCTGATCGATGGCCTTCTGGGCAACCGCGCGCGCCACTGCCAGATGGACTTTCTTATCCAGGGCATTCGGCACAAGCTCGCCGGGCGGGGCCATATCCGCAATCGTCTGCGCAGCCGCCAACAACATCTCATTGGTAATGCGCGGCGCATTTGCATCCACCGCGCCGCGGAAAATCCCGGGGAAACCAAGCACATTGTTGACCGATTTGCCGTCAGCAGCAAAAGCCGCCCCAGACATGAGCGCCACTTCCGGATCAATTTCGGGATTGGGATTGGAGAGAGCCAGGATAATCTGACCTTTTCGCACCATTTCCGGCTTGATCAGCCCGGAGACACCCGTGGTTGCGATGACAATATCGCAATTGGCCATGATCTCACGTAAACTTGAGGACCGCCCGCCGAATGTTTCGAGGCGCTTAAGGGCTTCAGGATTCAAGTCTGCACCAAAAACAGGATTGCCCGTCAGGCGCATGAGCATGTTAGCCGTGGCAAAACCCGCGGCCCCCAAACCAATCTGACCGATCTTTGCGCTGGAAAGATAAATCCCAGTCCGCCGTGAGATAACCATCAGTGCCGCAGTAGTAACAACCGCCGTACCGTGCTGATCATCATGCATCACAGGAATATCCAGGCGTTTTTGTAGTCGCTCTTCAATTTCAAAACAGCGCGGCGCTGAAATATCTTCCAACTGAATGGCAGCAAACGTCGAAGCGATGTTTACAATTGTTTCAACGATTTGGTCCGGATCCTTGGTGCTCAGTAAGATTGGAATACCAGAAAGCCCCACCAGCGTTTCCATCAACATGGCTTTCCCTTCCATAACCGGCATCCCCGCCAACGGGCCAATATCACCCAGGCCAAGTACAGCCGTGCCATCTGTAACGATAGCCACCATATGGCTGGTGGATGTGTACAAACGCGCAAAAGAAGGGTTCTTTGCAATTTTTAGACAAACTTCTGCCACGCCCGGGGTGTAGACTTTGCGGAGAGTAGCCAGTGAATCAATCGGATAACGCGAACGAATCGCGATCTTGCCCTTAAGATGCAGTTCCAGAACTTCATCGCGCACATCCACGATGACAGTGCCCTCATTCGCGCGCATGGCCTCCAGAACAGACTCGAACTGGCCAAGATCATCGGTATAAATAGTGATATCACGAACTACATGCCGGGATGTTTCTGTAAGCATGCTAATATCGCCAACAGCCCCGCCCGCATCCGAAATGGAAACCAACAGGCGCGCCAACTGCCCAACTGTCTGCTCATTGCGAACACGTACAGTGCGGCTTACCTTTCGCTCCCAGGCCATCAACGCCTCCGTTCAAGGTATTGGAAGATTTGGCTGTGCGTCTTGATGACCGGGCAATCAGGATCGACAAACAGGCCGTTGAAATCCAATAAAACTGGAGACATGCCTGCCCTTCGGGAGCCAACGACATCGGCATAATAATTATCTCCGATATAGATGGATTCTTGCGCTGAAACCCCGGCCTTTTCCAATAAATAATGAAAGACACCCGGGTTGGGCTTTAATGAACCAGCTTCACCTGCATAAACTACCAGGCTGAAAAATTCACTCAACCCGAGCTCTGCCAGGTATTCCGAAAAAGACTCGCGCCGATTAGAAAGAACCCCCAGAATATAGCCCTGGCTCTTGAGTATATTAAGCGTTTCAATAAGATCTGCGGGGATGATATCTACCGGACGATATCTGTCATTCATATGCTGGTGCAGCACAGGGGCGAGCTCAGCCGCTTGCTGTGGGCTCGCGCCCAACACGATCAACTGACGATAACCAAAATTAACCCAAAAAGCAGGACCATCCCGAAAAGAAACCTGGTCAGAAAGGATCTCTGCGGATTCGGCAAAATAATAGTGCTCCCAACGGGCAGCCCGCAAGCGGTCCTCCGGCTGGATGTTCAGCCCCAATTCATTGGCAATATCTGAAAAAACATGCCAACCTTCGGGCACATTCAATCTCAAGGTGCCGTCAAGATCATAAAAAATTGCTCGGATTACCATGCTACTTTTAACCACCAATCTGATTCATGACACGGTTTAGCGGAATAAGACCTTGATCGAGACCGTGACCCCAGGGTTTGTTCCAAATACCATCCAGGATCAACGTGCGCAGATCGTCTTCGCTGGCACCATTGCGCATGGGCGTTAGCAGGTCTATTTCTTTTTCACGCAGCAGGCACATACGCAAAACACCATCAGCAGTCAGGCGGGCACGGGTGCAGGCAGAACAAAACGGCACGGTCACCGATGAGATAAAGCCCAACTCACCTTTACCACCTCGAATACGATAAATCCGCGCTTCGCCATCATATTTCCCGGTGGCTTCCAGCGGGCCAAATTCAGTTTCAATCTTCTGCTGGATCTGCGCGGCAGTGATAATTTGCTGGGTCTGGATATCAGTCACGCCGGCAAAGGGCATCATCTCGATGTAACGCATTTGCCAGGGGCGATCAATCGTCAGGGCTGCCAGGTCAATTACGTCATCTTCATTGTAACCCTTGACCACCACAGCATTCAGTTTAACTGGTGCAAGACCCACTTCTTCAGCGGCAAGAATCCCTTTCCAAACATCGTCAAGTTTGCCCCAGCGAGTCAAGCGACGGAACTTCTCAGGATCGAGCGTATCAATTGAGATGTTCACGCGCTGGAGGCCGGCTTCTTTCAATGGCTTCGCCAGACGCGAAAGCAGAACGCCATTCGTCGTCATGGACAGCGAGGCAATCCCTGGGGTTGCTGCGATACCACGCACCAGTTCTACAACATTGGCCCGGATGGTGGGCTCTCCACCGGTGAGGCGGATTTTATCAAAACCAAGACTTGCAAACGTGCGCGCTAGAAACAGGATCTCTTCATCCTGCAGCAGTTCTGCATTCGGACGAAAGGTCTGATCCTCGGGCATACAGTAGATACAGCGCAAGTTGCAATGATCTGTCAGTGAGATCCGCAAGTAGTGTATGTTTCTTCCAAAACGATCAAGCGCCATCAGGCCACCTCGTGTACAGGTTGTACCGGTAAGTGTATAATTATACAACCTTCATTATTAGAAATTTAGAAGAGAATTGCGCCAATAATTGACGCAATTGCATGGGCATGCTATCATGATAATGTAATTATTCGATTTTTTTATTGCCCGCGCAATTATCTCAACCAGAGTAACCATTTTACCTTACTGCTGGCCGGAAGGAATTCTTTCTGGGATATTGCCTTGGCCTCAGAAGGAGTGTTATGAGCATTAATTTTTTTATTCGTATAATTGGAATGTTCGTATTTGGAATAATGACTGGTTATTGGGGGTTCTGGTTTGGAAGCACAAATGCCGCAGAACAAGTTTGGACATATACATTTGGTCTTGGCACCGTGGGCGCCCTGTTCGGCTTGATTGGAACGCCATACTTCACTACACTGCCAATGCGGGCTCTACGCAGAATGTTGGTGCGAATTTCGGCAGAAAACTTGCTGGCCGGGTTAAGCGGATTAGTGGCGGGTTTGCTGGTCGCTGCCCTGTTGACCTTTCCACTCTCCAGGCTGCCCGATCCACTGGGAAATGTCCTACCATTTCTGGCAGTTCTGCTGTTTGGATATTTCGGCGTGGCGTTGTTCGTGATGCGCCAGGCGGATATCATGGCTGTGATCGGGACGGTAAGTAATCGTGGCGGCGAAAGTGTTTCACCGGTCAACAATGCCTGGGGCCAGGGTTCACGCACCATTTTACTCGACACAAGTGTCATCATTGACGGGCGGGTTTCAGATATTGCCAAGACGGGTTTTCTGCCAGGCACGCTGCTAATTCCACGCTTTGTATTAAACGAACTGCAATATATTGCTGATTCTGCCGATAGCTTGCGCCGGCAGCGTGGACGACGTGGCATGGAAGTTCTCTCTGAACTACAAAAAGTTTCAGCCGTGAGTGTGCGCATCAGTGATATCGATGTGGAAGGCGTGCGTGAAGTGGACGACAAACTCGTCATCCTGGCCCGCCAACTTAAATGTCCAATCCTGACAAATGACTATAACCTGAATCGCGTGGCCGAATTGCAGGGTGTATCCATCCTGAATATCAATGAGCTCGCCAATGCGGTCAAATCAGTCGTTCTGCCCGGCGAAAACATGGGTATTGCCATCATCCAGGAAGGCAAAGAAATGAACCAGGGCGTTGGTTATATGGACGACGGCACAATGGTGGTTGTGGAAGGCGGTAACCGCTATATTGGGCAGACCAGGGTAGTTAATGTCACAAAAGTGCTTCAGACTGCCGCTGGTCGCATGATTTTTGCCAAGCCAGAAGATTAGTATCCGGGGATCTGGCGCCGCCAACTTTTTTCTTGATTCGGTAAGGGCGCGGTTGAAAGGTAACCGCGCCTTTTTTATTTTTGTCATCATCCATAGCTCTGGTTTATAATTCACTTTATCAGGAGAGAAATCATGATCCGTCTTTACAATACACTCACTCGTAAAAAAGAAGACCTGCAGACACTCGAACCTGGTGTCGTCAAGATGTATGTCTGCGGTCCAACCGTTTATAACGACGCTCACGTCGGACATGCCATGTCAGCCCTGGTCTTCGATATTGTCCGGCGCTACCTGGAACACCGTGGCTATAACGTCAGGCACGTTATGAATTATACGGATGTCGACGACAAAATTATCAACCGCGCCAACCAGATGGGCATAGACCCATTTGTGCTGTCACAGCGTTACATTGAAGATTTTGATCAGAATCTAACCGATTTGAATATCCAGCCGGCAACTGCCAAACCGCGGGTCAGCAAGACCATGCCGCAGATCATCGACTTCGTCAAAGGTCTGATCGATAAAGGCTATGCCTACGCCGCTTCAAACGGAGATGTATATTTTCGAGTTTCACACGACGATGACTACGGAAAGCTCTCCGCCCGCAAGCTGGATGACATGCAGGCTGGAGCGCGCATCGAGATTGAAGAACTGAAGGAACATCCGATGGATTTTGCGCTCTGGAAGGCCGCCAAACCAGGCGAACCTTCGTGGGATAGCCCCTGGGGCAAAGGCCGTCCAGGCTGGCACATTGAATGCTCTGCCATGAACCTGGCCGAACTTGGTGAACAAATCGATATCCATGGTGGTGGAAATGACCTAATTTTCCCTCACCATGAGAACGAAATCGCCCAATCGGAATCTTTTACTGGCAAACAATTCGCACGCTACTGGATGCATAACGGCATGCTGCAGCTCGGCGGCGAAAAAATGTCCAAATCGCTCGGCAACATTATCAGCATCAAGGAATTCCTGACCAGGCGCGATGCAGACGTGATGCGTATGCTGGTGCTGAATGGCAGTTACCGCGCTCCGCTGATGTTTAACGATGAGACTCTTGACGGTGCCGAAAAGGGTCTGGAACGCATAAAATCAGCCCTGCGCCCGGCGCCAGATAAAGCCGGACCTGCAGCGGTGGGTGCTTTGAACGCGCTTTCGGCACAGATAGAATTGACCCAAAACGGCTTTTTAGCCGCCATGGATGATGATTTCAACACAGCCGGCGCACTGGGCATCCTGTTTGAGCTGGTTCGCGCCATCAACACTGCCAGGGATGCAGGTGCCGACGCCATGCAGTTAAAATCAGCGCAGGAAACTCTGCGTGAGCTGGCTCATGTCTTTGGTTTGAGATTGAGTGCAAAAACAGGCTCAGAAGGCGCAGATAAGTTCATCGGCCTGCTGGTGGAAGTGCGCAGCGAAGTCAGAAAACAGAAGCTCTGGCCACTTTCTGACCTGATTCGCGACCGTTTGAAAGAGCTGGGCGTGACCATTGAGGACAGTAAAGAAGGCACCAGCTGGCGCTGGGGATAAAACCAGGAAAAACTTCCGGAGAAAGAACTTTCGGAAGTTTTTCTTTTCTGATGACGGGCTGTGCAAAGAAGCTCAAAGCTTCTCGATGCCTGAGGCTAAGCTACTCAGCGAAAGTGAACCAGGCTGTCTTTGTAATTCTTGACCCGTTTGGTTTTTCCGGTGCTTTCGATGCTGAAGCCAGCGGCTTTTAACAACGCCGCATGTCCGTCAATTCCGCCAGGATACTTGGGATTCAATTCGCCATTTGCTTTACATACACGCCAATAAGCGACCTGCACATCGGGATCATTGGCGATGGACTGCAGCAGCATGCGGGTGTCATAAGGGCAGGTCACCTGGACCTGGTATCTGCGCGCCAGTTCTTTTCGGAGAAGTTCGGTAGTGACGAGCCTGTCCGCTGGGATTTCATCAATAAATGCTGCCACCGTCGCGCGGCAGGGTTTGAGCATTTTTCCCGAACAGCCAAAAAATTTTTCACTTGTGCTTCCACGGCGCCTCCTGTTCAGATTGAATAATTATAACAATGCTTGCCAGGCCGCAAAAGCCCTGGCCCTGGAGAAAATCTAATTGCATTGCATTCTTATCTCTAAAAGCGCTATAATTTATTGAAGGGTTGCTTGTGGCATATCGCGGGGTCGTTCTGGTTGCAGATTCAGATCGACAGAACAATAAGCCCAAATGCCAAAAGGATTTATTAAAAGGCACC
>JAPLGT010000247.1:0-6673 GCA_026390035.1 Chloroflexota bacterium
AATTTCGATTTTTCCCTTACGATAAACACCGTGCAAACTGGTTAGCATAAGCAACTCCTGTCTCTATCAATTATTATACTTCGGACTTGTCTCAGCCATTAAAGTGTTGATGCAAAAGAGCCAAAATTGCATCCACCACCTTTTAACGAGTATTGACAACGTTAATTCTGGAGACAGCAATCGCTACTTCCAGCGCGTCTGGAGATAACCGCAGTTCATCGGCGTGACTGGCGCGATCTACCTGCACATCGAAAAGATCAAGTGTAGGCCAGCCTGTCAATTTCAAGAACTCATTTGGATTGACCCCAAAGTGATCAGCCAACAAAATTGTAGCCATCATGTTGGGGCGTGTGCCTTTCATAAAACGAAATACCGCCTCATGGTCAAGCTTTGATGCCAGCGCCGCCTCGCGCATCGTCTCGTTGCGCCGTTTCATCAATTCTTGCAGGCGGGCAGTGAAAAGTGTATTATCAAATTCTGCAGCTTTGCTGCGGCGAATTGCTTCTGCAAACGGGACGTTCATCCCTTACCTCCGGGTGAAAATTATCTACAGTATCAGGTAATGAGTATATAATGCCGTGATTGTTGGAAAATGCGGTATATCCGACTGATTGTACCGGATAAAATTATAGTCGAGGGAGACCAATATGGAATCTACAACTTTACGTGCCGTAGGTTATCGCCGCGTTTCAATGCGGGATCAGGTGGATGGCTTCAGCCTGGATGCCCAAGAGAACAATATTCGCAAATTCGCTGCCAGTAAGGGCTGGGAACTGGGGGAAATATACATTGACGCCGGGATTTCCGCCAAAAAGGATAGCCACCGCCCCAGCCTTGAGCGCTTGATGAAAGACGCTGAAGCAGATAAATTTGACGTCGTTATTGTAGATAAAATTGATCGTTTCTACCGCCACCTGACCGGTCTGCTCACTGCACTTGATAAGCTCCATGGTTTTGACGTTAGTTTTGCCTCCGTACAAGAACAGATGGATTTCACCACTCCCTGGGGCAAGCTTACTTTGACCATGCTCGGTATGTTGGCTGAAATTTACATTGACAATTTACGACAGGAAACCCGCAAGGGTAAAGTTCAAAGGGCCAGGGATGGGTATTCGAACGGTAACCTTCCCTTCGGGTATTGTAAGGGAACTTGCTCAACCTGCAAAGACCCAAATGGAAGTGGCTATTGTCCAAATTTTGGCAATCCAGACATTGGTGATGGTAATATAGCGGTTCCACATCCAATCGACAGCCAGGCAGTCAAGCTCATATTTGCTCGCTACGCTACTGGAAATTACTCAACGGCCATTATTGCCCAGGACTTGAACAGTATCGAATTGCGCAAAGGGGACGGTACGCTTTTCCACTACCAGACTAAGGGCGTGCCAGGAAAGTTTGAGCCAGGTCCCATCTCTAAAGATGCGATACGAGATATGCTGCAGCGCGTTTTTTATGCTGGCAAAATTTCCTATTATGGCCGCGATGATAAAGGTTTGCGCCGCGATCGGAGTAACACGCTGGAAACGTATCCAGGTAAACATGCTGCGCTGGTAGACGAATCCATGTTTACTCAAGTCCAGGAGCTCAAGAAAGTGTTTGTTACCAACCCTCGTATTAATTCAAACGGGACGATTGCGCGAGTATCGCCCCTGGGTGGATTAATCCGCTGTGGGTATTGTGGCGCACCTATGCGCGGTGTTTCTGGTGGAATGAAAACCAGGTATTATCGTGATGCGTCGAGAATTGAAAAGACTTGTGATTGCCCTCAGAATATTATCAACGCTGAGAATATTGAAACCCAAGTCAAAGATTTCTTGATTGAAATTTTTGACAATCCAGAAGTATTACAGACAATTGAACTTGCTGCGAATCAAAAACAGATCGCCGAGCTGCGTTTTGAGCGCGCTCGAGATCTGTATCTGGCAGGGGAACTACCGCGTGATACTTACGACATCGAAAAACAAAATTATGAGCAGGCCTGCCAAAATGAATACTTGCAGAATGCCGAGAATACTGATATTATATCCGTATTAAAAAAGACCAATCAAGGTTTGGTGGATTGGTTAAATTTATCACTACTTGAGCGTAAAGCGGTATTTCTTCAAATTTTGGAAACCGTTTACGTGCGCGATAAAGCGTGTGTGGCAATACAGCCTAATGTTGCGTTCTACTCGTTGTTTGAGCGAGAACTCGTAAAGAATAAATCTGCGAGTAACTCCGTACTGGACCCCCGTCGGGGCCGCCAATGGTAAAACTTTGGCGCCTAGTCTTAGCTTGATCGCTGAGGCACAAAAAAATACTCTGACTGAGTAATAGTAAGGTGCAAATGTTTTGCAAGAAATAGCTTCTGTTGCTGCAGAAGCTATTTCGTTTTAATTTACTACGATTTGCCTCAAAGGTCAAGCAAAAGCCAAGATAGGTTCATGACATTCGCTAAATCGATTAAATTAAGACCTGCATTGCTTCGAGTTGTGTTCGAGAGCCAGATTTTTAGTTTTCCAGTAACGCAGTTTCCTCCCCGCAGCAGTCTACCTGCTTACAAAAAATCCGGGAGTATCATGTTGTAAATATGTTTTGGCAACACTACCTGGATACTAAACCTGTGTTGTGACTAAATTTAGGCCAACTCCCCCAAATTCACGCTGATTAGGAAGTCGGCTCGATTCTCTTCTTCCCGCAATAAATGGTTGTGTTTGAAGAACCAAAGAAATTCCTGATTGGGGGTCAACCGCACGATGCGTTTTTCCTTGAGATCAATCACCACCGATGCAAGCATCAATCGACAGATCTCACGCTGCTCCTCGGGGGTCGCTAACGGCCAAATTTCGTGGAATGTCTCAATTTGCATACCATGTCCAAGTAAATTGTCGCCATCGGGTAGTACCAGGGTATCCAATTCCTTCATCACCAGGGTGCGGCGCTTTTCGTACTCTGCTCGGGTCAGTACTGCGTCCTCATACATTTCCACAATACGATGCAAGCGCTCTTCCAGCCGTTTTCGGTCTGCCTGCATCTGCTGGCGTTCTGCTTCCCCACTGCTCATTTTCTTGATAATTTCCTGCCAGTTTTCAGGAAGCCGGAAAGCCTGCATGATCCGGCCAATCTGTTCATCAGCGATCCCGGCATGGATGCTTAGCCCGCGATGCGGACAATCGCTGAATCCTCGCAGGATTGATGGCTCCCTGTAGTAGCGATAATCTTCACGACCTCCCTGGGCACGCAGCGTTCGGTCACAGGAAGAGCAATGGGCAATGGTATTGAGCAAGTAAACTCGCAGGCTGGGGGCATTGGAACGCGGTTGGCGAGCGTGCTGGCGGCGGACTTCCTGAGTTTGTTCAAACAGCTCTTTGGTGATAATTCCGGCATGGCTGCCATTGTAAAGATCATCATGGTAACGCACCACGCCATAATAGAAATCGTTATTGAGCATGGTGCGAACATTATCCTTATGCCACTCCCGCGCTTTGCGGGATATAAAACCCTGGGTTTTGAGCCAATCCGCAACCTGGCGGTCGGTATAGTTACCAGTAACGTACCGTTCAAACGCGCCCTTGATGGCTTTGGCCTCATCTTCAACGATGATCGCATTTCCAGCCGCATCCTGGATGTAGCCAAAGGGCAGTTGGTTATTGGCTTTCCCGGATACGATCCGGCTGAACTTGCCCTTCTTGGTTTCACGGGTCAAATTCTTGAGATACCAGTCGGCAAAGACGGCCAGGATGTGAAAGTGAAGCATACCATCGGGGGTGGAAAAATCAAAATCCTCTTTGGAAAATGCTAATATCGTCCCCTTGGCTTCAAGTTGCTTGAAGTATGAGAGGATGTCATGCAGGTTGCGCGAGAAGCGGTCGAGATGATGGCAGACAATGGTATCGGCCTGGCCGCTTTCAATAAGCTCTATCATTTTCTGAAAACCTGGACGCTTGTCGGTTTTGCCACTGTGCTCGTCCGTGAAGACATCCACCAATTCCCAATTTGGCTTGGCTTGCATCAGGTATTCTCTACACTCGCGCTCCTGGGCTTCAAGGGAGTGCCCTAAAGCCTGCTCCTCGCGCGATACACGCACGTATATTGCAGCTTTTCGAGGCAGGTCTTGCTGTTCGTAGGGGTTTTGTTGGTTGTAGCGTGAACGCGCGGCTTTGCCAACAGGCTGAACTATTTTTGTGTCAGACATGAAACACCAACCTTAAGTGAGTTTGTTGTAATTATACCTGTTGCGCTCGCCAATAATAAAATGCGAACGCAGCGCCTGCTTTGGCAGGCGCTGCGCGAAATTAAAACTTACTTCTTGGTTCCTCCTCCTCTGATCAGGATGGTAAGGATAATTTCCAGTAACTCCTTAAGTTTGGATTTGGATGGATCGGGTAAAGGGTCTTGCTTCGTCATGTTGAACTCCGGGTGGCGTTCAACAGCGACTCGAAACATAGAAAAACATGGGAAGCAGCGTGGTTTACATCTATCGACCTGATTGGAATTGGCTGCCTGAGAGTGTTAGGATTATTCATTTTGAGCAAATCTCCTGATTGTGGGATTTGCTCACCGGTGAGCATTGTTAATATGGGGGCCTTAGTTTTTGTTCGCAAGATCAATTTTCATTGCGGGTTTCAAAACGAGGCGGCATCCATGCGCATGGATGAAGATAGGATACTTCAGAGAAAGTTTTGCGCGTGGAGCATTTGTGGAGCATTTGCTTGGATAGAAACTTTACTGAATTTGGAGATTATTTCCACGATCTTGTACTGGTAAATCTGAACCCTGGTGTTGAAAAAAGCACTCGAAAAGCCGTCGGATATATCCGAGATGAAATTGGATTTGATATTTCACTCAGTTATGCCTGGTTCAACGGGAATATTGAAGGACGCAAAGGTCTGTCCTTTGGCGCTTTCAAAGATCTACTCCGCCACTTTCTGGGGAAACCAGGCTTAAGAACCATTGCTACGGTACAGCATTGGGTCTCGCTTGCCCCGTCCAATTACCGGGTAATTCTGGATGATCCTCAGATTATTACCTTGCTGAACGAACGCCGAATTTTGGCAGGTACTCCTGTTTGGCATTCAGAATATATCAGGCGTATCGACCTTCACAAACAAATCCGGGATCGCCTTGTCAGCCGCTCGGGGCGCAGCCTGATCTTGCATGGCCCTCCTGGAGTGGGTAAAACATCTCTGCTAAAGACGCTTTACTATTACCCCCTGCTCCAGGCGCGCTTTGACCATGTGTATTGGTTGGATGGAAAAACTGATAAACTCAATCGCCCTTCTGGAATCTTATTTCAAATCGCCGCCGAAATTGGCATCACTATGATTAATCCCGCAAACCTGGCGGCGGATATCGGACGGATGATAGGCAGCCAACGGCTGCTTTTCTGTGTGGATGCTTTGCGAAATTATGACCAACTTGATGAGCTGCTTTCAGTAATGCCATCATCCAGTTTATTGATAGCCACTACCCGCAGCAGCGGCGTGGTGCTGGCAGCCGAAAAAGACTCTGTGCTGACCATCCCTCCCTTTGAATGGGAGGAAGTGCTTGATTATTCTCGTATGTTCAATGGGGAAAACCCAATTGGCATCGAGATTCTGCGCGAGATTGCCGGACAAGTTGAAAACAACCCAATGGGCTTGAATTTGGCGTTTAAAAGTGCCGCAAAGTTTTGTCCAGAAATCACCGTGGCGCAGCTTAAAGGCAACCCGAATGTTGTTATCACGAATGTAGAAAGAGAATTGATGAGGCCATTTTGCTTAGGATACCAAATGCTCGAGTCACCCATAAAACAAGCTTTTCAAGAGCTTGCCTACTTGCCATTTCGAAGTTCCTATGATGCACTGGAATTGGCCAATTTATGGAAGGTTTCCCCCGACCAGGCTTTGAGCTGGGCTGCCATACTTTACAAGGATGCCGGGCTTTTGAAACCTTGTGATCCGGATCGCTGGCAAATTCATAGACGGGTTTACAATTTTTCTCGCAGTTTGAGAAGCGTGAAAATGATGAATAAAGTACGTTCAGGATACAGTTGGAAAAAACGTCACCGAAGGTAGATGACGACAGAAATGTTGCGACAATAATTTTCCTACAAAAGCCGTATCAGCGTTCGAACATCCCCCACCCCAAAGAAGGATGCGATTTACTGTTGTTCCCTCGAGTACGCCTGGTATCCCCGCCTGATCTTCCGTTCTACAATCTTAGCAGCCACCTGGTTGGCCTGCACTATGGATTCCACGGGGATCACCCGCCACTGCTGAAAGTCGTTATCCCGCCGTCCCCAGGCAACGACGACTGCACAGGAATGAAATAATGTGGCCTGGACGGACACCAGATACCAGCGATTTTGATTGATGGCAGGGTCAATGTGGTTCAGTAATGTCAGCATGGTCTTAATATAGCACGCGCGTTCTGGTATTGCAAGCAAAAAGTCGCAGGTGAAATAAAACAAAAGCTGGCTCCAGTTTGCAGAGCCAGTTTTTGTTTTTACTGCAAAGATTAAACTGCTTTCTTCAGCACCGGCAGACCGTTGGCGATCTCGGCCACTACGTAGCCAGCGGGAACGGCATCCAGCGCACCGGCTTTCTCTTCTTTTGAGAAGAAGAACAATGTCTGGGTTTTGCCGGTCTTTGTTATCGTGTTTGTGGAGTGCAGAATGTAAGAAACGCCCTTTGCGTTTTTGTAACTGAATGCC
>JAPLGT010000231.1:0-4376 GCA_026390035.1 Chloroflexota bacterium
ATTGTTAGTATTAGGGACGAGTTTGAATCCATGCGCCCTCTTTTCTTGTTGGTTATTAACAATTATTGCATATTATTGAGGTTGGGTCAAATGACAAATGTCATTTGTATTTTAGGCAATGTGAGTTTCCCCATGCGATTACCATATCCTATAAGCAATATTTTAGATGTGAATCGAGTTTTGAAACTTATTACAAGCACTGGCCTAACAAATGTTCCCATGTCATCCGATTTGATTTACAAACTTACGAGCGATCACACTGCACCCAAAAGCAGAACCAAGGTATTGGTTCTCAATTATTCAACTCTCAATAATTCCCGCAAAACATCCGGCAACACACCGACATAGGTAATCACCAATCGCTGGCCGGCCCTGGTAGCTGCCATGTAAACTTTGCGGGTATTTTCGAGCATAAGTCGATCTGCCTCTTCTTCAGATAAGCGCAGACTCTGCTCGCGCTCAAACAGGCGGTTCAGCCCCACCAAAAATACAATCGGACTTTCCAGCCCAGTGCCAGCATTCAGGGTGGTGACACGCACACAATCATCAGGGGTTGCATTTTTGGGGTCGACCGCTTTTCCATCTCCAAGCTGCCTGTTTAAAGACTCAATCAAAGCGTCCACCCCATATTCTGCATGCAGGACCAGTACGTTCTGCAAAGGGTAGCTGCTTTTGTGCAGTGCTACAATCTCAGCCGTGACCACGCCAACCTCATCCTGTGAGCTGCGCACTGGCAACAGCACCGGCAAAACACCTGGTGGCATATTCATCAAGTCGGGTTCTAGAATGTCTTCATCCGAGTCGTTTTTGGGGATGCGCTTGCGATAAAACAAGGTTGCAAAATTAAGGATTTCGTGTGTCGTTCGGTAAGAGCGCCGCAAATTATTTGTCCGGCCACGCGCCTCGATGCCGAGCGACTTCCATGATGCGCCTCGACCAAGAAATCCCTGGGTAGTATCGGCAACAATGAAGAGATGGCCGCTGTTGGGCTTCACAATGCGCCGCACAATGTCGAACCAGATCGGGGCAAAAAACTGGGCTTCGTCAATCAGGACAACATCGTAAACAGGCAGGCTTATTTTGCCTTCGCGGATAAAGTTCCACATTCGTCGGGGCACATCCCCCCAGTCAACGCAATTTTTAGCCTTGAGTTGGTTTTGATATTCCATCATGGCATCCCACATTTTGGCGCGTTGTTCCTGGTAAAGGCGGAAGCCGCGTCCCTTGCGCTCGACCTTGAGGTATTCAGCTTTGTCTAACGGGACCTGGTCTTTGAACCAATCCAATTCAGTATCCAGGCTTTCCGCGGTGATGGTTGTTTCCGAGAAATATTTTTCCCAGACTGCCTGGATAAACCTGTCACGTGGAGATTTTGAGAGCGGATCAGTCCATTGGCAGTCGTCGCCCTTCGGCCAGTGACGCCGGCAAAACCCGTTAAATGTTTCCCAAGTAATGTTGCGCGGCTGTTCGCCGCTCAGACGTTTATAGCGGGACTTCAAATCACGGATAAGCGGTCGATTATGGGTCAGAACAAGAAAACGCTTATCCGGAAACAAAGCGTGCAACAATCGAAGGCGATAAAGCAGGATAAGCGTCTTGCCGCTGCCGGCCACCCCGTTGATGATTCCCACGTGGAAATCTTTGGATGCGTTCTCCTGTTCGATGGGCAGTTCCAGATCGTTCTTTACCGCCTGTTCCTGCTGACTGTCCAATAGGTAATCTGTCAGCCCAGCTCGCTGTCTATCACCATCCGGTGTGCGCACTGTCAGTGTGGCAGGAACGACAGACTCGGGTGTGAAGTACTGGCGAATGTACTCAATCCCAAGTTCTTTCAGGCGCTTGCCAGTAAACAGCTCCAGCCAGACCGGTTGACTGGTTGCCTGGATGAGCTCCTGACCGAGCCAGCGTGTTTGTTCAGCATCTGCTGGTTGGTTAGCCGCCAGATGTTTGTTTGGAATATTTGGGAAAAGCACGATGGATCTAATGTGAAGGGCTAATTCCGGCGCAAGTTTTGCCAGAAATGCCTTTAGCACGTTTTCCTGTGCTTCACCCAGCACCGTCCGATCGTCCCCCATCAGAAGCATCTGTGCCGCAGGGCGAGAGTCTTTATCGGTCTGAGTGCTGACTTTCACCAGCAAGGCCCTATTCTCCGGGTTCAATACTAAAAAATCAGGCGCTTCCGTATCCCAGGGTGTCAGATGATGCCAGACTCGAAAATCATCTGGCAGGGCTTTGAAAAACCGAAACGCTCGCAAGACTTCAGGGGGCAGGCTGCCGACGGGGGATGTGGGAATAATTTGGGACATACTAAAGAGACACGGTCATACAGGTATCGAGCAAACTGCGTAATAGTTCCACCCAGTCTTGCTGGTCGGTATCAGATGGTTGGGCTTGAAGAACATTGCTTGAACCGACAATGATCAGTTTGGTGCGGGGACGAGTAATGGCCACATTCAGGCGCTCTGGTTGGAAATAAAAGTCTGCCAGATCTGCGGCAAAGGATGCATTTGATGTGGTCAGCGAGACCAACACAACTTCGCGCTCTTGGCCTTGCATGCGCTCAACCGTATCCACCACAATCGCGCGCGTGAACTGCTCATCCACCAGGGTCTCGCGTAACTTGCTGCGGATAACACGGCCCTGGGCGCGATAAGGAACCACCACACCGATTTGCTCAGGCGCTATCCTGGCAAATAACAAGGACTGGATCAATTCCGTGATAATTTCGGCTTCTTTGTTGCTGCGCGTGGTATTTCCGCGGTGGTGCAAATCAATAAAGACAGCAGGTTGTTCAGGGTCGAGCACATGGTCCCAGACTCCATCCATCTCATGCAGGCCAAGCCTGCGGCTGGCAGCCTTTGGATCAGGATAAAGCCGGCCTTCATAAAATTCGCGACTGGGCCAGTGTGAAAGCACATCGTTCATGCGGTAGGTAGTGGTCAGCATGGTTTCTGAGCTTCGCCCGGCCAGGTAACCAAAAATGGATGTGTTCCCGACATGACTGCCCTTGAGCGATGTGACAGGCGGCAACTGGCGTTCATCACCTATAAAAATATACCTCTTCCCCGAAAGCATGCCCATGATGGCCAAAGATAAGGTGATCTGCGATGCCTCATCAAAAATGATGACATCAAACTCCACTCCAGCCAGACGCTTTTTACTGCGCAAGGCGAAAGGTGTCGCGCCGACCGCATACCCTTTTACCAAATCCCCAAAGCCAGACTCGATGAAGTTTTCATAATTTGGCACTTTCAGGTCACCAGTCCGCGATTCCAAACCAATCTTGCAGACAGGCAACATTGGATCGACATCGTAAATCTTGTTCAGCGCATTATTGATGGCGCGGTGCGTCAGCCCGCTAACCAGTACGCGATAACCATCGGCTACCAGCATGCGAACCAGTTGGGCCAGCACGTAGGTCTTCCCGGTTCCGGGCGGACCTTGAATCAGATGATAGAGATCGGTGCCATACGCCTGGGCAATTGCTTCTGATTGGGTTTCGTTCAAGCCCAAGCGTTGCGCGGTTTCAAGGGCGCGCTCATAACGCGCAAAATCGGTCTGCGGGATACGTTCTCCGCTTAACATTGGCAAAATAATTTCGCGTCCACGCCAGGTGTCGGCAACTTCATCCAAAGCATCCAGATGGAAGTGCCGCAGATCCAACATGCCTTCATCTGCAATCCAACCTGTTGGTTCAGTTTGCAACATGAATGGATTGCCACCGAGCAGGGTTACTTCAAGGAGAGTTTCATCATCATATTCCAGCAAGGCCTGAGCAGATTCCAAACCGCTTGGTGTGCTGCGGTGCAAAACCAGGAAATCCCCCTCGCGAAAGCGTGATTCGTTGGTCTGGCAGCGCAATCTCATTGAATTCTTATGGAAGCTTTCAACGCTCAGACCTTCGATGGCATAGCCACGCATGACTCGCTCGCCCAATGGTAAGTCCCACTGGCGCTGCAAGTTGGCTAATTGTGTAGCGGATTCGCTGTTGACGAAGTCACGCAGTCGGTGAAGTAGATCTTGATGATGGGTCATAGCTTAATTAACCCAAGTTGCTACCAAAGGAAGTTGAGAGAACAGGTCAGTACAAAAAGAGCGATTTTCAACTCAAATCCTCTGGCAGTAACAGCATGAATAGATTTGGGTAACAAACGTTCAATTAGACTTCCGGTAGTTTCAACAGTTTTTCTAATTTTTGATTGATTACCGGACACTTTTAATAAAATGACGATTGCCAATCGGGTACACTAAGTTTTTTCCGCCAAGAAAGAACAGGTGACCCATGAGTGACAATCGTCGCGTATATCGTACCATTCTAACGAGTTTACGACAACTGTACCCGAAAGGTGCAAAAGGAAATGTGGTACGGCAACTGA
>JAPLGT010000172.1:0-15947 GCA_026390035.1 Chloroflexota bacterium
CTAGCCACCGTACAGTTTGATAAAGGCGAAGGTTGATCGGCAGACAAATCTGGTAAAGTAGTTTTTGCGAGAAAACATTTTGCCAGGAGAAGTCATGCCGATCAACCACCTATATGATACCTTTTTTCGAAAAATTAGCGAACTGCGACCAGGACAAAGAATTACCCAAATTCGCAATTTTGCCTTGCTCGTCTATGGAATCTATGAGAGCCGTTCGGTGTACTTGAGTCGCATTGCCGGGAAAATCCCAGGCAATGCAAAGCTACAAAGTACCATCAAACGCTTTGATCGTTTTCTCGATAATCCGGCCATTCGCGTTCGTGAGTGGTACAAACCAATTGCTGTAGAATGGCTGGCAGAGCAGTATGCCAGAATTGGAGAAATTCACCTAATCGTAGATGGTAGCAAGGTTGGCTTTGGTCATCAATTATTGATGATCAGTATGGCATATCGTAGGCGAGCCATCCCGATTGCCTGGACATGGGTCAAGCATGTTCGCGGACACAGCACTGGTAACAAACAAATTGCCTTACTTTCTTACGTAAAAACGCTCATTCCACGTGGTGCAGCTGTTTTTCTGGTTGGAGACACCGAGTTTGGGCCGGTCAAAGTCATAAAACAGCTGGATAAGTGGTATTGGTACTATGTTTTGCGCCAAAAGTCAGATACTTTGGTCTGGTCACAGGCTGAAAACGCGTGGAAACCCTTTGGCGGTTACATTTTGAAAGCCGGGAAGAGCATTTGGCTCGGACAGATGGTCTTTTCGCAAGCCCATCTGTACCCGGTCAATTTACTGGTACATTGGAAACGCGGTGAAAAAGTATCTTGGTGTCTGGCGACCAATTTGCCAGATTTGCAGACCGCGCTCCATTTTTACAAGCGCCGGATGTGGATCGAAGAAATGTTTGGCGACTTGAAAAAACATGGCTTTGACTTGGAGTGCTCCATGCTTCACAGTTTTTTACGCCTTTCAAGATTAACCTTGGCCGTAGCTTTTTTATACGTCTACCTGGTTTCAACCGGTGGGCGCACTATTCATCAAGGTTTGCGCCATCTCGTTGACCGTAAAGATCGGCGAGACTTGAGCATTTTCCAGATCGGTTTTCGCTTGATCGAAAGGCGCCTAATCAACTCGCTTCCACTTCTCAACTGCTCTCTTTGCACCTATTTTTGAAACTGTACGGTGGCTAGTATTCGTACAGAGGACCTCCAGGGCGCATCAATCAATTGGGCGCTGCTTGACGCGACTCTAAAAGATTTAATCGTTGAAAAACAAATCCAGGGTGGAAGCTATACACTATACAAATTGCCATGAAAGTTGCTGCAACACTGCCGTTGGCGGATTTACCAGAGCGTGGCAGGCTCAAGCTATAAGCGGATGTGCGCATCACCAAAAATGCGCCCGGCCTGCCGCCGGAAAAGTAAATCGGATTCGCCAAGTTGTATGACAAATATTACCCGAAAAAGTGCAGGCTTTCACTGTACCAAAACCAACATTTTGTGCTACCATATTTATGATTTCTGGATTCTAGTCTTGTGCTGAATAAAAAACCATGTTAATATCAAGGGTTAGTTGTCCAGACAAGTTTGATCCGGGCAAAATTCTGGCACCCCATTCATTTCTCTGGAGGAGAAAAATATGCGTCACCTGTACAAGCTCTCTCTGTTGATGGCTGTGATCGTAATGGTGCTTTCTGCTTGCGGCCCCGCTGCACCGGCTGCAACCGAAGCACCCGCTGCGACTGAAGCACCGGCTGCACCAGCCGCGCCCGCTGCAACCGAAGCACCGGCTGCAACCGTTGCTCCCGCCGCTCCTGAAGCTGGCGGTCTCCAAATTCCCGAAGTTGAAGCGGGAAAGTTCAATATCGCCGCCGTTCTGATTGGCCCACACGATGATGGTGGTTGGTCCCAGGCTCATTACGAAGGCCTTACATACGTAGAGAAGAACGTACCGAACTCTCACATTGCTTACATCGAGAACGTTCCCGAAGGCGCTGATGCAGAGCAGGTCTTCCGAAGCCTTTCCCGCAAGGGCTTCAACATGATTCTCGGCACTTCCTTCGGCTTCATGGACCCGATGGCTACTGTTGCAGAAGAATTCCCGGATATCACTTATATCCACATCAGCGGTTTCAAGTCCAACACAAAGAACTTCGGCAACCTGTTCGGTGCGATGGAAAGTATGAAATACCTGGCCGGCATGCTGGCTGGTTCACGCGCCAAGAAAGACGGAAATCCCAAGCTCGGTTACATGGCGACTTTCCCAATTCCTGAAGAACTGCGCCTTGGCAATGCCTTCATGCTCGGTGCCAAGAAGACCTGCCCCGAATGCACAATGGATGTCCGCTGGATCAACACCTGGCACGATCCTATTGCTGAAAAAGATGGTGCCGCCTCCCTGTTTGATGCCGGCGCGCAGGTCGTTTTGACCGGTGCTGACACCCCCGCCGTGGCCGATGTGGCCCAGGCCAAGGGCAAGTGGGGCATCACCTATGACTATATTGGTTCCTGCAAGGTAGAACGCTGTTTAACCACCATCTACTGGAACTGGGGCCCCGTTTACGCCAAGATTGCCCAGGGCGTCATGGACAAAACCTACAAACCAGGTTGGGACTATTTCGATGCCGATAGCGGCAGCCTTGGCCTGTTCGGCTTCATGGATGGCCAGACTGTCACCAAGGGCGTTTCTGACCTGCCCGAAGCTGATGTCAAAATGGTCAAGGACACCCTGGCCCTCATGATGGCTGGCAAGTTCACCCGCCTCGATGTCTTCGCCGGTCCGATCAAGGACAACACTGGCAAGGAAATCGTTCCCGCTGGTGAAAAATTCACACAGGCCGACCTTGATTCATTTGGTCCTCCCATGCCGGAATGCAAATACTGTATGTACTGGTGGGCCGATGGCATCACCGCGGAACTTCCCAAAAAGTAATTGAACACAAGGAACCAGAGTCCTCAGACTCTGGTTCCTTTTTTCTTAACCACCCACCTTTTTTTAATCAGAAATCATATTTTTTTATTTAGGGAGTGATCCTGTGGACAACCCTGAAATCGTATCAACTGTTCAGCACACCGAAGTCCCCCTCGTTGTAACCATGCGAGGAATTGTCAAGCGCTTTCCAGGCGTTTTGGCAAACGACCATACTGATTTTGAACTGCGCCGGGGAGAAATTCACGCACTCCTTGGCGAAAACGGTGCAGGAAAAAGCACGCTGATGAA
This sequence comes from Chloroflexota bacterium, assembly GCA_026390035.1. Lineage (GTDB taxonomy): Bacteria > Chloroflexota > Anaerolineae > Anaerolineales > Villigracilaceae > UBA5195. The sequence continues at coordinate 3,221 of JAPLGT010000172.1, forward strand.
TGTCTTGGCCGGACTATACCAGGCCGATGCTGGCGTAATCAGAGTTAATAACAAAGAAGTATCCTTTCATTCCCCCAAGGACGCCATTCGCGTAGGAATTGGCATGATTCACCAGCACTTTATGCTGGTACCATCCCAAACAGTAACCGAGAATATTTTGCTCGGCATGGATGAACCACGGTTTCGAATGAACCTGAATGAATATGACCTCAAAATTGCCGAGTTGGGTAAACGCTTTGGCATGGAGGTCGATCCTAAAGCAAAAATCTGGCAGCTTTCCGTAGGTGAACAGCAGCGCGTGGAAATCTTAAAAATGCTTTATCGCGGCGCGCAAGTCTTGGTTATGGACGAACCCACTGCAGTTCTGGCACCACAGGAAGCTGATCTATTGTTCAACACCTTACGCACCATGGTGGCAGAAGGAAAATCAATCATTTTCATCAGTCACAAGCTCCAGGAAGTCATGGCAATTGCCGACCGGGTGACCGTTTTACGCAAAGGCAAAGTAACAGCCACGGGCGTCCCTACCCAGGGATCGACCCGCCAGGAACTCGCCCGCTTAATGGTAGGACGTGACGTGGTCTTTCAGATGGAGAAAAAAGATCAGGAAACCGGTCAGGTTGTCCTGAAGTTGCAGGACGTCCAGGCTGAAAATGACAAGGGCTTGCCGGCTGTCCGAGGAATATCACTTGAAATCCGGCAGGGCGAGATCTACGGCCTGGCAGGTGTGGCAGGCAACGGCCAACGAGAACTCTCACAGATCATTGCTGGGCTGAGAAAATGTACCAAAGGCAAGATCCTTTTGAACGACGTGGAGATCAGCAACCATCCAGCGCAATATGCCATCCAGCGCGGACTGGCCTATGTGCCAGAAGATCGTACCCATGTTGGTTCTTCACCCAATTTAAGCGTGACAGATAACGTAATTATGAAAAATTACCGTCATGAACCCATTTCACACGGTTGGTTATTGGATATTCCGGCGGCACAGCATTTCGCGAAAGGCTTAAAAGAAGCCTACAACATTGTGGTACCTACCATCGATACTCCGGTGCGCCTACTTTCAGGCGGAAATTTGCAGCGTGTGATTTTGGCGCGCGAGATTTCGGGGCATCCAGCTTTATTGGTGGCCGTTCAACCCACCCGCGGCCTGGATGTAGGTGCGATAGAGGGCGTTCATAAGCTTTTGCTGGCACAACGCGAAGCCGGCGCGGCAATTTTATTAATTTCAGAAGAATTGGAAGAACTGCTTTCTCTGAGTGACCGGGTGGCAGTGATCTACGAAGGCCGCCTCATGGGCGAGGTACACGATCCAGATATGGAAACCGTCGGTTTGATGATGACCGGCACTCCGCTGGAGCAGATCACGGCGCAAACCGCAACAGGAGCGCAACAGCATGGCTGAATCTACCCCAACAACACGCAATAAATTCCCCTATCGTTTCCAGATTGAACCACGGCTCGAAACCCCGCCGGGCTGGTTCCCTGCGGCAGTTTCACTGGGCGCGGTCGTTCTGGCCCTCATCCTGGGCGGCATCATCATCGCAATAATCGGTGGTGATCCTTTTGCGATCTATGCACATATCGCAAAATCATCATTTGGCGATATAGGCGTCTTATCAGATACCCTGGTAAAAGCCACCCCCATTATATTTACGGCATTAGCCTGTTCTGTGGCCTTTCGTATGAAATTATGGAATATCGGTGCAGAAGGCCAGTTTGTCATGGGTGCCTTTGGAGCTGGTGTAATTGTGTTAGCACCAGTTTTACCCGCGCTCACACCCGCCTGGGTTTTCATTCCCGCCATGATCATCGCCGGAATGATCACAGGCGGCCTGTGGGGATTGATCCCGGGTATCCTCAAAGCGCGCTTCAACGTGAACGAAATTATCAGCAGCTTGATGCTGAATTACATCGCGATTTCGTGGATGAACTTCTGGATTTTTGGCGTCTGGTCCGAAGGTGGCTTCCAGATGAGCCCCAAATTTCCAGATAATGCCGCCCTGCCGCGCCTGCTCGACCTGGCGAAAACATTTCCAATTTTTCGCGGGCTGACCACACACATGGGTCTGCTGCTCGGTATTATCGCTGCAGTAATTTTATGGTTCGTAATTTACCGCAGCCGCTGGGGCTACGAGGTCCGTTTGATTGGTGATAACCCCAATGCGGCCAAATATGCGGGCATTAATATCAGCAAAAACATTGTGCTGGCCATGTTCATTTCTGGTGCACTGGCTGGTTTGGGTGGGATGTCTGAGGTCACGGGTGTCGTCCACCGTTTGCAAACTTCACCAGTCGCCGCCGGTTATGGTTTCACCGGCATTATCGTCGCCTGGCTGGCTAAACTCAACCCGCTGGCAGTAATTGTGGTTTCCATTCTATTTGGAGCTCTAATCCTGGCCGGACGCGAAATTCAACCATCAGGTGTTCCAAAGATGATCCAGGGTATTATCCTGGTCTGTCTGATCGCCAGTGACTTTCTCCTGCGCTATCGAATTAGTATCATCCGCGTCGGAGAGGAGGCTTAAACCATGGATCCACTGATCATCTTACAAGCCGGCGTCACAAGCGGCACTGTCTTACTGTTTGCCACCTTGGGCGAGCTTTTTGCCGAGCGCTCCGGAGTGCTGAATTTAGGCGTAGAAGGAATGATGCTGATTGGCGCAATGAGCGCTTTTAGCGTGGCGATTAAGACCGGGAATCCCTGGTTGGGTGTCTTGGTAGGAATGCTGGTTGCGGGCATCATCAGCCAGGTGCATGCTTATATTGTCATTGCGCTGCATGCCGATCAGGTCGTCAGCGGGCTGGCACTCACTTTTCTAGGTACCGGTATCAGCCTTGTATTTGGCGAAGGTCTGAGCAAAGCCGGAACTGTCTCGCTCCTACCAGTGTTTTCCATCCCGCTGCTCTCACAGATACCACTGCTGGGAACCATCTTTTTCAACAACCAGAGTATTATGGTGTACTTGGGGTATCTCATGACCCCACTGGCATGGTATTACATCAATCGCACACGTCCTGGTCTACATCTACGGGCTGTAGGAGAATATCCGTCCGCTGCAGATGCTCTGGGCATTAACGTTTTTCGCCTGCGCTATATTTACGTCTTTGTCGGCGGCGCGATGGCGGGGCTGGCAGGCGCAACCATCAGCCTGGCAATTTCGCCCGGTTGGTTCAGCGAACTGACCACTGCTGGGCAAGGTTGGATTGCAGTCGGCCTGGTAATTTTTGCCCAGTGGGATCCCTTCCGCGCCATGTTGGGCTCGTATGCCTTTGGCGCTCTGCGCCGCCTGATCCTGGACATTCAAGGCCCGACCATGATTTTCGGCCTGGCTAATCCATTCTTTTACAACACATACCTGGGTTTCTTCCTACAAATGCTGCCCTACGCCTTCACAGTCATCGTCCTGATCCTCGGTTCGCGAGAGGCGATGCGCAAACGCGTCGGAGCACCAGCCGCACTCGGCACTCCTTACATTCGTGGCGAGCGCGGATTATAGGGTTATAATCAGTCACATGGAATGTCAGGCCGCCTCCTGATATTAGTATGCTTTTGGCAAGTAATAAGTGTAAGCTAAAATTGAATACCAGTTCATACATGGGTTCGGCGGTCGTTGCGGGGCACGTTAGTGCCTCGGCGGCGTTGGAAACAGACCACACGAAAAGTGCCGCCGCCCGTTAACTTTCAGCATTGTGAAAGGACGCCGATCCTATGAGCCTCTGGAAAGAATTTCTACACCCACAGACCATACAAGAAGCCGTGGAGGCGCTTGCCTCCGCCCCCTCGCCCGCGATTCCTATCGCGGGCGGGACTGATTTAATGCTCGACCTCCAGCAAGGGCACCACGCACCAGTACACACTCTGGTCGATTTGACCGGGATCGCCGAGCTTTGTCAGCTCGAAATTCGAACTGACAAGTTATTCATTGGTGCGGGTATGCAGCACAACCGCATTGTCGAATCACCACTGGCGCAGGAACATGCCCAGGCCCTGGTCGAATCATGCGGATTAATAGGCGGGCCACAGGTTCGCAACATGGCAACCCTGGGTGGAAATGTAGCCCACGCCCTACCCGCCGCGGATGGAACCATCGGAATGCTGGCTCTGGACGCTCAAGCCGAAATTGCATCACCCCAAGCCCGCCGCCGAGTTCCATTGCAAGAGATTTTCGCCGGTCCCGGCAAGTCCACACTCAAAACCGATGAAATCCTGGTTGGTTTTTACTTGCCACTCAGAAAAGCCCACCAGGCCTCAGCGTTTTACCGGATCATGCGCGCCCAGGGCATTGCCCTGCCTATTCTCAACCTGGCATCCTGGCTTGAACGCGACGCAGATGTGATCACCAGCGCGCGCATCTCGGTTGGCCCGGCTGGCCCCACACCCTTCCGCGCCCGTCAAACCGAAGCATTCCTGAGCGGCAAGGTTTTCTCCCCTGAAACCATCGCTTCCGCACAGGAAAGCCTGCTCGCCGAAGCCGTCTTCCGCACAAGCCCGGCTCGCGCCACCGCCGAATACCGCCGCGACCTGGTCGTCGTCCTGCTCAAAAACGCCCTGACAACAGCCTGGGAACGGGCTGTTTAGTTTATATAAACGGTGCTCCCTTGAAAAAAAACCAAATTTCCTTATCTGTAAACGGCCAGACCTATACACTGGACCCCATTCCCGGCGAAACACTGGCCGATTTACTGCGTAATCGTCTCAAACTGACTGGAACCAAGATAGGCTGCAACGAAGCTGAATGCGGGGCCTGTACTGTCATTCTTGATGGCCAGCCAGTACTCTCCTGCTCGTACCCCGCAGAACGTGCCGATGGCAAACAGATCACCACCATCGAAGGCCTCGCCACACACGAAGACGGCAAGCTCAAACTTCACCCACTGCAAGATGCGTTTGTTAAACACGGCGCCGTGCAATGCGGATTCTGCATCCCCGGCCAAATCATGACTTCGTATGCGCTGTTGCAACACAAAAAACAGCCCACATCGCAAGAAATTCGGCACGCACTCAAGGATACACTCTGCCGCTGCGCAGGCTATCCAACCATCGAAAATTCCATTCTGGCAGCAGCAGCATCCTTGCAAACCGGTCAGCCCGTTTCAGATCCTCAGGTTTTGCCATCCGCAGTAGACAGCCTTGTAATCGGAAAAGTTCAGATCCGCCCGGACGCAGTTGAAAAAGTAACCGGAGAAGCCATCTTTACCGACGATCTCGTTTTTGACAATATGCTGTTTGCTTGCGTACACCGTGCCGGTGTACCGCATGCCATCGTCAAATCCATCGACATTGATCAAGCCCGCCAGCTGCCGGGTGTGGTTTCGGTACTCACCTCCCAGAATATTCCCGGCGAGCATAATCACGGGTTGGTAATTTACGACTGGCCCATCCTTGTAGGAATCGGCGAGCGTGTACGCTATGTTGGCGATGCCATCGTCATCGTGGCCGCAGAAACACAGGAAATTGCAAATGCCGCTGCGGCCCTGGTGAATGTCAAATACGACCTGCAACCAGTCATCACCAACGCCGTACAGGCGCGCCAGGCAGATGCCCCCGTTCTGCATGCCAACGGCAACCTGCTCAAACACATCAAGGTACGCAAAGGCGACCCTGCCCAAGGCTTTGAACAATCAGATATTGTGCTTGAACATACCTTCCACACACCCTCCACAGACCATCTTTTCATGGAACCTGAATGCAGCATCGCCGTTCCGCTGGCAGACGGACGCATGGAAATTTACGTCGGATCGCAAATCCCCTACCAGGACCGCACCCAGGTCTCCCGGGCGCTGGGCTGGGCTGAGGAACGCGTCCGCATCGTTGGCCAATTAATGGGTGGCGGTTTCGGCGGCAAGGAAGATATCGCCGGCCAAATTCATGCCGCCTTGCTTGCAAATGTCACCGGCCGACCAGTTAAACTGCTTTTCGACCGGCACGAAAGCCTGATCGTGCACCCAAAACGCCACGCCACTCAAATCCACGTCAAGCTGGGTGCCAAACGCGATGGAACTCTGGTAGCTGCTCAAACCGAATTGTATGGCGACACCGGTGCCTATGCATCATTGGGTGAAAAAGTATTAACTCGCGCCACAACCCACTCGGCCGGACCGTACGAAATTCAACACGTCCACGCGGATTGCTACGCCATGTACACCAATAACCCGCCAGCCGGCGCGTTTCGAGGCTTTGGCGTACTGCAGTCAGCATTTGCTTTTGAAACCATGATGGATATGCTGGCTGAGAAACTCGGCCTGGATCGGGTGGAATTGCGCCGCAAGAACGCTCTGCGTGTGGGCGCAGAAACCAGCACGGGCCAGGTGTTGCTTGAAAGCGCAGGGCTGGTCGAATGTATTGATAAAGTCTCCGCTGAGATGCAGCGTGTATCCGGGTTATCGAGCGCTGATTTGTTCAAGGCCCGGCCCAAACCGGGCGCGGAGCACCTCGTCCACGCCTGGGGCTTCGCCTCAGCTTTCAAGAATACCGGACTGGGCGGCGGAGCGGATGATACGTCTGGCGCTGAAGTAGAACTTTACGAAGATGGCACGCTCCAGGTACGCTCTGCCGCAGCCGAGTTGGGCCAGGGGCTTGTCACCATTATGCAAATGATGGTTGCTGAAGAATTTTCGCTACCATCCTCACGTGTGCGCGTGCTGGTCATGGATACCGATCTGACACCCAATGGCGGGCCGACCACCGCCTCGCGCCAGACGTATGTCACCGGAAATGCATCCCGGCTGGCAGCCCAAAGCTTGCGCAACCTCATAACCGCAGCCATGGCCGAAAAATACGACCAGGCCCCAGAAACGATCCACTTCTCTGAACTGGGCGTGCATCTCGACGGGCAGGTCATCCCACTCGGCAAGGTTGCGACAGATATGCGCGCAGACGGGCAAACGCCTTGCGTATTATACGAATATCATGCGCCCGTCACCAAACCACTCGGCCAGGGTGGAGATATGCACGTCGCATTCTCATTCGCATCCCAGGCCGCCGAAGTGGAAGTAAATACCCTCACCGGAGAAGTGCGTGTCTTACAGGTGATCTCGGCCAACGATGTTGGCCGTGCCATCAACCCGCTCGGCCTGCAGGGCCAGGTGGAAGGCGGTGTGGTCATGGGTGTCGGACATGCCCTGCTTGAAAACTTCATCACCAAGGATGGCTACGTGGTTACCGACCGATTATCGCGCTACCGCATCCCATCGATCATGCATACCCCCTTAATCACATCTTTCGTGGTTGAAGACCCAACCAAGGATGGCCCTTACGGTGCCAAGGGCGTAGGCGAAATTGTCTGCATTCCAACGCCACCCGCCATCACTAATGCAATTTACAACGCCACCGGCTACCGCTTCGACAGCTTACCGGTCGACCAGGAAAAACTTTTGATGGCGCTAAAAGGTATTTAAAAAGAATAGCGCTTCAAAAAAATGAGAGCACTTACTCACAGCTTCCACAATTTTGCTTTTGGCCATGCTGATTTTTACTCCACGGCGAAAGCTAATCAAAGATTTGCCAAGCAAGTGTATTTTTTCTTTGGGCGAGCCCGCTCTGTCCAGCGTGGCCCACCGCGTGAGTAAATACGAATAAGTTCGCTATTTATATTTTCATCAGGATAATTCTATGAATAAATTTGTCGGATACAGCTGTTCAATCTGCGGTCAAACCTACGGCCCAGACGAAATCACATACACCTGTCCCAAAGATGGTGGCAATCTGGATGTGGTCCTGGATTATGAGGCCATTCGCAAGAAATACCAACCTGCCGATTTGACCTCACGCTCAAATCCATCCATCTGGCGCTATCTACCCCTGCTGCCGGTTTCGGCTCCCACAGGCGAAGGCACGCCACTGCACATGGTCGGCGGCACCCCGGTGTATGCTCTTCCCCGTCTGGCAGAAAAAATGGGGATCAAACAGCTCTGGCTCAAAGACGAAAGCCGTAATCCGACCGCCTCATTCAAAGATCGCGCCAGCGCTGTTGTAGTCACACGCGCCCGGGAAATCGGCGCAGAAGTGGTAGTGACCGCCTCCACCGGAAATGCGGGCGCCGCGCTGGCTGGCATGGCAGCCGCCGTTGGACAGAAAGCGATCATCTTTGCGCCCAAATCCGCCCCGCCAGCCAAGGTCGCACAACTGCTTGTTTTTGGGGCCAAGGTGATCCTGGTCGATGGCAGCTATGACGATGCCTTTGATCTGACGGTAAAAGCCTCGCAAGAATTCGGCTGGTATTGTCGTAACACTGGTTACAATCCCTTCACTGTGGAGGGGAAAAAATCGGCCGCTTTTGAAATCTGGGAATTTATGCAGAACCAGATGGGCACCGGCATGCGGGTCATACCATCGGCTGCCACCGTACCCGTCAATGAACAACGGCTGACGATTTTTGTCTCGGTCGGCGATGGCAATATCATCTCAGGCATCCACAAAGGATTCAAAGACCTGCAAGCCCTGGGCTGGATCGCGCGCCTGCCACGCATTATTGGTGTCCAGGCAGAAGGCTCCGCTGCCATTGCCAATGCCTTCAAGGCTGGCACTGAAACCATTACAGCGGTACAGGCCAAAACGATCGCCGACAGCATATCAGTCGATTTTCCTCGCGATGGCGTCCGGGCAGTACGAGCTGCGACAGAAACCGGTGGCACCTATCTAACTGTTTCGGATGATGAAATCCTCAAGGCGATCGCCACATTGGGACAAATGGGCATCTTTGCTGAACCCGCCGGAGCGGCTGCTTTTGCCGGTCTAACAGCGGCAAAAGCGCAGGGCTGGTTGGAATCCGAATCACCTGTGCTGGTGATGAATACAGGCAGCGGGCTGAAAGATGTGCGAGCAGCCATGCAAGCAGTCCAACCTGCTCCAATTATTGAACCAACCATGGAAGCCCTCAAACGAATCCTGCCCTGATTGCAAACTTGTTTGTGCCCATTCAGCATGTTTACTCAACATCTTGTTTATAAAGCCTGAAAAGCAGCCTGCTGGTTTGCACACCACCGGGTTTCCTTGCAGATGTAGTTTTGGCAGAAAGCACTTTCCACCAAAACTACATAAACAAATTTATTTATCCATTTCTGAACATGTTTTTAACACCAAACAAAACATACGCCAAGTAAAAACATCAACTCCGTGCATTCAGCAAACCCAGTCTCGCCGGAAAACCCAACCATGCACAAAGAGCTGCCAGCCATAGATGCATGAGGTTACACCATCATTGGATAAGTGAATAATATGTTAAAAAATTCTTGGGACAACTCATTTCGTTATACCGTGATGGTCCTATTGATCGTTGTGATGGCAGCGACGCTCTGGTATGTCCGCGAGATATTTCAACCCCTGGTAACCGCCGCATTAATCGCCTATTTGCTCAGCCCACTCATTAACCTGGTGACACGGATCACAAAACTAAAACGCAAACAAGCCGCAAATATCGTTTTTTTTATGGTGCTGATTGTCCTGGTAACTTTACTTGTCACCGTCATTCCGTCCCTACTGGATGATAGTCAGACAGTCTATAAAGACTTGAACACTACGCTTGATATTTATCAAAAATCACTTGTATCTCCAATTACAGTAGTGGGCATACCAGTTTACCTGGATGGATTCATTCCAGCCATTCGCGCCACCATGAGCGGCACTCTTATCCCCAGGCCAGAACAGGCTCTACAATTTATCCAAACTACCTCGCGTGGATTTTTGTGGTTCTTAGTCATCATCGTCAGCACCTATCACCTGATGACCGAATGGGACAAACTGCGGGAATGGCTGATCGGCCTGGCACCAGATTCATACCAAAAGGACATACGGCAATTGTATCTGGAAATCAAAGGCGTCTGGTTGGGTTACCTCGCCGGACAGGTGCGGCTAATGCTGATCCTGGCTGTAATTTATGCTGCGGCCTGGTCAGCCATCGGGCTGCCCGGCGCCATTTTTATTGGTTTACTGGCTGGTTTTCTAAACCTCGTCCCAGAAGTTGGCCCGGGTATCACTGCCATTATCGCCATTATCGTGGCCTGGTTGGAAGGCTCAAATTTCCTTCCCATGTCAAATGGCTGGTTTGCAGTGCTCACCTGTGGAGTTTATCTGGTCTTGAATAATTTCAAAACCATTTATTTGCAACCACGAATTCTGGCAAAAAGTGTCTCTCTGCATGAAGGTGTGGTCTTTGTCGCGATCATCGCCGCAATTATGATGCAAGGTATTTTAGGCGTTCTGATTGTCGTGCCGGTGCTGGCTTCTGTGATAATCCTGGCAAGGTATATTCGCCGGAAACTGTTGGGTCTCAATCCATTTGCAGACTCATCGTTGGGGAATACAGAACCAAGATAAAAACAATTCGAGCGGCAGGGAAATCGAGTACAATCTCAGCATACATTCGAAATCGCGCATGCTCGCTCACCAATTAATCAGATTTGCGAAAAATATGACAATCACCTATTCAATCATTGCCCCAATCTACAATGAGTTTGAAAATCTACCTGAACTATATCGCCGTGTAAAAGAAGTGCTGGATTCGACCGGCGAAACCTGGGAATTGATCCTGATCGACGATGGGTCGACCGATAACTCAACTGCGCGCATCCATGAAATGGCCGCCCAGGATGAAGCTGTGCGGCCGATCATCTTTGCCAGAAATTTTGGACACCAGATCGCAGTTACCGCCGGATTAGACTACTCTCGCGGTGAAGCCGTGGTCATTATCGATGCTGACTTGCAAGATCCGCCCGAAGTCATCCTTGAATTGGCCAAAAAGTGGAAGCAAGGCTATGAGGTAGTTTATGCCGTGCGTGCCGAAAGACAGGGCGAAAGCTGGTTCAAGTTATTAACAGCCTCCTTGTTTTACCGTCTGATCTATCGCATCACCGATGTCAAAATTCCGCTCGACACCGGTGACTTCCGCCTGATTGATCGCAAGGTGGTCGATGTGATGAATAACATGCGTGAAAAACATCGCTTTTTACGCGGCATGGGCGCCTGGGTGGGCTTCAAACAGATCGGTGTAGATTACAAACGTGAGGCCCGCTTTGCCGGAGAGACAAAATATCCGTTCAAGAAAATGCTCAAACTGGCCTTAAATGCCATCACAGGGTTTTCTTACTTTCCACTGCAGGTGGCTACATATTTCGGTTTCATCTCTGCCGGGATTGCGATTATCGCCATCCCGCTCGTAATTATCGAACGATTGACCGGTTCCCAGGCTTTTTATGGTCAGGCCACCACCCTCATCGCAGTCCTTTTCTTTGGTGGCGTCCAATTGATCTCTCTCGGCATCTTGGGCGAATATATCGGCCGCATCTATGACGAAGTCAAGGGCCGGCCGTTGTACATCGTCAGGGAAGCCCCTAAAAAAGAGTGAAATACAAAAAAGAGATGGCAAATGCTGCCATCTCTTTTTTGTACATTCCTTCATACTCAAAAACTCAAGCTATTCGCAGCTGTATGGCCGTATATTCCGATCGCCTGAGCTTGCCCATCAGCCCAAAAACCGCGAACATAAAACCATATTTTTTTGACATCAACTTTTTAAGATGTTCCAGAACCGGCGCAGAATTATCGACCCGCGCTGCGGCAGGTACCCATTCACCGACCGGTGTGCCATCTGCCTTGCTAGGGACAATCCGGACATCAGTGTTGTTTCTTATTCGCCTGGCCTTGCCCGAGGTAGTTTCTGTCCAAATAATAAGTGTTTCAACATCTTGAACAAACCAGACCGGCGTTTTAACGCCATTCCCATTTTTACGAAAAGTCTCAACATTGAGATATTGCTGTTTTTCAAATTGGCCTAAAGCTGACATTTCTACTCTCCTGAATAATCCCGATAGTCATAAAATGAATCTGCGCAGGGCAGTCATCCAATACTCTGTACGCCTTATGCTCGAATAATTCTCCGGTATTCCATCACGAAACTTCAATAAGTATCGCGGTGTATTCCAAGCCATCGGCCTTGGCCTGGGCTTCAAACCGGGCCACCATATCCGCATATTTTTCGACTAATAACTTGCGTACAAGTACTGCGGTATCAGCATCGGTCATTTCCCGGGCCGTTGCCGGGATCCAATCACCGAGCGGTTCGCCTACCTGCCCACATGGCATGATGTTGACCTGGCTGTTGTTGCGAATACGTTTGACCTTGCCAGAAGTGCCGCCGGTCCGCACATAGATTTTCGCCCCATCCTGAACAAACCAGACCGGAGTTTGGATACTCTTTCCGGCTTTTCGGAAGGTTTCAAGATTAAGATAGTTTTGATTGGCAAATTGTAAAAGGTTTTGGTCCATTTTTCCTCAGCATACATCATAATCAAATTTAGAAAATTCAAACGATGATCATTCCAGCTTATTACGGCAGTCCCTTGAAACCACTTGCCCGCCAACCCGCAAGACGCACCTGGCTCAGATTCGAAAGCATCAGGGTCAGGCCAAAAGCGATCAGGACATTGGTGATAAAAAAGAAAAGCAGTTCCTCCAGAGGTAGGATCCCAAAAAAACGAATACCCGTGGTCTGTTCTGTTGATATTGACCAGGTGGTCGCTTTCAACGCCACGATATCGGTCAGCGCAAGATAGACACTGACAGGAATGATGGCCCAGAAAACCAGTTTGCGGTAATGCCAGAGAATATCTGCCCCAAACAAAAATTGGGGGAAAATTGCCGGGAGTGCCCAGAAAAGAGTCAGGGAGAGATAGGTCCCCGGTTTCCATCCGCTAAAAAACAGCCCGGCAAAAAATAACCACAGCGTAA
>JAPLGT010000235.1:0-4049 GCA_026390035.1 Chloroflexota bacterium
CGGACAATGAGATCTGGATCAACGCCGCGGCGAACTCGGACAATTTCGACCTGTTGCCCGAGTAAAGGATGGTTGGGCCGAATTATGGTTACGAATCCCGAGGAAGATTGGGAAGATATGGTAGTTTGCTTTGGGTGTTCCGACCATGAAAGACCGGGCAATGCAAGCGCTGTACCTTTTGTCGCTCGAACCAGTAGCAGAGACCAAAGCCGATCCGAACTCGTATGGCTTCCGGCCTCAACGCTCTACGGCGGACGCAATTGAACAATGTTTCATAGCTTTGGCGCGTAAGTGCATGGCTAAATGGGTTCTGGAAGGAGACATCAAAGCCTGCTTTGACAAGATCAGTCACGACTGGCTATTGGCAAACATCCCAACGGATAAAACAATACTCAAAAAGTGGCTGAAAGCCGGGTATATGGAAAAAGGCGTTCTCAATCCCACGGATGAAGGTACCCCTCAAGGGGGGATTATTTCACCAGTGTTAGCGAACATGGCATTGGATGGTTTGGAAAATCGTCTCGCTGAGAAGTTTCAAACTCCAGAGAAAGCCAGGGGAAAGAACCGGGTGAATTTCGTGCGGTATGCGGATGATTTCATCATCACGGGAAGCAGTAAAGAACTGCTCGAAAGCGAAGTACTACCATTGGTTCAAGCCTTCATGAAATAACGCGGGCTGGAACTGTCGCTGGAAAAGACCCATATCACGCATATTGAGGATGGCTTCGACTTTTTAGGGCAAAATGTCAGAAAGTATGACGAGCGCCTGCTGATTAAACCATCCAAGAAAAGTATCAAAGCTGTTCTTGGCAAAATCAGGAAAGTCATAAAGGCAAACAAAACTGCCACTGCCGGTAATCTCATTCTTAAGTTGAACCCAATTATCAAGGGATGGGCGAACCACCATCGGCATGTATGCAGCAAGGGAACCTTTGCCGACATAGACCACGCTATCTTCTTAGCACTCTGGCAATGGGCAGTAAGGCGGCACGGTAACAAAGGCTCCCAATGGGTCAAAGTGAAATATTTCAAGACCGTTGGGAAGCAAAATTGGGTATTCACAGGCGAGATAGGACACGAAGGCAAAAAGCTAAAGGTTATCCGGCTGGCCTCGGCAGCAAAAACGCCAATCTGGCGGCATCGGAAGATCAAAGCGAATGCAAATCCTTATGATCCTGCTCAGGAAACGTACTTTGAAGAGCGTCTCGGAGTGAAGATGGAAAGCAATCTTCATGGTAAGCGCAAACTTCTCAACCTGTGGCAATCCCAAGATGGTATCTGTCCAGTATGCGAGCAAGCAATCACAGAAATCACTGGTTGGCACAGCCATCACATCGTATGGCGGTCAAAAGGTGGTAGTGAGAAAGCAGAAAATCAGGTACTCGTGCATCCGAACTGCCACATGCAAATCCACAGCCAAGATTTATCTGTTGTAAAGCCGCGTCCCAAAAGGGCGTAACAAAGGCTTGAGCCGGATGAGGTGAAAACCTCACGTCCGGTTCTTAGGGGGGATGCTTGGCAGCAATGCCAACTTCCTACCCGACTCATCACCGGTCAGGAAACCGGCGTTCTGGAAGTCGAGCAGAATGGCGCTCCTGCACTGGTCAAAGGTATGAGCCGCAAGGAAGTGCTGCACATGGAACGCAACAACGTCGACGAGAAGGGCAGACCGACTTCGGTCAATGTCATCGAGAAGGAACGTCACGTGGCCACCCTGACGGTTGCAAAATCGAAGGGTGAACTGGAGATGCTGGCTGACATGCAATCCGTTGGCGCTTTCATCACCGCCCATGCCACTGCCATCACAGATGCGATCTTGACCAAGAACCACCCACTCTACGATTACCAGCCCACCGCCCGCGAATGGGCCGTGACCGGCAAATCGGCGCTCGGCCTGCCTCCGCTTCCTGGGCGCAGCGAGCGCGGGTTGTTCCCCATCCAGCGTCATTTCGCCATCGGGGCAGCGCGCGTCATGCGCAAACAAGGCGCTGCCATCCTCAACGCGGAAATGGGATGGGGCAAGACGGGCGTATCGATCAGTTCGCTCGAACTGCTGGACAAGTGGCCTGCCGTCATCATGGTTCCAGGTCACATGCTCTGGAAGTGGAAACGCGACCTGGAGCGCGCCTCGGACCCTGCCACGCCCATTGTTGCGCGCGTCATCACCCGTCCGGTACTTTCGGAGCCGGGTCGCTGGCCCGCAACAAAGAACGCTATCGAGTCCAAAGGAGGTTCGATCACAAGTATCCTGCGCTGGCAGGTGGACCCGCTGACCCCCGGAGATCCCGGAGGCCGTTTGCGGGTTGAAATCGCCTGCAGTCCGGACAAGGCCCAATCCATCGCAGGCTTGTTCACCCAGTACAACCTGAAGGACGAGGGCAAGACGATCAAGCCCGCTATCCAGTTGACTGCTGCTGGCCTGACCGTGGAAACGATGGATCGCGACGAGTACACCCTGTTCGACTTTGTGAACGACTACAAAGCCGGGACACTGGGACGTAAGGCCGCCGCCATCATTGCCTTCGACCCCGCCAAGTACGATGCGGGCGCCGAGGAGCAACCGGCGGTGCAGTATCATGTCCGGCGGGTCTTCAACGAGGAAATCGGCGAATGGGAACACGTTCGCCTGGCCTGCTGCCCGACCTGTGGGCACGGCTACTCGCCCGCGCGCGTTCCGCACTTTTGCACACACGAGATCACCGACAAGGTTATCACCGAAGGTGAAACCCAGGAGCGCAAGACCATTTGCAACACGCCGCTTTTTCAGATGTCCCGCTGGCGGCGGGTTGGCCTGGCGCGTCTGGTACAGCACAAGTTCCGCGGTTTCTTCAAGGTCTACGTGGCTGACGAGGTGCATAAGGCTCAAAATGGCAGGTCAGATGTCGGGACAGCCGATCAGCGCTTGCTCTCGGCCACGCGTTACAGCCTGGCCCTGACTGGCACCCTTTTCGGTGGCGCCTCGAGCAGCCTGTTTTACCTGCTCTACCGGCGCGTGCCTGAGCTGCGCCGTCTGTATGCCTTCTCAGATGTCACCCGCTGGGTGGATCACTACGGTCTCTGGGAAAAGACATGGGACCAATCTAAACCGGCTGAAGGCGACTACGGAGCTTCGACCAATATCCGCCGCTGGAATGTGCGCGCCCGGGAACTGCCCGGCATTGCGCCCGCGGTCATCCGTTACCTCCTGCCGATCACCCTATTCGGTAACATCACCGACCTGGGCTACGAACTCCCGCCCGTCAACGAAGTGGTGGAAACACTCGAAATGTCGGCGAAATTGGCCGAGCAGTACAAGCTGGTTGAACGCGCGGTGCTTTCGGAGGCCATGAGCATCCTGCACGAATTCGGTGACATCGGCGGTCTTTCGGCCTGGTTTTCGGCCTGCCGCTTCCGGCCCGCTTCGGCTTTCCGTCCCGATGTCGTGCACTACGATGGCGCAAAAGGAGGCGGCTATCATTTCGACCTGCCAGCGGTTACCTCGGCCAGCCAACCCTGGCTGCCCAAGGAAACCCGTCTGGCCGAGATCGTGCGCGAGAACATGGCGCAGGGGCGCAAGACAATTGTGTTTGTCGAGCAATCCGGCACGCGGGATATTCGCTCCCGGCTGGAAAGCGCCATGACCAACCTGGTCACCGAGGAAGCGCACCTGGTGAACGGCCGCCCGCTCTGGGTGGTTGAGAAACCGCGCGTGGGCATCCTGTCTGCCAACGATATGTCCCCGGCCAAACGGGAAGCCTGGATCAGGCTGAACGCGCCGTTGATGGATGTCCTGGTGGTGAACCCGAAGCTGATCGAGACCGGGCTGGACCTGGTAATGTTCTCCAGTATCGTGTTTTATGAGACAACTGTCTCTTTGTACACATTATGGCAGGCTATGAGGAGAGTGTGGCGACTTGGCCAGCGCTGTGAGGTTTTCGTTACGTTCCTGGCCTATGCCAATACCGTGTGTGCTTTCCAGCGTAACTGTAGAAAAACAACAAATTCCATCACAACTGTAGAAAAAGTTATAAGTGAGGTTGGAAATATTCCAGCGTATCTGTAGAAAAATA
>JAPLGT010000012.1:0-29379 GCA_026390035.1 Chloroflexota bacterium
CACAGAAAAAATTGGCGGGCTGTCTTTGATTCCAACCTTGACCCCATTTTATTTGTACATAAATAATATTTCGTCCCTGAAAACAAATCATTAGTGACATTTATCACGATATGAGCATGACAATCCGCAGTAGATAGAATCTCTATGTAACTATTACAATACAAGTAAACGTTTACCGGTCCAGTAATTATTCAGCAGGAAAATATGCTCAGAATTAACCGCCAGACAGATTATGCCGTTCGCGTTATTCTCGCCCTGGCCGCTCGCCAGGCAGCAGTACGAACACCCTCATCCGCCATTCAAGAGGAAATGCTCATTCCACAATCCTTCTTGCCTCGGATAGTGGCTCAACTTGCACATTTCGGACTGATTTTAACCTTCACAGGCCGCGAAGGCGGTTTACAGCTTGCCCGCCCCGCCAGCGAAATCACCCTCAAAGATGTAGTTGAGGCTTTTGAAGGACCGCTGTGCATCTCCGACTGCCTACAGGCAAAAGGAAGCGATAATTGCCCCTTTCAAGGTGATTGTCGTGTACAGACAAAATGGGATCGTGTTCAAAGAGCCATGCTGCGCGAAATGGCATCGATTAACTTTGCTGACCTATCGGTCGAAACACAATCCAGCCCGTTGGTAAGTATCATCCCAATCTCAATAGCGTAATCATAGCGGTGGCCAGTTCAATCAATCTGCCTGGCCAACCACTATTTTGTATTGTTTTTATTCGCACAAGGAGAACGTATGGATCCAGTTACTCTTTCACGGTGGCAGTTTGCACTCACCACCATTTACCATTGGTTGTTCGTCCCACTGACCTTGGGCATGGGCTGGTTTATAGCCTTCATGCAAACCCGCTATTATCTAACCAAGGATGAAACCTGGCGAAAAATGTCCAAGTTCTGGGGAAAATTATTCCTGATCAACTTTGCCATCGGAGTCGTGACCGGGATTGTGCAAGAATTCCAATTTGGCATGAATTGGAGTGAGTACAGCCGCTATGTCGGCGATATCTTTGGTGCCCCTCTGGCGATTGAAGCATTATTAGCATTTTTTCTCGAATCCACCTTCCTGGGTATCTGGATCTTTGGCGAACACAAAGTTCCAGAGAAGGTACACCTGGCAGCTATCTGGGTGGTTGCAATCAGTTCCAACCTGTCCGCTTTGATCATCCTGTTAGCCAACGGCTTTATGCAAGCACCGCCAGCTGGATCGTTCGTTTTTAATGCAGCCAATGGCCGTCTGGAATTAATTAACTTTTTCGCCCTGGTTGGCAACTTTAAAGGCTGGATATTCTTCTGGCATACCGTCTCTGACGGCTTCGCCATGGCAGCCTTCTTGATCCTGGCGGTCAGCGCGTATCATATTTCCCGCAAACAAAATGTTGAGCTGTTCAAACGTTCATTTTCGATGGCGGCTCTGGTTGGCCTGATTGCTGGCATATCACTATTCTTTGCCGGGCACGCTCTGGGCCAGTTTATGCGCGATGTGCAGCCGATGAAGATCGCCGCCCTCGAGGCAATGTGGGAAACCGAACAACCAGCATCCTTCTCACTGCTTACGATCGGTGATCTTTCAGGCAAGCAGGAAATCTGGTCCATCCGTATACCTTACGCCATGAGTTTTCTGGCATGCAATAATTTTTCTTGTGAAGTCAGAGGCGTCACAGATCTTCAGGCTGAAGCAGTCCAAAAATACGGGCCGGACGATTACATCCCGCTTATGATTGTGACTTACTGGACATTCCGCATCATGATGGCCTTTGGTTTTGTGATGATGGGATTTGCCGCCTTCTTTATCTGGGCAAACCTTCGCGGTGATATCGCCAAAGCCAAATGGATGAAATGGGTGCCCTGGCTGCTGATCCTACCTTACGCTGCCAATGCCAGCGGCTGGATTCTGACCGAAATGGGACGCCAACCCTGGATTGTATACGGCCTACTCAAAGTCAAGGATGCCGTCTCACCTAACCTGACCATCGTTGAACTGTGGATATCGCTGATCGGCTACACCCTGCTGTATGGGTCCCTAGCATTTGCGATGGTCTACCTCATGCATAAATATGCCATCGCCGGACCAGACGCAGCCATGCAAGAATCGGTTGACGTCGCGCCTGCACTCGTTGGTTCGCAGGATTAACGGAGGAATATCATGTCATACGAATTTCTACAAACCCTTTGGTTCGTTCTGGTTGCTGTATTATGGATTGGTTTCTACTTTCTGGAAGGCTTTGACTTTGGCGTAGGCATGCTATTACCTTTCCTTGGAAAGAAAGATGTCGAACGCCGCGCCATCATCAATGCCATTGGTCCAACCTGGGACGGAAATGAAGTCTGGCTGCTTACAGCCGGTGGCGCGACCTTTGCGGCTTTTCCGAATTGGTACGCCACCATGTTCAGCGGTTTTTACCTGGCGCTCTTCCTGCTGCTGGTCGGCCTGATCATGCGAGGAATTTCCTTTGAGTATCGCTCGAAGGATGCCGCCCCAAAATGGCGCAACACCTTCGATTGGATGATCGCGATCGGCTCTTTCTTGAGCGCGCTGCTGCTGGGCACCGCCTTCGCCAATCTTGCCCGTGGAGTACCGATCGACGGAAAAATGATGTTCACCGGCAATCTATTTACCTTGCTCAATCCATACGGCTTACTGGGTGGCTTAACCACAGTCTCAATCTTCTTACTGCATGGCGTAAACTTCCTTGGACTGAAACTGGACGGGGAATTGCGTGAGCGCACCAACCGGCTGGCCAAAAAACTCTGGGTGGTTGCTTCGGCTCTTTATATCACCCTGGGCATTTTCACTTATGTCGCCGGGTTCTGGGCACGCGGCATCGTCAGCCCTGGCATCATTCCAATCACAGCAGTAGGAGTTTTGCTAGCAGCAGGTTATTTCATCAACCAAAAAATGGAAGGCTGGGCGTTCATCATGGTAGGGCTAAATATTGTCCTGACCCAGGTCACCTTCTTTAGCATGACCTTTCCCAACGTAATGCTTTCCACCACCAATCCCGCCTGGAGCCTGACTATCTACAACGCCTCAGCATCGCAATATACATTGTCGGTCCTGTCTGTCATTGCGTTGATACTCGTGCCCATCGTTCTAGCCTATCAAGGCTGGACTTATTACATGTTTCGCAAACGCATCACGACCGACAAAAAGAACCTGGTTTATTAAGCAGCACGAAACGGGCAGACTCACGATGGGTAGAACACTCCCAAATAGTTGAGAATTATTTTGAACTTATCCATCCTGATTTTGCCAAAAAGATAAGCGACAATCGGTTGGTTGCCCCGCAGGGGGTGATTTGACGAGTGACATCACCCGTCAAATCACCCCAAAAATAACTTCATCACTTTTGGGGTTGCGCCCTTACCCTGGGAACAACCCCGGTGAATAAACACCACCCGCCAGTCAACTCCATTAGTGATCTTAATGTTACAACACCTGCCATTTATCCTATGATTGTCATACGATCGTGCTTTTCCAATTGACTTTGCACTCGATTCGTCATATACTCTTGACTATAGAGGTTACCCAGCCATGCGCTTTTATCGGACAAACCCACGCAATAAATTTTGAAAGGCACGCGCCTGTCTGCGTGCCTTTTTCATTTCTCTGGAAAAGGAGAGTAAAAAATGGATTACGGAATGATCGGAAAGATTGAAAAAGCCAAGCGTTATGCAGAAGATCGGAAACGCTTCCGCTTTAACAAGTTTGATGTGACCTTCCACGGTGACAACAATGAACACCATGTTAGCTTTGAGAATACTGCATTCAGCTGTGATTGCGAGTTCTTCCTAACTCACCAACGCTGCGGACACACAATGGCCCTCGAAATTTTACTGAAAGAAATGATACCGGCGGCCGAACAAGTTTAATTACAACTAAATAGATCTGCAAACAGGACCCTGAAGGATTACAACCCCTTCAGGGTCTTATTTTTCAGGTACAATATCATTTATGCCACAAAAAATTTCGCGACGAGATTTCTTAAAGTTATCCGGGGGTACGTTCGGCAGCCTCGCCCTATCTCCGCTATTACCGCCGCTGGATCAATTCGCCAATGGGGCGCTCATCCGCATAACCAGCAGCGGAATTGAAGATAAGGGCATTCCTGTTTATAGCGAGCCCACCGATCAGAGCAATATTGTAAGAATGGTATTTCAAGACAATTTGCTAAATGTATACGAAGAAGTTAACTCGGGCACACCCGGGTACAACCCGATCTGGTACCGGGTCTGGGGGGGCTACGTCCACCGCGCCCGCACCCAAAAAGTACAATACATTTTTAACCCAACCGAACAATCCATCCGGGAAAAAGGACAGCTGGCCGAGGTGACGGTTCCGTTCACCCAGGCTTTCCGCCTGGTAGGTAAAGATTGGCAGCCGCTCAACAGCTTATATTACAGCAGTGTCCACTGGGTCAAAGGCGTTGACACCGGACCCAATGGGCTGCCCTGGTATAAAGTATTGGATGAACTGACCGATATCACTTACAACGTTCCCGCCAGCCACCTGCGCCTGATCCAGGATATCGAAATCGAACCAATCTCTCCCAATGTGCCTCCTGAAAAAAAGCGCATCGAGGTTTCGCTGAGCACCCAAAGATTGACTTGCTTCGAATATGACAATACAGTTTTCAGCACCCTGATTTCATCTGGTCGCCTGAACAGCAACCCAGGGCTCAACGGCATCCCAACCCGCACCCCGGCTGGAAAATTTTACGTCAGTGTCAAAATGCCATCCAAGCACATGGGCAGTGGTGACCTGGCGCAGGCTGCTGATATCCACGCATACCAGTTACCAGGTGTTCCCTGGACATCCTTCATTCAGTTCCAGGGAAGAGCCTTCCAGGGGCATGCCTTCCATGGCACCTATTGGCATGATAATTTTGGCGTGCCAATGAGCAGCGGGTGTCTCAACATGCGCACCGAAGAAGCCAAATGGTTATTCCGTTGGTGTTCGCCACTCTCTCCCGCTGACCAGATCGATCCATTAACCCTTGATAAAAAAGGTTACGGAACATCTGGCGTTATCACTGCATAACATGCCTTTTCTAAACTGGACAGGCAAAACCTTACTGCCCCCAAAGCCTACTTCGCTGACCCTTGACTCAGTAATTTATCCAAACGCGCTAGGCTGGCCAGGCACTCTTCCTGAAAATCAATTAATTCTCGGCGACAATCTGGCCATTATGGCCGCGCTTTTGCCCGAATACGAGGGGCGTGTCAATTTAATCTACGTTGATCCGCCATTTTTTACCAACCGGCATTTCACCGCCCGCATCGGACGCGGTGAAGATTCGCGTAAACCACGCGAATGGCAGCTGGCAATTGGCTATGCTGACCGCTGGGACAATCTGGATGCATACATCGACTTTTTGTATCAACGGCTGGCACTCATGACACGCTTGCTGGCAGATGGGGGCACGCTTTACCTGCATCTGGACTGGCATGCCGACGCCTACGCGCGTTTACTCCTGGATGAATTGCTCGGCGCCGATAATTTTCTCAATGAAATCATTTGGACTTACCATGGCCCATCCCCCATCCGGTCAGCCTTCAATCGTAAACACGATACCATTTTGGTTTACACAAAAGGCGATCATCATACCTTTAATGCCGACGCAGTCCGGGTACCTTATAACGATGCCACCGTTAAAACCTTTGCATCATCCACCAAAGCCGGGTTCGGCAAAGTTCCCAACCTGCAGCGCGGAAAGGTGCCCGAAGACTGGTGGTACTTTCCTGTTGTAGCGCGCCTGCACAACGAAAGGACCGGTTATCCCACCCAAAAACCAGAGGTTCTGCTTGAGCGCATTATCCTGGCTTCTTCAAACCCTGGTGACCTGGTGGCTGATTTCTTCTGCGGATCTGGGACCACTCCGCTGGTAGCTGCCCGCCACGGGCGCAGATTTCTGGTGACAGACGCCACATTTCGAGCGCTCCACACCACCCGTGAGCGGCTGGTTAGAGCCGGCAGTCCACCATTCGCCATCTACTCGACCCCCACAGAACCACCCAAAGCAGCAGCACCATCATTTTCCTTTGAAGTCTCAGCCAAAGAAATCCGCCTTACCAGTCCCGAAGTCCCGGATTACTGGGAAGTAGATCCAAACTGGGATGGGCAAGTATTTCGGAGTGCATCCCAGGCAGTCTTGCCGCTTCGATCAGGCGAAATAATCAAAATCCTGCCGCTGCCTGCAGCCGCCCCCGAAAGCAGAATTTGCATTCGGGCTATAAATGGAAGCGGAGAACAAGTTCAAAGCTGTATAAAATAACCGGAATAACGAATGACGGACAACCGGTGCGCTTTGCCTGGCTGCAAAGATTATGATCTGATCTGCAGAACCGATGAAACGTGAGTAAATACCCTGTTACAGGGATTGGGGAACTCATTATTGATGCTTAAACGAAAAATCTGGCGGAATTGCTCCGCCAGATTTTTGTTTTGAAATATTATTTTTTCCAGAAAAGTGTGTTTTCAGCTGTGCTGATCAAACATCCAGACGGTAACCCACACCCCGGACGGTATGCAAAAAGCGAGGATGATTGGGATCCATTTCGATAGCGCGCCTTAGCCAGGAGATATGCACATCCAACGTGCGCGTATCACCGGTGTAATTCGTCTCCCAAACCTGCTTAAAAAGTTCTTCGCGCCCAATTACTTCACCGCGATGCTGGAGCAAAATATGCAATAAATTAGCCAGGCGCGGTGTCAGCCTCGAATTTTTGCTCAAACATTTTACCCGGCGATGCTCTGTGTCCAACCGGATTGGTCCAGCATGAATTATGTTGGCACCATCTCCGGGAAGCAGAGGCTTGATTCGGTTTACTAATTTCTGCACGGTAAAAGGCAAATTAAGCACAACATCAGCTGCTGATTTATCGACCAGCTTATCCGCTTCGAGAATAAGCACAATTGGCAAATGCTCGTCTTGTTTTTCACGCAAAGATTGGCAAATACGCACGCCGGTAGAACCAATCGAGGCGGCATTAACGACCACCAAGTCCGGTCCAATTTCGATTAAGCGCGCCAATGCCTCACTGCCATTACCGACAGACGTAACAATAAAATCCTTCTTCTGCAAAAGAGATGCAAAAGCGGGTCGGTCGGCTTTTTTTCCTTCGACGATTAAAATACTGGCGTTAGTCATTTTCCTCAATGTCTACAATGGCCGGCTGAACAATACATACCCCTATACGGGAACAAAACATCCTCCAGCCTGATAAAGCGATTATACACCAATCTTAAAATAGCACACCACCAGAAAGTACTATTTTACCGAGAAATGTTAAAGACACTATTTAACATTTCAACTTGTATACAGATTCTTTATCACCGTTGGTGATAAAGAAAACACAAACCCTGATTGACTCAAGCCCAAGCCTCTGGTAAAATCAACCCCCAGGAGCGTTGTACCCTTCGCTCCAATTCATACTGCGCTGAACGCAGTAATATTTACGCCAGAAAGGGCTTAAAGCACCATGAAAGTACTCCTTCTTAAAGATGTTTACAAACTCGGTCGCGCAGGTGAAGTCAAAAAAGTAGCCGATGGCTACGGTCGCAACTTTCTGCTTCCACAAGGTATGGCTCTGCTCGCCACCCCAGGTGCGCTGAAACAATCAGAAAAGATCCGCACAGACGCCACAAAGAAACGCGCCACGCTTAATAATGAGATGGGCGCAGTTGCCGAAGTAATCACCGGCCTGGCACTTGGTTTTGGATCGAAAGCGGGCGAAACCGGCAAGCTTTATGGTTCCATCACTGCTCAAGATGTCGCTACTGCCATCAAAAACAAAACTGGTGTTGAGATTAAACGCCAGCAGATCGACCTGCAGCCTATCCGCACCCTGGGCGAACACAAAGCACACATCCGTCTGACGATGGACCTTATCCCAGACATTCGGATCGTAGTCTACCGTGAAGGCGAGACCAACCCGGTTGAAGAAGTCAAACCCGCCCCCAAGGCAGTCGAAGTCGCTCCAGCTGTACCTGAAGCCTAATTTTTAGCAAAGCAGCAGACACATCACCGATTTATGCCCATACGGGGGTGAATCGGTGATTTTTCTTAACCTACGCGCCTCCTACACATGAGGAGGAGAAATAGCATGTCCACAACCGGCGAACAATTAAAACTGGCCCGCGAAACCCGAAAACTGACCATTAAACAAGTTGTGCAGGTCATTCGTGTCCGTGCCCATTACCTGCTTGCCATGGAAGCTGATGACTTTTCAGCCATGCCTTCCGCGGCCCAGGCGCGTGGTTTTTTACGCATCTATGCCGAATTCCTTGGGTTGGATGCAGACATGCTGACAGATCGCCTTAGAACGGAAATACCCAGCACCAATCATGCTGAAGAAGCACCAATCCGGGTTGAAACCAGCGCAGCAGAACCAGAAGCCAAACCGGCGCCAGCTGCCATCCCAGAGCCAGCCAAAGTTATCATTGCTGAACCACCTCAACAAGAATTTGCTCCAGCGGCACCATCAATTGAGATCTTTGCTGAAATCGGCAGCATGCTGCGAAGCCGGCGAGAGCTCATCAGCCTGACCCTTGACGAGGTTGAACGCCATACACATGTAAGAAAACATAACCTCGAATTGATCGAGACGGGTGACTTTGATATGCTGGCATCACCCGTTCAATTGCGCGGCACGCTTGGCACCTACGCCAGCTTCCTTGATCTGGACGTAGACGCTTTACTATTGCGCTACGCAGATGCAATTCAGTCACGCCGCATTGAACGCCAGGCAACCGATATCCCCAAATCGGCCAGTCAGAAGGTGGGCAGCGGTCTACCCATCTGGCTGCGGCGCTTCATCAGCCCGGATCTGATCTTTGGCGGCAGTATGATTCTTATCCTGATGACTTTAACCATTTGGGGCGCGGGCCGTATTTTTGCTGGAAGTGTGGATACACAAAATGTCCCCACACAGGGGCCATCCATCTCAGACGTATTGTTGGCATCCCCGATAGCCAGCTCAACTTCACAGAATGGCATACCCACCAATATTTTTGATGAAGGCACCGTTTTCCCAACTCTGGACTCTGCCCAAATCAATCCAACCGAATCACCACCGGCTGCCACAATTTCATCGGCAGTTCAAATTACTGTGGCAGTCGTGGAACGTACCTTTTTACGCGTAACCGTGGACGGTGTAGTCAAGCAGGATGGTCGCGTCTCACCAGGCGCTGCATTAACTTTCGATGGAAGTAACCAAATTGAAGTACTGACTGGGTCTGGAACCGCAGTCCAAATTATTTTCAATCAAAATAACCTGGGCCTCATGGGTAACTTTGGCGAAGTTGTCGATCGCATTTACACGACCAACGGAGTTGAAACTCCTACACTTACCCCCAGCCCGACCGCTTCCATTACCCCAGTGCCGTCCCGAACTCCGAGACCATCTCCCACTTCCAGGCCTTCCCCAACCAAAAAACCAACCAGTACTTCGCGCCCAAGCTCCACA
The DNA here is from genome assembly GCA_026390035.1 of Chloroflexota bacterium. GTDB lineage: Bacteria > Chloroflexota > Anaerolineae > Anaerolineales > Villigracilaceae > UBA5195. The sequence continues at coordinate 9,468 of JAPLGT010000012.1, forward strand.
ATCGCGCCATAAGATAAGTTCAATCATGGTGTAAGCTTTTTTTTGTGGGACAATCCAACCGCGACCCTGATTCATTTTTCGGGTTAATATAGTTACTGTGGAATGATTCACAAAATATTGCGTCTTTTTCAAAACCGGCTTCTACTAATCACCAAGTTGAGCACACATCCAAGTGCCAAAAAGGAAAATATACTGGTATGACAAAAAAAACATTTCACCTGGTTTCGCTTGGCTGTGCCAAGAACACGGTTGATTCAGACTCCATGGCACAGCTTCTCCTCGAAGGCGGTTATGAGCTAGTCGAGAACCCCAAAAAGGCCGGGGTACTGATCGTCAATACTTGCGGATTTATCGGGCCAGCAAAAGAAGAATCGATCAATACACTTAGAGAACTGGCATCCCACAAACGCGGCGACCAGCTGCTCATCGCGGCTGGATGCCTCACCCAGCGCTATGGTGTGGAAGTCGCCAGGCAAGTCCCCGGGATTGACGGCATCATCGGAACCCGCCGCTGGATGGATATATTGCAGGTAGTTGACCAACTGCGTGCCGGACCGCATCCCGAACCACTTTACCATCTCCCGGATGTCGCCACGATGGGCACGGATGAACAAGGTGCCATCCGCGCCAGTGTGGCCGGAGGCAGCGCATATCTAAAAATAGCCGATGGCTGTCGGCGTCCATGCGCCTTTTGCGCCATCCCACTAATCAAAGGAACCGCCGTCAGCCGGCCTCTGGCTACAATAGTAGCCGAAGCACGTGAGCTGCACAATTTGGGCGTCCGCGAATTGATCTTGATTGCGCAGGATACGACCGATTATGGGCATGATCTGGGCATGAAGGAAGGCCTGGCCACACTGCTTGAAACCCTGACAGACGAAGTCGCAGAAATGGATTGGATCCGTGTAATGTATTCCTACCCAGGGTATGTGACCGACCGGATGATTGATGTAATGGCCAGCCGCAAACAGATCTTACCCTATCTCGATATCCCCCTGCAGCATGCTCATCCTCAAACACTTGCCCGCATGAAACGCCCGGCAAACATTGAATGGGTCCATAAGACCGTGGCCAAGATGCGCACCAATATCCCGGATCTTGCCATCCGCACGACTTTTATCGTTGGTTACCCCGGTGAAACCGAGCAAGAGTTCCAGGCGCTGATGGATTTCATCCAGGAGACACGCTTCGACCGCGTGGGCGCGTTTAAGTTTTCATTTGAACCCGGTACCAGTAGTGAGGTTCTGGGAGATTCTGTACCGAGTGAAATCAAGGATGAACGTTGGGAACGGTTGATGTCCGTTCAGCAAAATATTTCATTACAGATCAACCAATCTTATGTAGGCAAAACCCTCGACATCCTGGTGGAAGGCTACGATAAGGGCTTGACCATCGGACGTTCATACCGCGATGCGCCTGAGATCGATGGGCTGGTATTCGCTGAAGGACGTGCTGAAATCGGTAATATTGTTCCAGTGAGAATCAGCGGCGCCATGGCGTATGATCTGACTGGAACCCTCATCCAACAGCCGATTAAATTATAGGCCGCACCACTCGCTGCAAACTAGATCAAAAACAAAAAAAATCCCGTCACTTGCAGTGGCGGGATTTTTTATCATAGTGATTTCTTTTTAAGGCGGCGGCGCACTGGTGGCTGTGGCCGCAGCCGGCTCTACTGTCACATCTGTGGGCACGACATCCGCTGGCGGAGCTACCACCGCCGGAACCTCCGTCGGCACTTCAGTGGGCGGATTGCACTCCAGGTTTAGCTGGTTAAATTTATAACTATAATCATTATCCAGGGCGGTAAGACTGGCTGCCTCGCTCCACATATCCAGGGCAACACAGCGGTCTTTCAACTTTCCGGTCTGGGAGAGCTGATCACCATATTTCAAAAGTGCCTGGTAAAGACGCTGGCTGGCTGTCACATTGGACGAATCGCGCAGGTTCGGAGCATACTGGCTGACCTGGCGGAAATAGTTTACCGCCTGGGGCCAGTTCACATCCCAAAAAGAAGATGCAACGATATACATGCGGGTGAAATTGCGCAAGCCATCGGCATAACCATCCAAAGGACCAAAGCGCTCGGCCAGCGTCAGATCATAAATGCCGCCCTCCATATTGGATGTTTTATAAACACCAATACCAAGGATTTGATCAATACCCCGATTGCGCAAAGCGGAGTAATACATACCGTCAATGACCGCAGCTTTATAGGTGGGATCGGCCTTGCGCAGCGAATCGAGCGAACTCATCAGCACTGTCCATTCTTTTGCATCATACTGCTGTTGAGCCTGCGAATAAATCGATTCCTGGCCACGCATATCCGGGGTGGGGGTGATTGTGGCAGTTGCGGTGGGCACGGGCGATGGAGTTATCGCCTGTTTCACCAATACTTCAGCCAGCTTATCGGCAGCACCTGGAAACGTAGGCTGCTGTTGGATAATATATTCAAGGCGTTGGCGGGCTACGCTATAGCGACCAGCATCAATATCCTCTTGGACAAGGATAAATTGATCTCCTAGCTGCTGCGCCACCTTGGTACCCTGGGCGCTCACGCGCTCAGAAACGCCCCTGCCATAACCGCCCATGCTTCCCAGGCCAAGAGCCGCGATTAACACAAGCAAGCTTATCAAAAAGCCCAAACGCGATGACCTGGCAACTTTCTGCGGCTGCGTATTGGTGGGATTCTCAGATTGCGGTTCAGTTACTTTGTTAGGTTGAGTTTCGTTCGTCATATGAGTAATTATACCTTATGCTTACAACCGGAAAAGCAGACGGGCTTCAGATCTTACCAGGAATATAGCCAGCAGACCACCGGCAGCCATGCCAACCAGGGCAGTTATGTAACCCGGTCCAGGCAAAAAGAAAGCCAACCCATACGCCACACAACCGCTAATGACCGCGGCAAACAACCCTTTTCCAATGGCCGTCAAGACCTGCACCGCAGGTTCAATACGCCGGTTGAGCCAGAATAACATCAAACTGGCCTCACCAAGCAGCGCCAATTCTGCTGCAGCAATAACCGGCGCACCTGAAGCGCGAAAGATCGTTACCCCGGCAAAACCCACTGAAATATAAATACCCATCCGCGCAAGCACACCGTACAAAGGCATAAACGGCTCCTGGCGGGCATAGAATGCGCGCGCAAGCGTTTCTTGCATTACATAGCCCACCAGAGTCAACAGATAGATACGCGACGTAATTGTCAAAAGATCCGTGCCCGCCTCATCAAAACGGAAGGCTGCAGAAAGCAAGGGTCTCAAACCAGCCGCCATAACAGCCGCCGCGGGAATTGCCAGGGCCAACATAACCCGCAATGCTTTTTCAATCGTCTCAGAGAATTTTTTCCAATCCTTGGTGGCTGCATATTCAGCCAGGGATGGCAGAAGAGCCGTTGCGATGGCCGTACCCAACAGCGTTTCTGGTACCTGCATGATCATCCAGCCATAGGTTAATGAGGTGACAGCCCCAACCTGGTTCAGGCGCGAGGCAAAGTTATCCCGAGCAATAAACATCAACTGGATACCAAACATGGTCAGCAAACGCGGAGCCATAAGCTTCAAGGCTGTGATCAGCCCAGAATCGCGAATATCCAGAGAAGCAGTCCAGCGGAATTTATACAGGACCAGGCCTGGAATTTGAATTGCAAGGTGCAACCCGGCCCCCAGAATAACTCCATACACCAGTCCGTGCACCCCAAGTCCAAGAGCTGGCAAAGTCACTGGACCGAAATGATAAGGTTGGGCTGGCGAAAAGACCAGTGCGCCAATTATCATGCCAACGTTGTACAGCATGGGCGCCATCGCGGGAAAGAGAAAGTGCTGGTTGGCCTGCAAACCCGCCATTACGAGTCCACTGATCGAAAAAATAATCGTCCCGATCAGGTTTAGGCGCATCAGCTCAATCACCAACTGCTGCTGCCCAGGCCCAAAGCCTGGCGCGATACCCACCTGGGCACGCACGATCTGACCGGCGAAAACAGCAATCAGCAGCGCAATGGCAGCAGTGGCGATGAAAGCAACATTGGCGACGCGTGAAAACAAATCCCATGCGGCTGCCCGGCCCCTGGTGGTCATATATTCGATCAGAAGTGGTATGAACGCCATGGCAAGCGCGCCGCCAGAGATTAACGCAAAGAGCAGGTCTGGCAAGTTATTGGCCACATTAAATGCATCGAGTTCCGGAGAAAGCCGGAATTGACGAGCAATGATGATTGACCGGCCAAATGCCAGGATTTTGTCAAACAAAAAGAAAAGTCCAAGCAGTAATGATGTTCGCGTAAGGTGGGAGAGTTTTTTCATGATCACATTTTCCGCAGGTGGATTGGAAAATAAAAATTGCGCCCGGCACATCTGTCCCGTTAGGGAATGATACCAGATGTGAGGCGCAATTTTTATTTTTTCGGTTCGAATTTAGTTACTAATGATCGTGGTTGGCTGCCGTAAAATTCTCTGCACCCGGAAGTTTCCCGGCAAGGTTCTGGGGTTTATGGATTATCACGGGTAAACACTGTGGACAGAGCTGGTAAATTTCTCCACGAAATTCGAAACTAAGCAGCGGAATTTCATTTGAATCCCGACCGCAGTTCAAGCAAACTTTTGCAGACATTGGTTCTCCTTATTCGGTTGATAGCTAAATATACTACTTCTGCCTGGGAAAGTCTGTAACTATAGTCACACAAATAATCAGGTTTTCCCAATATCTGACCGCAGGCGACAGTTAGAAGGTGCCCTTGAGCATACCACCGTCAACGGGCAGCATTACACCAGTCAGATAGGATGCCAACGGCGAGACCAGGAAGGTTGCCACATTGGCAAATTCTTCCGGGGTGGACATCCGGCCCAGCGGGCTTTCAGAAGCCTGCCTGTCAATTTCAGCCTGTAATGTGCTGCCGTTGTTTTTCGAACGCGCAGTCATCAATTCAGTGACACGTTCGGTTTCTGTCCAGGCCGGAAGAATCGAGTTGAAACGGATACCATCCTTCCCTAACTCAAGCGCAAGTGACTTGGTCAGGCCAATCGTGGCAGCCCGAATGGAATTCGACAGCACCAAGTTTGGAATGGGCTGTTTGACAGAATACGATGTGACCGTCAAGACGCTTGCAGCCTGTGACTGGCGCAAAAACGGCAGGGCAGCTTTGATCAAACGCACGTTGCTCATAAAGGATAGGTCGATCGCCCTTTGCCAGGTTGTTTCATCAAAAGACTCAAATGCACCCGGCGGCGGGCCTCCGGCATTACAGATCAGGATATCCAGACCGCCCATACTCTCATAAGCTGCCTTTATCACTTTTTCAGGGACGGTGGGGTCACCCACGTCTCCTGCGAGCCCATAGACCGGGTTGCCGGTTTCGCTCGAGAGCTTGCGAACAACGTTCTGAAGACGGACATCGTCGCGGCCATTGATTGCCACGAGTGCGCCTTCAAAAGACAGGCATCGAGCGGTGGCATAGCCCAACCCGCGGGTTGACCCTGTCACCAGGGCCCGAATGTTTTTCAAGCGTAAGTCCATGCTATCTCCTTGTGTTTCGGCGGTTGGCGATTTTCAAGTACGCCACCGGCGTCGAGTTATGAAATAAATTCCACACGCTGCTCAATCACGTCTCCGTCTGTCCAGTTGGCTTCCACCCAACGCTTCACCGTTTGCATGGCACTGTCCAGATAAGCAGCCTGATTTCCAAGCATAACACAACCGATGATGGCTTGCTGCCATTGGTCCTGCAAATCCATTTCGGCCACAGATAGGTTGAACTCTCGCTGCAAACGGGCCATGAACGGTTTAATACGCCCGCGCTTTTCTTTGAGCGAGGCGCAACCTGGCAGGTGTAAATGAATGGTGAGCGTTGCAAGCATCCTGAGCAAAAATTCTACATTTCCAAAGGCATAAAGTCAATGACCACTTTTCAACTGAGTGCGGTTCAATATTTCGGAAAATATCTATTGCGAACTTCCTTTCACGATTTTTTTGGAAATTTCACACCAATATCGACAAATTTCATCGCTCAGGCATGTTTGAAGGCAGGGACATGAGGGGTCCTTTCCACCCTGGTTAAATATTTCTCCCTTCCCCGTCCAATGTTTTTTATTGCGCAATCTTGAAAAATACAAATTCTTGGACATTAAATCCGGCCTTGCGAATGGTTCAATTGTTTTCCAATAGAGCGCATTTGGCCCTGACAAAGCGCCGGGGTATTGCGAATAATAATTTCCCCACATCAACACAACCACCCGCCAAGTGCTTTTCCAAAAATAACGGGTCTCACCCTTGGCTCTTCAAACCGGCTGTTCGTTTGTTAATACCGGTTATTTCAACCTGCAGGAACCTTCATTTTGAAATAACCGGCTGAACATCAAAAACCATGGCACCAAGCAATTTACGTTTTCGGTTTTTCGTTTTACAATGATTGGTAATGGACACTGAAACCGCCTATAACCTCGCCCTCGATTACTTATATAGTTTCATCGACTACAGCCTGAAACACTCTTCGGAGCTTGCCAAAGCTGATTTTAACCTTGATCGTATGCGCGCCCTGATGTTCGCTCTAGGCGACCCGCAAAACAGCTACCCGTGTATTCACATCGCCGGAACCAAAGGCAAAGGCTCCACCGCCGCGCTATGCGCTTCGGCGCTGCAGGCGGCAGGTCTGACTGTCGGGCTGTATACTTCCCCGCATCTACAGGAATACACTGAGCGCATCCAGGTCAATTCGTTGCCAGCCAGCCAAGCCGAGCTAGTCGAACTGGTTGAACTGATCAAACCGGCCGTCGCAGAAATCCCAACGCTGACCACCTTCGAAATCACCACCGCATTGGCATTTATGCAGTTTGCCAGAAAAAAAGTAGGCGCGGCTGTGATCGAAGTCGGGTTGGGAGGCCGGCTGGATGCCACAAACATCATCAGCCCATGTGTCTCTGTGATCAGCTCACTTTCCTACGACCATACTGCCGTGCTGGGTAATACCCTGGCTTTGATCGCCGGAGAAAAAGCCGGCATCATCAAACCCGGCGTGCCCGTGGTATCGTCTCCGCAAAAAGCAGAAGCCCTAAAAGTGTTGGAAACAGTGGCAGCAAAGCAAGGTTGTGAGTTCAGCCTGGTGGGACGGGAATTAACCTTCCAGGCTCTGGAACATTCACTTGAAGGACAATCTTTCGAGATCAACCTGCCCGCCAGGCAGGCTGGATCAAAGGTCGTCCTGACCATCCCGCTGCTCGGCCAACACCAGCTAGAAAACGCTGTGACTGCCTACGCCGCCTTGCAAAAATCCGGTTTCGAGCTGAGCGAAGCCCAGATTGCGCAGGGTTTCGCCAGGGTGCAGTGGCCATGCCGGTTTGAAATCGCCAGCCGTGAACCAACCGTGATCTTCGACTCTGCGCACAATGAAGATGCCTTTGTACGTCTTGCCCAAACCCTGGAAACCTACTTTCCAGGCCGAAAAATTGTGCTGATCCTGGGCATTTCAGAAGACAAGCACCTGAAAGCCATGCTCGCTGCTATTAAGCACCTGGTCAGCACGCTCATCATCACACGCGCCAACCATCCACGCGCCCTCGAACCCGAAAAGATCATGGAAATAGCCAGCGACGCGCTTTTTGCAGGTCTGCAATACGAAAGCGCCACCCCGGTTGAAACCGCTCTCAATCGGGCACTGGAAATTGCTGAAGTTAATGGTAGTATTATCCTCTCGGCGGGCAGTATGTTTGTTACCGCAGAAGTCAAATCGGCCTGGCAAAAGAAAGTGAAACAAGTATGACAGAAAAGCGGAACACTCCCCAAGACGACTGGAACGAAGAAGAAGACGAAAATTTCAACATGGCTATTTCGCAGCGGACGGAAGAACTGTACCGTGTGCCAACCCATGAAACAGATGCCAATGGTATCTTCGAAGCCCTGGTCCTACCCATGCGTGACCTGGTGGTATTCCCACACATGGTCTCACCAGTATTTGTAGATAATGAAGCCTCCATCCTGACCCTGCAGACTGCGCACGAGCGCAACCAGACGGTCATTGGCCTGACCCAAAAAGACCCGGAAAAGGACTCGCCCAAAGCGGATGACTTTATTCAGGTTGGCGTCGAAATGGCTGTTGGGCGCCTGCTGACCATGCCAGACGGTAACAGCTCAGGGTTGGTTCAGGGTCGCAGACGCGTGGAAATTATTGAATTTACACGCTTTACCCCCTACATTAAAGTTAAAGTAAAGGTTCTGCCCGAGATAGAAAAGGCCGACAAACAAGCTCAGGCACTTATGCGTTCCGCCTTAAGCCAGTTTGAGGCCTGCGTACAATTGAATCGGTCCATCCCGGAAGAAGCCCATCTTTTCGCATTGAACATCGCTGAACCGGGCTGGTTGGCCGATATGATCGCAACATCCATCTCGGTCTCCTTCGACGAGCGCCAAAAATTGCTCTTGATGACCGACCCCAAAGCGCGCCTGGAACGTGTGAATGAACTTCTGGCGGCTGAAGTAGATGTGCTGGAACTGGAAGAAGACATTCACACCCGCGTCCAGAACGAAGTCGATAAAAGCCAGCGTGAGTTTTATCTGCGCGAACAGATGAAGGCCATCCAGACCGAACTCGGCGAAGGAGATATCTGGACTCGCGATATCAGCGAACTGCGCGAAAAAGTGGATAAAGCAAAACTGCCAGAAGAAGCCCGGAAAACCGCCCTGAAAGAGATCGAGCGGCTCGGGCAAATGCCTCCCATGGCCCCAGAAGTGGGTATTATCCGCAGTTATATCGAATGGATCCTGGATCTACCCTGGTCAGTAATGACCGATGACAACCTGGATGTCCGCCATGCTGGCGAAGTCTTGGACCGCGATCATTACGGGCTGCAGAAAGCCAAAGACCGTATTTTGGAATTTATCGCCGTGCGCTCCCTGAAACCCAAAAAGGAACGCCAGCCGATTCTGTGTTTTGTAGGGCCTCCCGGAACAGGCAAGACATCCCTGGGCAGATCCATCGCCGAAGCGCTGGGCCGCAAGTTCGTGCGCATTTCACTGGGCGGCGTTCGCGATGAAGCTGAAATCCGCGGTCACCGGCGGACCTATATTGGCGCGCTCCCCGGACGTATCATCCAGACCATGAAACGCTCCGGCAGTGGCAATCCGCTCTTTATGTTGGATGAAATCGACAAATTAGGGAATGACTTCCGCGGCGATCCTTCTTCCGCGCTTTTGGAAGTCCTGGATCCGGAACAGAACAACTCGTTTAGTGACCATTACCTCGAGATCCCTTTTGACCTTTCAAAGGTCATGTTTGTCACGACTGCCAACACGCTGAATACCATCCCTGAAGCGCTGCTCGACCGGCTGGAAGTGATAGAATTTCCTGGCTATATTGAAGAAGAGAAAATGGCAATTTCAGATCGTTTCCTTATCCCGCGCCAGATGGATGAGAACGGTATGCACGACACCAATCTACGCTTCTCTGAAACAGCCCTACAACGCATCATTCGCGAATACACCTACGAAGCCGGTGTGCGCAACCTGGAACGTGAGATCGGACGCGTGATCCGCAAAGCAGCCCGCCTAAAAGCCGAGAAACGTGAATACCCAACCATCATTACCCCCAACATGGTCGAAAAATTCCTGGGCCCACCGCAATACCTGCGTACTGAGGCTGAACTGCGCGATGAAGTCGGCGTGGCCACCTCTCTAGCCTGGACTGAAAATGGCGGAGAGATCATGGCAATCGAAGTCGCTGTACTGGAAGGTAAAGGCGGCTTGCAAATGACCGGACAGATCGGCGATGTGATGCAAGAGTCTGGCCAGGCTGCGCTGACTTATATCAAATCTCGCGCGGATTCTTTTGGCATCGAACCTGATATCTTCGAACGCATGGATATCCATGTACACATGCCAGAAGGCGCCATCCCCAAGGACGGCCCCAGCGCCGGGATCACCCTGGCAACTGCCATCCTCTCCGCGCTAACGGGCCGGCCAATCTATCGCGAAGTCGGCATGACCGGTGAGATTACCCTGCGGGGACGGATCCTACCCATCGGAGGTGTGCGCGAGAAACTTTTGGCCGCCCATCGAACCGGATTAAAAGTCGTCATGCTGCCCCAGAAAAATATGAAAGACCTGGTGGATGTACCCAAACGGGTCCGGACCGATTTAAAGATCATCCCTGTGGAGCACATGGACCAGGTTTTGGAAGTGGCACTCTATCCGGAACCCGTTACCCAACCTCCACGCCCACGCAAACGTCCCGAAGAAATTCAACAGCAAGATAACGACGATGACTAATTCAAGGCTGAATTGCAGATCACTTTCCCAAGAGGGAGATCGGCAATAAATATTGAAAATAGACATATACTCACGATTTTTTTGTCAGGCTCGAAAATTCAGGCGATTTAGCCGCAATTTCTGGCTTTCCAGCCTGCATGAGCAGTTTTGCACCAATTGGGTTTACACAATGCTAGCTCGGTTTTGCTTTTCGCCATGCTGATTTTTGCTGCACGGCACTTGCAAATCCAGGGTTCGCCACAAAAACCTTTTTTCGCAGTGGAGCATAACTTGCTTATTCGAATTCTTTTGGGACGCGGACGAGCGCCGACAAGCGCGGAAAAAGCAAAAATCTTTTGGTTTTCCGCGTACATCCGCGAAAATCCGCGTCCAATTGGGGTTCCCTGCGGGCTTAACGGTAAAAGCTTGGAAACCACGTTGGTGATAAAGATATAAAAAAGCAACTTATGCGGTATTGCCTTTTTTCTCATCGGGGCAGCCAACTCTTTCCAGGGTGGCTCGCCCCGTGAGTAAATCTGGCTTATGGATGGAATATTCCCGGATAGAGCAGAATTATTTCTGATGGCTATTTTGCATAAGCTCTTTCGTAAAATAACCACGTGCCAAGAAAACCAGCGCTCAGCGTAGAATTGCAAGCAATGTGCGTGATGGTTAAGACCTGAACCTCTGGACACCGGTTAGTAACCAAGAAAATAGTACTTGCGAACGGAGCGAGCATGGCAATCCCTCTCAAAGGGAAAGTTGTTTTGATCACCGGCGCATCGTCGGGTTTTGGGGAAGATGCGGTTCGGTTATTTTCAGCAGAAGGCGCCAGCGTAATACTCGCCGCACGGCGCATCGAACGGATGCAGGCTGAAGTTGCCCGCATCCAGGCAGCCGGCGGTGAAGCCATGGCTGCACCGGTTGACCTTAACAACCGCGCAGACATCGAGAATATGATCCAAAGTGTGATCGAAAATTATGGCCGGATTGATATCTTATTCAACAACGCCGGTTTTGGGCGTCTGGATTGGTTCGACCAGCTGGAATCCAAACGAGACATCCAGACTCAGATCAATGTCAATCTGATCGGGTTGATTGAAGTCACCCACGCCACTCTGCCCCACATGCTCGCCCAGGGCAGCGGCCACATCATCAATATGTCATCAGTCGCCGGCTGGATCGCTGCGCCCATGTATTCCGTCTATGCAGCTTCAAAATTTGGTGTACGCGGGTTTACAGATGCGCTGCGCCGTGAAGTGCGTTTGCAAGGCATCCATGTTTCGGGGATTTATCCGGGCCCAGCTGCAACTGAATTTGGAATGCATACCGGCCCAAGCGTGCTCAAGAACGAATTCAAAGTTCCGGCCTGGACAGCCATGACATCCAAATATGTTGCTCAATGCGTGGTTGATCTGGCCAAGCGCCCGCGACGCTCTCTGATCATTCCCTGGTGGTTTCGGCCGGTGCTGTGGGCTGAAGCTAACTTCCCCGGTGGGGTAGATTGGATCGTGGAACAGTTTTTTGTCAAAAAATACCGTTGAGTGCATGCATGTAAAATCGATATATCGGGAAGATAGGCACGCTTTTTTTGGTTCTCCACCCAGAGAGTTTGTTTTCCTAACCCGGAACAACCACGATCTTTTTAATCCATCTCGCTCCACATTTTACCAAACTGCCAAATTTTCTTTTCACCCTTGCCAGGAGACTCTCATGACCCACCCCCGCCTTGAAAAACTGTATAACGCTATGGCCGCATCCGGACTGGAAGCTGTCGCTATCAACCCAGGCCCAACCCTGGCGTATATCACCGGTCTCAGCTTCCACTTGATGGAACGCCCGGTGGTCATGTTTTTAACTCCTGGCAAAGACCCGGCAATTATCCTGCCTGAATTGGAATCTCCCAAACTCGGCCATCTGCCCTACCAGGCGCAGGCTTTCCCTTACCCCGAACTGCCCGGCGAATGGATCAAAGCCTTCCAAAAAGGCATCCAGGCCCTGGGAATTGGAAATAAAGCCATCGGCGTGGAGCCGCGCGCTTTAAGGATCCTGGAATATCGTTTCATGCAACAAGCCGCGCCTGAAGCCAGCTTCCCCGATGCTTCGACTGCCCTGGCTGCCCTTCGCATCACCAAGGATGCGGCTGAAATCGCCAAAATGCGCCGGGCGGTTGTCATCGCCCAGGATGCACTCAAGGCCTGCATCCCCCAGATCAAGATTGGTATGCGTGAAAAAGAACTCGCAGCTGAATTGACCATTCAATTATTACGGAATGGATCATCACCCGAGATCCCCTTCTCGCCGATTGTCTCCAGTGGACCCAACAGCGCCAACCCGCACGCCGCGCCCTCTGACCGAAAACTGCAAGCTGGCGACATGCTGGTGGTCGATTGGGGCGCTGCTTATGAAGGTTATATCTCCGACCTGACCCGCACCTTTGCCATCGGAGAGGTGGATCCAGAATACAAGAAGATCCACCAAATTGTGCAGGAAGCCAACGCCGCCGGGCGAGCCGCCGGAAAACCGGGCGCAGCCTGCGCCGCAGTTGACAAAGCAGCGCGCGACGTTATTGAAAAATCCGGTTATGGGGTTTACTTTAACCATCGCACCGGCCACGGAATTGGCATGGAAGGTCACGAAGACCCCTACATGCGCGGTGATAACATGCAAATCCTTGAACCCGGCATGTGTTACACGGTGGAGCCAGGCATCTATCTGACAGAACGAAACGGTGTTCGGATTGAAGATAATATGGTTGTGACTGAAAATGGCACCGAAAGCATGAGCGATATGAAACGGGAATTTCAAACGGTCGGATAGCCAAATATTTTATGAGCACCTATTGCGAATACTGCAACACCCACCCAGAAGATACTTTCAACCGTGGTTACCACGATACTCAATATGGTTTTCCCATCGTTGATGATAACGGTTTGTTCGAGCGCTTGATCCTGGAGATCAACCAGGCCGGATTATCCTGGATCACCATCCTTAAAAAAGCCACTAATTTTCAACACGCCTACGATGGGTTTAACATTGAAAAAATAGCAGCTTATGATGAAACCGACCGCGCCAGGCTGCTGGCGGATGCCGGCATCATTCGCAACCGACTGAAGGTCAATGCTGCCATTGTCAATGCAAACCGCATCCTGGCGATCCGTAAGGAACATGGGTCTTTTAAAAACTGGCTGGATGCCCACCAAAAGAACAACCTGGATGAGTGGACCAGGTTATTTAAACAAACCTTCGTTTTTACCGGAGGAGAAATTGTAAAAGAATTCCTGATGTCAGCAGGCTACCTGCCCGGCGCACACGACAAAGACTGTCCTATTTTTCTTGAAGTTGAAAAACATAAACCTGTCTGGATATCTTGAAGCAAGCGGGCGATTCTTTCAGAACCAACCTGTTCAAACAATCAACCCTTTCTTTCATTCATTCAAGCAACCAGACTTCCATTTTCTTCAAATAGAAGCGCAAAATTTAGCACGGTAATTGAGACAATGAATAAAATCATCGCAACGGCTGAACCATTCTTCTTTCCCGGCTCGAAAATTGGCGTGCTGCTAATACACGGATTCACCGGCACACCCAAGGAAATGCGCTGGATGGGTGAATACTTGCACACGCAACATCACTTCACGGTGCTGGGTATCCGCTTGGCTGGGCACGCCACCCAACCCGAAGATATGCTCAGAAACAGCTATCAAGATTGGTTGGCTTCAGTGGAAGACGGTTATGCGCAGCTCGCCGGATGTGTTGATGCCATCGTCATCATGGGGCTCTCAATGGGTGGGGTGCTCTCGCTGACGGTTGCCAGCTATTTACCAGTCAAGGGTGTCGTGACAATGTCGACCCCCTATAAACTGCCCGATGATCCTCGCTTGAGACACATCGAATGGCTCAGCAAACTGGCCCCTTTCATCCCCAAAACCAGCAGCAGCGAACCTGGCGCGGGTTGGTTCGATAAAGAAGCGTATCTGGAACATGTTTCCTACCCACAAAACCCGCTGCACGGCGTCGGAGAATTAAACAAACTGCTGGGCGTAATGCGCACTTCTCTTCCGCAGATACAGGTGCCTGTGCTGCTGATCCACTCGAAGGATGATGATTACGTGCTAAGCGACAGTATGCCGAATATTTACGACAACCTGCCCGCTCAGCACGACAAAGAAATGCTGTGGATTGAAGGCTCGGGGCATGTGATCACACGTGATGCCCAGCGCCAGACTGTTTTCAAAGCCGCCGCTGATTTTGTCCATAGAATCTGTGTATGAATCCATCATTATTGTGGCTTGCGGCAGCCTTGTTCACCTGGGGTATTGGGGAAGGCATGTTTTACATGTTCCAACCCTTCTACCTTTCCCAACTGGGCGCAAACCCGGTCATGATCGGTTACATCCTGGGAGCAGCCGGTTTTGCCATGATGATCGCGCACATCCCAGCTGGTTACCTTTCTGACCGGATCGGCCGCCGCCCCATGCTTATCACAGCCTGGCTTTTTGGCATCAGCGCCACCGGGATCATGGCCCTGGCTCCCGGGCTGCCCACTTTCGTAGTTGGGCTTTTGCTATATGGCTTTACTGCTTTTGTAACATCACCCTTAAATAGTTACGTTACTGCCGCCCGTGGAAGCTGGTCGGTTGGACGCGCCATTACGCTCACATCAGCCACCTTTAACCTGGGCATGGTGCTCGGTCCCTTCACAGGCGGTTGGATCGGTGATCATTATGGACTGCGCAGCGTTTACTACGTTGCAGGTATTTTGTTCATTATTTCCACCTTCTTTCTGATCATGATCGCGCCGCAGCCCCGTGACCATCACGATCCAGCCACCCCACGCCCAAGCCTATTGACAAACCGCCGCTATCTTGGGTTTATAGGGTTGGGCTTTGTAGTCATGCTGGCCATGTATCTACCCCAACCCTTTACTGCCAAGTTCCTACAAGATGTACGCGGACTTTCGCTTGAAAGAATTGGTCTCCTGGGAACAATCGGTGGAATTGGCAATACAGCCCTGACATTTTTGCTCGGATTTCTGGATGCGCGCCTGGGCTTTATGCTCGGGCAGGTTGGGGTCGGCATTTATAGCGGGTTGATCTGGCAGATGAACGGCTATGGCTGGTTTGCTGCTTCCTATTTTTTACTTGGCGGCTTCCGAGCGGCACGTTCGTTGTACCTGGCCCAAATCCGTCCACTTGTTCAAGAATCTCAAATGGGACTGGCTTTCGGCATATCAGAAACCGTGCTGGGCCTGACCGGGATCATAGGACCAATCGCAGCTGGATTTCTATACCAGCAAGACAAGGCCTCCGTTTATCCAATTGCGCTTGCCGCCATTATTGCGGGAGTTTTCCTTAGTCTGGTCTTTGCTCCACGCACAACCCGAGACCAGATCCAACCAACCCTTGAAATCATAGATTGAGCCCCCATGACCCTTGAAATTGTGACCTTTACACTCGGCCCGGTGGAAACCAATGCCTATTTGATCGCTGACAGCCAGACCGGCGCTGCCGCCGTGATTGACCCGGCTTGGGATGGACAGATCATCCTGGCAGAAGCCCAGAAACGAGGTTGGCGGATTGCCCACTTATGGTATACCCACGCCCACTTTGACCATATCGGCGGCGCAGCTGCCATTGCCGATGCCCTCAACCCTCTGCCGCTGGTAGCCCTGCACCCCGCCGATCATGACCTGTGGAAGGCCGCAGGCGGCGGTCCATTATTCGGTTACAACATTGATCCGGGCCCCGAACCAACCATCGACTTTACCCAGGGACAGATTTTGCGCCTGGGTGATAACATCATAGAGATCCGCTGCACTCCCGGACATACAGCCGGACATGTGGTTTTGTATTACGCGGAAACCGCTGTCTGCTTTTGTGGCGACCTGATCTTTGCCGGCTCAGTCGGGCGCACCGACTTGCCCGGGGGCAGCTGGGATGCCCTCGAAAAAAGCATCCACGAACAGATTTACAGCTTGCCAGATGAAACCCGACTATTATCAGGACATGGTCCCGAGACAACTGTGGGCAAAGAAAAAAAATCAAATCCGTACATTCGATAGATTGGGGAACGTTATTGAACTGCTCTTGAAAATGGGTTTTTCGGCATACTCTGTATCAGAGACGCCAACCACCAGAAAACCTTCCACCTTCAAACCAAACTTATCGATGTAACCCATTCCACGATAATACTCACAAATAACCTGCCCATCCTGGCTTTCGTTAATTCAAACCAGGACGGGCTTTTAGAAACTGCCAGCAAGCAGGTCTGGCAAACAACCGCGAACTGCATGGATCGCCTGCACTCGGGGACCGAAGCAGTAAAGCTGGTGGGTCCCGGGACTTACCGGATTGCCAAAAACAAAGCCACACAATTCGCTTCAAATTTCAGGTTCGAATCATAGGTTGATCGGTTTTTCAAAAACCAACCTGATTTATCCACGCAAGCGAATGCGAATCAAAGGCTTGCCCAAAAACCCCCTTTTTCCCTTCAGCCAACCAATTCTATTCAGCGTGGCTTGCCCAAAATAACCACCTACGGAGCAAACCGACGGTTATCGTACATTTGCAGAGGCAATCGTTGCGATGATTAAGGACTGGATATGGGTCCCCATGAGCAAACATTAATCCAAACCCTGACACCCACAAATCGATCATCGTGTAGTGGCCAATCCCAAACCAGGTGCAAGATCAGCCATTACTGCATAAACTACCTCAAATAATGTCAAACCAGCTAACCGGCTGATTGAGTGATACGGAATCAGGGTATTTGTTGTAAAATCTTTTTAATAGGACTTTTATCGTTATCAATAATGAGAGTAGGATTTATCGTATGCATACAATCAGAAGAAAATTGGTCGCACTTATCGGTGTGGACGGGTCTGGTAAAACAACTGTAATAGATGCACTCTTACCAGCGTTGTCCGGTTCAAAAAAAGTTTGTTTCCACCAAGGCTTCCGCCCAGGTTACAAACCAGATCCGAGCAGAAAATTTCAGTATCATGCACATAAACCAAGAGGCGCTTTGATTTCCATCTTGAAAATTCTTTTCAGGGCCCTGGAATGGTGGTGGAATTACCTTCTTTTTTGTTTGCCCCGGCTTATCAGTGGGCATGTTGTCCTTTGTGACCGGTTCTATTTCGACGACATCCTGGTCGACCCCTTGAAATATCGCTACGGTGCGCCGGAAATTATCGCAAAGAGCCTGCGCACATTACTGCCCCTGCCTGAAATGTATATTCTTCTGGATGCACCTGTATCGATCCTTCTAAGCCGCAAACAGGAAGCTCCGGTAGAGGAGATTGAGCGGTTACGCAATGCTTATTTATATTTTATACAGCAACAACCAGATGGCTATATAATTGACGCATCAGGGCCAGTCAATGAAGTGGTCGAAAAAGTTGGAAATCTCATCAAATAACACCACAAACTGGCTTGAGTATCAACAGGCCCATATTGAGATTTTTCAGGTTTTTAATTGCAATCTTCGGGTAAAAGTTAAATAAAGACGTGGTTTCGATCTGCTGAGCACATCTTCTGGTCAACCATTCTGAGAAATGTCATCAATTCAAAGGCACTGTTCTCCCATCTGAAGCAATCTATCCGCTGATTGGGGATGGACCCAATGCGTTCCGGACCGGGAAGAACCTGAGTGAGTAGATTGCTGGAAAGACTGGGTTTGCCCAACCATTATCCGGCAAATACATTTTAGAATCATTTTTTACCTACTAAAGGGGTAGCTCACTGAACAGAATTCTTCCAAATATATTATTAATACTCCACACTTCACCATAACCATCCAAATAGTCCGTTATAATATTATTCTTAATTCCGTCGGTTGGCGCAATTCCAGAAGGACTTCCGGAATGCCCGCTCGCGGACATGGTTATATTTCTACTAAATAAATCATCCGGAAATGTTCTCCATTTTCTTTAAAGGATATCGAATGCCCAGGTTCTTTTTAACCATTAATCTTCTGGTAATCATTAGTTTAACCATTTCAGCCTGTGCTACTCCAGGAGCAATCGACCAAGCACAAGGTCAGACTCAACAACAACCCGACAGCGCGGGGTTGTCGCAAGACCCGACCCGGACCCCCACCCCAACATCCCAACCCTCACAGAATTTCCCAGTCAGATTGGCATGGTTTTACAAACCACCCACGGATGGAAATTTTTCCCAAATTGCCAGCAAATATGATTTTTTCATTATGTCAAAAGGTGACGAACATGACCGGGATCAGCTGCTATCCCTGGGTGCGACCAGACCGATATTACAATACATCCGCATTGATGCCATTATGGATCCAGGCTCTTGCACCCGTACGCCCTGGAAAAACAATGCGGCCTACTTGCCAGGAGATTTTTGCACAATCAGCACTCAGCATCCCGATTGGTTTCTACTCGATCCAAAAGGGCAGCGCTTTGTTCACCAAAACAACGGCGAAAATTTTGTCATGATGGATCCCGGAAACCCTGGATGGCGTGCTTTTTTCCTCGAACGCATTCGCAAGACCCAGGATCTCGATAGAAACTGGGATGGGATCTTCCTCGATAATGTGGAAGTATCTCTAGCATTTCGTGAAAAAGAAGACAGCCTACCTGCGGCCTATCAAAATGACTTAAGCTACCAGGCGGCTGTGCAAGGCTTTCTGGCATATATGTATGCAAACTATTTCAAACCGTACAAACGGCTGCTTTTTGCCAACCTGGTCGCTCGCAAAGATGATGCCGATTGGACAAAGTACCTGACCTATCTGGATGGCGCCATGCATGAAGGCTGGTCAATCGATTGGCCGAATGGCTATCGTTCCGCAAAGACCTGGGAAAAACAAATTGCCCTGGCCGAACAAACCCAACAGATGCACAAGTACATCATTCTTGTTTCGCAAGGTACCCAGGCCAACCAGGAATTACAAAAATTTGCCTTCGCGTCTTATCTATTGATCAATCAAGGCCGGGCAGCCTTTCGCTATGCAAACAGCCAGAGTTACGACGAAGCCTGGTTATATGATAATTACACAGTCCAATTAGGCAAAGCATTGGGCACTCGCTTCCGCGATGGGAAAGCCTGGCGCCGAAATTTTACAAATGGGTACGTGCTGGTTAACCCAGAAACCCATGAAGCACTGATCAATATTAACAACTAACGTTGGTAAATCCATTTGAAAATAATCCAGCAGGGAACCAATAAAATTTAGCATTATCTCACAAGCTGGATTGGTTGATCGTATTACTCATGGAGTGCCAGTTTCAGGCGATAACCCACGCATCAGCGGGCCGATTATTGATCACGTCATCCCGGAAGATCATAAAAACATCTTTCAAGAACCAAACGTACAAACTCTGGTCACACAATTGCAAACTTCCATAGAACCCTGGTTGGCAACACGCTCTATTTAATATTTACTTCACCCTGACAAAACCTGGATGATGGACCAGGGTTGCAGGTGGAGTGTGTTGCAATCGCTTGTGGCTCTTGCTGGTGGTACGCCCCGCAGTTGGGGATTTTCATAAACAATATGGGCTAACAAAAGATTGGACTTTTGACAAAGCCAATAAACCATCAACAGCCGTTAATGGTGGTACAGCACCTTGACAACTTAAAACGAGCCGTTCAGGTCTCTATTTTGCCCTTGTAAACCACCGGATGGTGAGGCCTTTCAGGCAAAACCCTTC
>JAPLGT010000312.1:0-20645 GCA_026390035.1 Chloroflexota bacterium
TTGAGAAAAGATGAACTTCATGTTTTCGGTTATTGTTTCTGAATATGGAGCTTCCACCGCAGTATCCTCTGGCTCTTTTTCCTGAGGATAAATCCTTTCATCGGCAAACAGGTAAGTTATTTTTTAGCCATTCCTAAGCTTGGATTTGCTTGACTGAAGTAAATTATTAAATGTGAGTTCTTTCGGCCGGCGTGCTGCCTGGGTGGTGCGCCGGATTTTTTTGTGGATAATTAAAAAAACCGGGGTACAATCACTTCTTACGCATAAAATTATATTAGGAAAAACATGACAAGTTTATCTTCACCGGCCGAATTCACTATTAACCGCCCAGCTTTTAACCGAACAAATGCTGTTCGTTGGATTACATCGCATGCTACGCAGCATTGGGGCATCATTATTGTACTTATCGTTGGGGCTTTTGGTAATGCAGCCCTTGCTGCAGCAGTGCCTTTATTGGTTGGTGACGCATTCAATGCTATGTTGAAGGCGAAACCGGATACGAGTGTACTGCTGCCTTTGGCTCTTATCATCGGTGGTACTCAAATTTTTCGTGGTATTTTGCAGCTTGGGCGTAACTTTGGCGCAGAACTGCTTGGGCAGCGGCTCGAACGTGAAATCCGGGACGAGATGTATATATCCCTGCTTGGAAAAAGTATGACGTTCCATAACCTGCAACCGGTTGGCGATACAATGGCGCGCGCCACAAATGATGTTCGTGAAGTTAACTTGATGTTTAGCCCTGGTATTAACCTTGTTATCGGTTCGGCTTTTTTCTTGGTGATGCCGATAGTTGCAGCGCCTACTTACCATCCCAGCTTGATGATCACACCGCTGTTATTTGCCATCGTTTATTTTTTAGCGT
The DNA here is from genome assembly GCA_026390035.1 of Chloroflexota bacterium. Taxonomy (GTDB): domain Bacteria; phylum Chloroflexota; class Anaerolineae; order Anaerolineales; family Villigracilaceae; genus UBA5195. Next base: position 863 of record JAPLGT010000312.1, read on the forward strand.
TGGCTCGCTATCTGAAAAATCTGGAGCCCATCTCCGATGAGGTACGCGCATCATTCGGCGACATGAATTCGCATCTTTCTGAGTCACTTGACGGGGTGGAAACAGTGAAGGGTGCAGCCCAGGAAAATTCCGAAGTGGAGCGTTTTGTCCTGAACGCGAAAAGAGTTCGGGATGCCTTCATTCGCCAGGGTGATACAGAAGCCAGGTTTATTGCCTTCTTGTTATATGGAATTGCAATCGCTGCCGGGTTGACACACGCTTTGTTTTTGTTTCGCCAGGGGCTCTTGAACACCGGGCAGGTGATTGGTTATTTTGGTCTACTGCGAATGCTTGATTTTCCCACGTTTACCTCTACATGGGCTTATACCCAGGTTTCTATGGGGTTATCTGGTGCGCGCCGCATCCTGGAATTGATGAACCGCGAAAATGACCTTGACCAAAATGCCACAGGCTATAGCGGCGAAATGAAAGGCGAAATTGAGTTTCAAGATGTGACTTTTTCCTATCCAGATTCGGGCGATCCTATCCTTGATAAGGTTTCTTTCAAAGTCAAGTCCGGGCAAACTGTTGCCATTGTAGGACAAACAGGTTCTGGAAAAACATCATTGGTCAGGTTGGTAAACCGTACCTATGATCTTCAGGGTGGAAAAGTCCTGGTGGATGGAATAGATGTCAGAGATTGGAATCTGGCTTCACTGCGTTCGCAAATTTCGACCATTGAACAGGATATTTTCCTGTTTTCGCGTTCCATTAGCGATAATATTGCTTTTGGAAAACCCGGCGTGACTCAGGAAATTGTTGAAGCAGCCGCAATTGCTGCACAGGCGCACGATTTTATTCAGACATTCGAAAGCGGATATGCAACAGTCATTGGCGAACGTGGTGTGACCCTCTCAGGTGGTCAGCGCCAACGACTGGCATTAGCGCGGGCTTTTCTGACTGATCCCCGTATTCTCATACTGGATGATTCAACGAGTGCGATTGATTCCGCCACAGAAGATAAGATTCAGCATGCTATCTCTGCCGCAGCTAAAGGGCGGACCACATTGCTCATCACCCATCGACTGAGCCAGATCCGCTGGGCTGACTTGATAATTGTGATCCGCAAAGGCAGGGTGGCTGCCATGGGTACTCACGATGAATTAATGAAAACATCCGATGCCTATGGTCGTATCTTTCGTGAGTAAGCAATTTTCGCTCCACTTGGGATCTGATTTACGTAGATTTTGGTTGGTCAATAAAATTACATCGACCGCCCTATGTCAGGATATATAATTTTCTCTTTATTAGATAAGCGGATAACAATCAATGGGTTTCTTTGCTGGATTAAATAACGAAAAATACGATCGACAATATACTGACCGCGACTTGGTACGGCGAATGGTTAGTTATTTTTCAACCCAAAAGAGCCGTATGACCGCCATTGTGGGTCTGGTGGGTATTATGGCTGCTCTGGGTGCCGCTCTGCCGGTAATTGTGAGCCGCATCATGGATTTACTCAAGAGTCAGCCCACTCCGCAAGCGATTGGCCTGGTAGGCATAGTCATGACGGTAATTGCCTTTTTAAACTGGGGTCTGAACTGGTTGAGGCGCAGCCTGACAGTTCGGGCAGTGGGTGATGTAGTACTCGGTCTGCGTACAAAGGCCTTCGCAGCAGCGGCTGATCATGATCTTTCATTCTACGATCAGTTTTCATCTGGCCGAATTGTCAGCCGGATCACAAGCGATACGAATGATTTTGGCCAGCTTGTAGTCATTGTTACTGATGTTGCTTCTCAACTTGTTCAGACATTTATCCTGGGTTTCGTTCTGGTAAGCACCGAATGGCGTTTGTTCCTGGTTATGCTGGCTTTCATGCCGGTGGTATTCGCCATTGCGATGGGTTTCCGGAACCTGGCGCGTATCGTTACAAAACATGGAATGCAGGCCATGGCGGATGTTAATGCAACCATTAAGGAAACTGTCAGTGGGATCGCAGTTGCCAAGAACTTCCGGCAGGAACATAGTATTTTTGAGAGCTTTGACTCTGCCAACAAGCAGGCCTACAAGGTGAATGTGCGGCGTGGATTTGTGCTCTCTTTGGTTTTCCCTGTATTGAATGCCACCAGTGGTATTTTTGTCGGAATACTTGTATATGCGGGTGGGTGGAGTGCGGCATTGGGAATTGTGACAGTTGGTGCTTGGTATTTGTTTATCAATTCACTCGATTATTTCATGTTTCCAATCTTAAATCTAACATCGTTTTGGGCGCAAATTCAAAGCGGGCTATCGGCAGCCGAACGCGCTTTTGCGCTGATTGATGCTGATCCCAATGTGGTACAACTGGTCAAAAGGGATGTGCCTGTACTCAAAGGGGAAATCAAGTTTGAGCGTTTGAATTTCCGTTACAAGGATAATGAGCCTATTCTGCGCGAATTTAGCTTGCACATTCGCCCTGGGGAGAATTTGGCCCTTGTTGGACATACCGGTGCGGGAAAATCATCGATTGCCAAGCTAATTGCCCGGTTTTACGAATTTCAGGATGGCGAGCTATCGATTGATGGCCAGGATATTCGTACCCTGGACCTGACCCAGTACCGGCGCAAGTTAGGGATTGTCTCACAAGCACCATTTCTGTTTTCTGGGACTGTTGCAGATAATATCAGGTACGCAGTACCTGAAGCACTGGAAGCTGATATTAGAGCAATGGCCTCGAAGATTGGCGATGGCGAATGGTTGGAAACTCTTCCAAATGGTCTTGAGACGGAAGTAGGCGAGCGAGGTGCGAGGCTTTCGATGGGCCAGAGACAACTCGTGGCGCTCATGCGGGTACTTGTTCAGAAACCTGCCATTTTTATTTTGGATGAGGCCACCGCAAGTATTGATCCGTTTACCGAATGGCAAATCCAGCAGGCGTTAAACCTCATTCTGGCAAATTCCACCAGTATTCTGATTGCGCATCGTTTATCGACGGTCAAGGCTGCCGACAGGATTGTTGTAATGCGCGAAGGTGCGATCATTGAACAGGGTAACCATGAAGGACTGTTAGCACAGAGTGGTCACTATGCTGAGTTATACAACACTTATTTCCGGCATCAATCCTTGGATTACCGTCCACCAGGTTTGGATGGACAATGACCACAAGTTGATGCTGAAAGCACAAGGTGAATGTCGGATGCAATTTCAGCGTTGCCCCAAAGTTTTTTTATTTTTTAAAACTCTTGGGTTATTGCCCAATCGTCGCGAGTTGTTCTCAAATTTTCTGGGCGAAACAGAGTCTCTAATCCTTGGTAGGACCTTTTTTGCCTTGACAGTGAAGAGGGAAAAAGAGGAAATATATCCTTGTGAATGCCTGGCTTGAACCACTAAAGAATGTAAATGCGCTTTGGACGAATGGCCAAATTTCAGAATGGGGATCTTGGTCATATTTAGTACTGGCTGTGTTTGTGGCAGTCGAAGGTCCTTTTGCGACCCTACTTGGAGCTGCAGCCGCTTCTGCAGGCGCTATGCGACCTGTGCCAGTCTTTCTGGCGGCTTCTCTCGGTAATCTGACCGCTGATACGCTCTGGTACTTTCTTGGGTATATAGGAAAACTTGAGTGGATTTTTCATTTTGGACAGCGCCTGGGGCTTGATCGTGGACACATGGAACGATTGCAAAATAATATTCGTAAACATGCAGTCAAGGTTTTATTTTTTGCTAAGCTATCAATGAGCCTGATGATTCCATCCCTTATTGCTGCAGGGTTGGTAAAAGTGCCCTGGCGGCGATGGTTTCCAGCCGTATTTGGAGGGGAAATAATCTGGACAGGTGCCCTGGTTCTGATCGGTTTTTACGCTACCGAGGCTATTCGGCGGATTGAACAAGGGGTCGAATACTTGGTTTTGGCGGCCACAATTGTGTTTGTAATTTTCCTGGTATTTTTAAGCCGGCGCATTTTACGTGAGAGTCAGACAGATGACGAAGAATCCGATTCGCGGTTTACCGAATAGTTTGAATCAAGTTCTAGCCGTTTTTCCTGGAACTCGCTAAAAAATACGTTTCTAGTCCACACTTGACCGTCTACTGAGATTTTTGGAAGGTTAAATGCGGCATCATATGAATGCTGAAAGTTCACTCCTCTTATGATCGCTACTGATTGGTGTTTTTAATAAATTATATTGAGCAACTGGGTGTGCTGATGTGTGGTTGATTAAAAAACCCGGATCGCACCGAAGCCCCAAATTTCCCGGATGGTTTTTAATTCCTAGAATATCATAAAGGAGTTTTATGGCAATCATTCCAGATGAGTTGGTCAATATTTTGAGAGCATCGGAACGGGTCGCCGTTTTAACTGGGGCAGGCGTGTCTCAAGAATCTGGTTTGCGGACATTTCGCGATGCGCAGGCTGGTTTGTGGGCACAATACCGTCCCGAAGATTTGGCGACGCCAGAAGCCTTTGCGAATAACCCGAAGTTAGTTTGGGATTGGTACGCAATGCGGCGGGAAAAAATCAAAGAAGTTGCTCCAAATCCAGGACATTATGCGCTTGCAGAAATGGCTCGAAGATTTCCATTTTTTACCCTCATTACCCAAAATGTAGATGGCTTACATCAAACTGCCGGGAGTCTCGATGTCATTGAATTGCACGGGAATATTCGTGAAGTTAGATGTTCCAGGTGCGAGAAGATAACCAGCCAATGGAATGAAATCCAGGATGGGGTGCCTGAATGTCCATCCTGCGGTGGTTTATTACGACCAAATGTAGTCTGGTTTGGAGAATCTTTACCGAGACAGGCGCTTGAAATGGCAGTTACCGCAGCTCGTAGTTGTGGGGTATTTTTTTCAATTGGGACTTCTGGAATAGTCCAGCCGGCTGCATCGTTGGCTGCCGCAGCAAAAAACAGGAATGCTGTGGTTGTGCAGCTGAACATTGATTCCACGCCGCAAACTCACAAAGTGGATTATATTTTGGCTGGTAAGTCAGGCGAAGTGCTACCAGCAATTGTTCAAATGTTATGGGGCGTTTAATGAATATACCAAGCCTGGTTTGATCCAAATATTTATTCGGGATGAATCCGGCATCGTCTATGTGCTGAGCATGAAGCATGGCTTATGATCTGGTTTCTGGTGGAATCAAATCGAGAACCACGGTTGCAGACTAAAAGTGAAATCCGATTCGGAAGCGGATAAATTCGTTTTAAGGTGGGAGTTGCACTCTGCATGCCCTGTACTTCAGATTTAATAAATAGGTTTCTACCTGGGAATGCATCTTCCGAAGAGATATGAAGGATGGTTGCCTCGATAAATTTCCAGTTGCACCTTGCCGAGGGGCAAAAAAAATGCGGTTAAAAAATATTATTTTAATCATATACAAAGGTGATGTATGCATGTTGCATCGCGGCTGAATATTCTGTATATTGATTCCAATAAGATTCTTTGCCAGGAGTGTGTGCTATGTCGCATCAATCATTGAAATCCGGGTACACTGAGTTGGTTGATCGGTTGAATCGTTTTCCTCAAGGTGCGCCACCATCTGAATCTTTGTATAAAATATTAAATATACTTTTCAGCGAGCGTGAAGCCCAGCTTGTGGCAATGCTGCCGATTAAACCATTTCGCGCAGAATCGGCGAGCAGGATCTGGCAATTATCTATTACGGAAACCCGAAAAGTTCTTGACGAATTGGCAGGTCGCGCGATTCTGGTTGATGTCGAGTGGGAAGGCGAGATCACTTATACGCTTCCACCGCCAATGGCCGGTTTTTTTGAATTTTCATTGATGCGAATGAGGGGAGATATTGACCAGAAGCTATTGGGTGAGCTTTTTTATCAATACATGAACGTTGAAGAAGATTTTATAAAGGAATTATTTGGAAATGGCGAAACGCAACTTGGACGGGTATTTGTGCATGAGCCTGTGCTTACTATGGATAATGCACTCCATGTTTTGGATTTCGACCGTGCGAGTGAGGTCATTCGTTCAGCTACTCATCGGGGAATTGGGGTTTGTTATTGCCGCCATAAGATGATGCATGTTGAAAAAAACTGTGCTGCGCCATTGGATATATGCATGACTTTTAATAGTTCAGCGCAGGCCCTTACTCGTCATGGGTATGCGCGGTTGATTGATGCAAGCGAAGGCATGGATTTACTTCAACAAGCTTATGATCAGAACTTGATTCAATTTGGCGAGAATGTTCGCGAAAATGTCAACTTTATCTGTAATTGTTGTGGATGTTGTTGTGAGGCGATGATCGCGGCGCGAAAGTTTGGGTTATTGCATCCTGTACAGACATCGAATTTTTTGCCAGTTGTGGATGATGGATCTTGCAATGGTTGTGGTAAATGTGTCAACGTCTGTCCGGTAGAAGCGATGAGCCTGGTTTCTCAAAATGATCCACATAACTCTAAAATGAAGAAAGCAAAATTGAATGCTGAAATTTGCCTGGGTTGTGGTGTTTGTGTAAGAACATGTACGCGAAATGGACTGAGCCTATCTTCAAGGTCACAGCGCGTGATCACACCCTTAAATTCTGTTCATCGCAGTGTTATGATGGCAATCGAGCGTGGGGATTTGCAAAATCTAATATTTGATAACCGTGTTTTGTGGAATCACCGCGCTCTGGCGGCGGTTTTTGGAGTTATCTTACGTCTTCCCCCCGTAAAGCAGGTCATGGCATGCCAGCTTGTGAAGTCTCGTTACCTGGAATACCTGGTTACGCATGTAAAAATATAGCAAAGCCGGTGGAATGTATTGTGAATTCTTTGTTCGATGTGGCAAAAAAAATGGGACAGGTTATTGGCCTGTCCCATTTTAGTTATTCGGTTTTCTTTTTGGTCGTTCTCTTCTTCGGGGTCACATCTGCAGCAATCTGAGCAGGTTCAACCTCAACTGGAGTATCGCTTGAAGCCTCGGGGGCAGCTTCTGGAGCGGGAGCGGCAGCTTTTTTTGATTTTTTCGGTGCCGGTTTTGCAACTGGTTCCGGTTCTCCGGTACTGGCGGCAATCTCTTTAACGCGGTCCAGTACGCGGCGGGTCAGCAAGCGGTTGGCTGAGTCCATTGCCACGGCATCCACGATTTCTCGAGAGGCCTTGGTGCCGTTCTTGGTTCGTTTTGCAAAATCTTCGTCGGATGTGGCCAGGGTAGCCCAAGCATTGTTGAATTCTGCTTCAAGAGATTCGTTGTCAATTTCAATTTTTTCAGCGCGAGCCAGTTCGTCCATAACCAAGCCACGTTCAAGGCGTTTGACGGATGTTGGGCGAGCCTGTTCTTCGATGAATTTCTCTCTGTTTGAATCGATCATCTTGAAGTAGGCTTCCATGTTCTCAACGCCCTGGCTTTTCAGACGGCGTTCCACATCCTCGAGCACATGTTCGATCTCATGGTCAAGAACCTGGGGCGGGTATTTAATGGTCGCACCAGCCTTGATCAAATCAAAGACTTTTTCGAAATATTCATCTTCGTATGTGTTACGCGCTTCGGTTTCGATGTTTTCACGCATGCGCTGATGTAATTCATCGACTGTTTGGCCGATACCAACCATCTTGGCAAAATCATCATTCAGTTCCGGCATGGTGACACTGCGGACCGTCTTGATGGTGATTTTGAATTTGACGTTCTGCCCGGCAAGCGATTCTTCTGAAAAGTCTTTGGGGTACTTGTGAGAGAACTCCTTGCTTTCACCCGGATTGATCCCGATTAACTTGGAAGCAAATCCAACAAAGGGCCACTCAGTTTCTTTTTCTTCAGTGCGGGCAACGAGAGCAAAACCATTGCGTTCGATCAACGCTACTTCGTCATCCGCGGCTTTTGCTTTGCGACCGACCACATCCAGCAAGACATAATCACCATCCTGAACCGTGCGGTCTACACTTTCAGTTTTGGCATACATGCGGCGAAGATTTGTGATCTCTTCTTCCAATTTTTCATCGCTGGGTGCTGAAAATTCATAAGCGAGTCGGACAGCCTGATAATCGCCAAGCTCGACACTGGGCTTGAGCGGTACTGTGAAAATAAATTTTGGCGGTTCGAGACTTTCGATGTTTTCCAGTTGACCAGCAGCAGCCGGGTCAATCTTGGCTTCCTTTAATGCTTCTGGATAAACTTCATCAACCAGGATTTCAACTGCTTCCTCATTGATGGCTGCATCCCCATAAAGGCGGCGAACAACATCAAACGGAGCTTTGCCAGGACGGAACCCAGAGATTTTAACTTTCTCTGCTATCCGGCGCGCTGCGCGACGGCGGGCGCCTTCCAGTTTTTCGGCTTCTAGCTCGACGATCATTGTGACTTGGTGATCATCGCGTGGGTGGGTTTCAATTTTCAACTTGGTAATCCTTCCTTAAAATATGTCAGCGTGAGTGGGGACAGAGGGACTTGAACCCTCACGCCTCGCGGCACATGATCCTAAGTCATGCCTGTCTGCCAATTCCAGCATGTCCCCGGAGCTGCGGGTTAAGCGGGGAAATTATACGCTATGTTACGGTTTTGGTAAATCACTAGATATGGGATGTTAGTAAATATATTACATTGTTCCCCCAATATATGGCGATATGCCAATTATGCCAATTCGCAAGTTTTGAGCCTGTTTCTGGCCTTGCTCAAAATGGGATTCTTTAACATGCCTGAAAAAATGCCCGAGGTGTGCATGATTCGTCTTAAATGGTTCAAACTGGATACATGGATAACAGCCTTTTTGCGGGATGTAAAAACACGCGGCCTGTCTGACTTTACCTATCTTTTTTATCAACGGGAACTGAATTTCTTTGATAAATTTTGTGCTGAAAAGGATGTGAGCGAAGTTACCCAGATAGACCCGGTGCTTTTGCGTGATTACCTGGAATGGCTTGAAAAAATCCGGAAGCGCCCACAAAAAAGGTAAAGGCCCCCAGGGTGAATCTGGCTCCGATTGAACCCGTTTCGTTGATGGATGTGAAGGCTATCCTTGAAACCTGCGGGGATGACTTTACCGGTTACCGTGACCGTGCGGTAATTCTCTGCCTTCTTGACACAGGAGCGCGGGCGCGTGAATTTATTGCCCTGACACTGGAAGATATTGACCACATCAGCGGAGCCGTGATAATCCGCAAGGGAAAAGGCGGCAAGTTCAGGATGGTATTTATTGGAAAAAAGACCCGTAAGGCGCTGCGGGCTTATCTCAAACGGCGCTCCGATGAAACCCGGTCGCTATGGGTGTCAATTCACGGTGAGCCGCTGGCAGTGGGCAGCCTTCAAGCAATTCTTGAACGACGGGCAAAAACTGCGGGTATTACAGTACCATCCCCTCATGATTTCAGGCGGGCTTTTGCGGTGAACATGCTCCGGGCAGGTGTGGATATTTACAACCTTCAAAAACTGATGGGTCATTCTGATTTAAGTACTCTGCTGCGTTACCTGGCGCTTGTTACGGATGACTCAAAGACGGCTCATGATAAAGGCAGTCCTGTGGACAGGGTGATATAAAACATGCGTTCTGTTTTGATGGTAGAATCACGCTATCAATAAAAAACTCTCTGCGGTGATAGCACACCCAGAGAGATGACCCTGCCGAAAGAAGCGGCCTGGTACGTGAATTATACACGCTCCCAGGTGGATAACAAAAGGGAGCCGAAAGCATGGACGAAAAATACTACTTTCCTTTTTCTAGCAAGAATAAGCTTGAGTTTTTTCAAATGCCAATTGCTGGAAGCATTTTTGATATATGCTCATGGATTGGCCAAAAAACCAGAAAGTATAAGTTTTGGTGGTTTGGAGACACAATTTATCTTCTGAAAGGTGTTGGCGGGCCCGAAACAGTGAATTTTTCTGAAAAAATAATGATAGTTTTTAGCGTTCAGCGGGTAACTGGTGACCCGGAAAACGATACCCACAACCCAAATAGCCGGTCAATTGTAGAAGTCGGTTTCAGCCCCGAATATAAAGACCTGGCACAATCTATTCTGTTATCTTTGAGTTCTGATTTCGGGTCCAATTGGCAGGTTGATAAGCCGCAAGAGCCAGTAGAACTTGACCAAATCCCAAAGCGAAAAAGAGAACTCGACGCGCTTTGTATCAAATATGTAAATCGTGGATATATGCCAAAAGCATATACTAAGGAAGAATTCCTTTCAGAAAATCAAGTGACATGGGTTTCGGTGAGTCAATTTAAAAATGCCCTGAGAGATGCCTGTAGCTGGGGAGTTATAGGAAGAGACGAAAAAACAGGGCGTTTTATTCCGAAGATTGGTACCTAAACCATACCTCGTAAATCCTTATCAGTACCTTCAATTCAGATAATCAGGATGTGACCTAAAAAGGCACATCCTGATTTTTGTTTCCAAGATTGGAGCCTGAATGATGACAAGAATTCCAATAATGCTTGATGAGAAAGACGCGCTTGCTTTGTCCAGGTTGGCAAGGCATGAATACCGGGACATTCGTCAACAGGCAGCTGTGATTATCCGTGACGAACTAACCCGGCGCGGGATGCTCCCCCAGGAACAACCAACCGAACCATACCCCCAACCCTTGCAGCTGCTTCAGGCTGCAGGGATGTAATTAAATCGCAAAACCGCCCCGGACGAAGGTAAGCGGTTTTGCAAAGGACAAACGACAGTGCGAAGTATAACCCCAAAAACCCAAAAGAGAACAAGCAAAAACGGAACCCCCATCTACAGCGGGACGCGGATTATCGGCTATGTGGACGGCGGTACATTCTATAAAAGGATTTCCTTTTCAACGGGACTATTGAAACAACCCCCGGCCATCATGAATGACATTGACGCGCTCAAGGATGCTGAATTATTGGGCGCTACCCTGGAAAATGTAACCGACCGGGACACAGGAAACATTTATACAGCGGCTATTTCCCTGATATGGCAGAGGCCCATTTATAAAAATTATGGGTATGGCGAACAAATCGGGCTTGCCCTGCGGGAATGGACAAAGAACGGCGAACCGCCCGCAAGCATGCCAATAAAGGCGGCGAAACCTGCCCCGGAAGCTGTACAAGCAAGGTTATTATAGGCGGCTCCCCATGCTGACCCTTGAAACCGTGAAATATTACGATGAATTAGGACTTGATACTATCCCTATTCCCCCAGGCAGCAAGGAAGCAACAATACCGGGATGGGGGCGACGGGAACCCTGGCGAATGTGGCAGAACCCCCAAGAAGGCGCGAATATTGGTATTCGTGCGGGTGGGGAACGGAACGCGGCCATTATTGATTGTGATGACAAGAACGCCCCTGAAACCTTTGTGAATGTCAGCCACTACCTGGCGGGATTGGGCTTTCAAGCTGGCGCTTATCCCCTGGTACAAACGGCCTCCGGTGTTGGCCGGCATATCTACACCACCTTGACCAGCGACCTACCAGGCCAATATAGAACCCTTGCCCCATCATTCGGAGCGGGTGAATTCCGTTATGGTCCTGGCGCCTATGTAGTGGCTCCCCCTTCGGTGATTACGGGCAGCGGAGCCTACACCCTGATTAGTGGCGACTTTGCCCGCCCCTTTCCAACACTGGATTTATCGGACATTCGGCCTTTCCTCGGTAACCAGGATACAACCCCAGCCCTGCCCCGTATGACCATCCCCAGGCGGGCAATGGCTCTCCTGCATGGCAAGAATACCGAAAGCTTCAAATCTGGAAGCGAATCCGAACAAAGTCTGATTGCAAGCCTGATAAACGCGGGTTATTCGTTTGCTGAAGTCCTGGACCTATTCAACCGCTACCCATGCGCGGGAAAGTATGCTGAGATGCGAACCCAGAACCCGAAGAACGCGGAACGCTGGCTCAATCATTCCTACACCAAAGCGGCTCAATGGGCAGCCACCCATGAAAGCAAAGTCCGCCAGACCATCACAGCGGCGATTACATGGGCAGAGTCTACCGCATGGGCAGGAAGAACCGGAGCGGTTGACCGTTTGGTGTTCCTGGCTCATCTGGCAATAGCATACAGGGCGGGGCGTCTGAATTGGGCAGCAGCTTGTAGAGACCTCGCAGACCGTGCTGCTGTAAGTGCTAAAACTGCCGCAACCGCTACCCATCGGCTTTGTAATGGCAAACTGCTTGACATTGAAATAGTGTCAACCGTTGAAAGCGCAAATGTTTACCGTCTGACGTTGGACAAAGTTACACACTCCCTAAGTACTTCCCTTGTGAGGAAGTGTGTAAGTTTGTCCACGAATCACGACCTTTTCAGGCAAGGCGGCCTCGGTAAACGTGCGGGGCAGGTTTGGCAGGTGCTTCAAGAAAAGCCCGCAACAATTAAGGAATTGGCAGAGATGTCCGGGACGCATACCAGGACCATCATCCGGGCATTATCGCGCATGGCTGGCATGGTAGATACTTACACGGGTGAGGTGCTCCCGATGGTTACCAGTGATGACGGCGCTACCTGGTACGCCCTTCCTGCTGACCTGGACAAGCTTTCCCTGATTATGGGTACGGCTGGCATAGGAAAAAAGCAGAAGGAACGTCATACAAAAGAACGACGGGAGCATAAACGGGAATTGGCAGCGGGGCGTGTTACGAATAAGACCGTAACAAACCCGGCTGCGAATGGGGAGGTGGTGACATGACCTGATGTTACGCCCACAGCAACCCCGCGACCTGATAAGCCCGGCAGGATGGGCGCGAAACACAGCAGAAGGGAAGCGCGACCCCTGCAGGTTGGTACGTCGGAGTGGTTGATTTATCTTTTGTTTGATTGTTTAGCCTTCCGCGACACAAAAATTTATCCAGTTTTGAACACCTAGCATTACCAAAAGGAGCAATAAAATGTTTACCGAAAATACAGAAGCCGCAGTAGAAGAGGCGGCAAACTTTGAACCCGGAACCCGCGCTATGCTTATCTCTGCAATTGAGAAAAACAAACCCGGCAGCCAGTCCGAAGTAGAAGAAATCATGGAAACGGCGCGGGCGATGGATAAGAGCTTGAAAGCAAAAAAGCTTCAAGATGCAATTGACGCGGCGCCTGACCTTGCACTCGAAGCCCAACGCGTAGCACTTTACGACCTGCAGGCGGATTATGATAATCTGCAGAAAACCCCATCGTGGCGGATGCAGCCGGACGGTGTACGGGAAAAAATGATTTCCTTGCGTAAGGATATTCAAGCCCAACAGACGCGAGTTTATAACCTGGAAAGAAAGAATAATCGGGCGGCCAGTGGTGTAGATACTCACTTCGAAGCGGCGAGGATGGAATATACAGAACTTGCTGACCGGCTGGTAAATTCCACAAACGTGACTGAGGCCGACCGGAAAGCGTTGATTGCCAAACGTCATGCCCTGCGCGATATTGAACACCATATCCAACAAGGGCGATAATAGCATGGGTGACTTTGACCGTATATCAGAACGCGACCCGCTAACCGGGAAAATCATTTCAAATTTCATATCTTCTGACGAAGCCCGGCGCATGGTTGCGAACCGAAGAAGCAAGGAAGATAAAGCGGCTGAGGGCAGCCTGGCGATATTACAGGAATTGGGTTACACGGATGAAAACCCGGCACCTGAATTATTAAAAAACCTGGCTCAAATAGCCGTGAGCCAAAAGACTGGAAGCGTTTCCGCAATTGGAACATTGTTGAGGCTGGCTCATGGCAAGGGCGAATCTGGTGTTGTGCAGCTGCGGGAAGGTGAACTCTGTCCAACCTGCGGCACGTATTACGGCGGTCTGGGTGCAGAACTGGCAAGGGTAATAATCAACCGATTGCAGGATGCAAGGTAAGAAGTCAATACAGTAACCGAAAGAGCCGCTCAAATGGGCGGCTCTTTGCATTGTGGGGCAGGTGGTCTGTTTATGGCTGTGGTACGGGTGGGGGGTTGTCGTCAATAAATTCAAACAAGTCTCCAGGCTTAATGCTGAAGTAACGACAAAGGGCGTTAATCACAGGTGCGTCAAATCGAGTTACGGTGTTATTCGCCCATCCTTGCAAGGTTATTCGGGCTATTCCCGTGACCCTGGCCACTTCAGTTATGGGAATATTACGCTTTTCTGAAGCGCGTTTTGATGCCAATAGGGTGCCGAAGCGATTATTCACAGTCACAAACATATTTTACTCCCGTATGCATGCCTAGTCTATCAATTGAAAATGTATATATAGTAGTATTTTATCACAAAATAAGCATGTATAATATTATAAAAACTTGATAAAATGATAGGATAGTCTTACAATTCCTTAGTAGGTTGATTCAGCGTTTACAGCCCTAAAGCGGGTGCGGCTCGCTGGCTGAAGGCATATTCAAAAAAGGATAAACGACATGAGAAACAAAGAGTTGAAAGCAATGACAGTCAAGGCACTTGGTCAAGGTGTGAAATATCTTGAAGCTAATGCCCCGGACGAAAAGTATAAAAGGGTGCTGGATAAGTTTATTACTCTGCATGCCCTGGGCATGGTCTTGGATGACCTGACTGAACTTGGGGAAAGGCAAAATCTGCAAGCTACTAACGGTCTAACTAGGTTGCTGAAACAGGCAGAAGCATAGCGCGAAAAAGAGACAAAACCCCCGAAAAATCCATGTGAAACATGGAAAAATGTTTCACGGAAGCGCAAAAAGGACGAAAAATGAAGAAAGGCTGTACTGTTTTTATGCTGTTTACCCTGATGGTGCTCATCTTCGGAGTGGTCGGAGCCCTGGCAAGACCGGATGAACCGGCTCCGATGGCTACAGTCACCCAGGAGCCCGATTTGATGCCCACAAAACAGGCCAAAGCAAGCCCTACGCCCCAACAGTGTGCAATTGTGACCGGTTTACAGGATGGGCGTGTCAATTTGCGGTCATGTGGCTCCCTGGGGTGTTTGGTGCTTTCTGTGTTGGTTGAAGGCGAACCGCTGACCATCCTGCAGCCTGGCGCATGGTCGCAAGTCCGAACCGGGGCAGGTGTGACCGGCTTTGTCAATTCATCGTTTTGCAAGTGAAAGGATAAAAAATATGTATAAGAAAATTGGCGCTTTGATTGTCACTATTCTGGGGTTGGTTCTGCTTGTATATTCTGCTACCCGTTCCCTGGATTTTATTATGATGACCCTGCCCGCTGACCGTCAAATATTGGCCTATTTTGGCCTGGCTGCGCTTGATGGTGGGCTATTGTCATGGTTAATGGCTTATCTTTACGGGAGTCGAGGCGGTTGGCAGCGGGGTATAAGTATTCTCATGGTGATGGTGGATACTTTGGGCGCGGTTGCCATGTTTACCCTGGATACACTTTACAACACTGGCAAGACTGGGATGACTGCGGCACTAAACCCTGACGAACTTCAAACGGCTGTGTTGGCTCTTTCGGGGATTATTGCAATGAACATTGTCGCAACTATCGCCCATCATCTTACCGACCCTGAAAAGCTGCGGGAACAAGCCGAAGAAGAAGCTTTCGCAAAAGTGGAAGATGCCACGCTGAAACAGATTTCACAGAACGCGGAGCAATTAGCAGCACAGGTTGCCCCGGCTCTTGCGGCTGATTGGATGCAGAATTCAAGGGCTCGTTACCTGGCAAATATGGGAACCGGAAGAATGCCCACAGTAGAACCGACAACCCAGGCAATGAGACCTTTGCGCGAATTGGAGCCGGTGAAACCCCAAACCGTCCCTTTCGGCGGGAATGGGCACGGCCATCAGTAACCATTACGCGGGTATGTGCTCGTTGTGGTGTGACCTATGAAGGCGCGTTACATAGCCGCTATCATTCCCCAGGCTGTAAACAGGCAGCTTACCGGGAACGCAAGGAACGAAAGGAAAAGGTGACGACATGACGCAAGATTACGACATTACCAGATTGACGGGCAGCCGGTCAAACGGAGCAGAGCGGGACGGCGGGCGGTTATTCCACGCCCTGCCAAAACACACCCTCACGGCGCTGTGTGGAAGGAAACCGGGAAAGCGTTCTGATTGGAGTGCTTACGCTGGTAAGGTTGTGACCTGCCCCAGATGTGCAAAGAAAATACAACCCTGACCCTTTCACGTTCTGCCCATCATGGCGCGGTCGTGGTGGGCAGCGGTGAAATGGTGAGAAACCATCACCCAGAACTTTACCAATTGAATAACCTGCCCTGAATATTCCGTGTGATGAGCAAGGATAAAAGGCGCGGGAAAGCATGGAAACCGGGCATTATTGCCCATCGAAAAAGGAAATAATGACTTATGACAATAACTCTTGTAGAAAGCCATAGGAAAGGCAGGAAGGTGGATAGCATGAATGACACATATCAAATTACCCGTAAGGAAGACAACCCTTTGTCTGGGATTGTTCAGATGGTTACAGACGGCCTTACATCACCAAACAGTAAAAGGAACTACACGCGGGCGCTTTCAGATTTTGCAGCCTGGTGGATTGGAAGCGGAAAGCCAACCTTAAATAAAGCGGTTGTACAACGGTATAGGGCTGAAATTCAAGACAGGTACGCCCCGGCGACTGTCAACCTGGCATTATCAGCTATTCGGCGGCTGGCTCTTGAGGCAGCGGATAACGGTTACCTGGATGCGGCCACAGCCGGCGCAATTGAGCGGGTAAAAGGTGTCAAGTCTCAGGGTGTGCGCTCTGGGAACTGGCTTTCAAAGGATGACGCCCAAACCCTGATTAATTCAACTGATACAACCAAATTAAAAGGATTGCGTGACCGTGCTTTATTGGCTGTTATGTTGGGTGCTGGTTTGAGACGCTCCGAAGTGGCAGCCCTGAATTATGAGCACATCCAACAGCGTGACGGTCGATGGGTGATTGTTGACCTGGTGGGCAAGGGTAACCGGGTACGCTCCGTTCCTATGCCATCATGGGCAAAGGCGGCTTTGGATGCCTGGACAAGTGCGGCGACCATAACCGGCGGGCGAGTGTTTCGGTCAATTCACAAAGGCGGGTTTGTAGATGGTGACAGTATGACGCCCCAGGCAGTCCATGATGCGGTAAAAACCTACCTTGCAATTATGGGTATAAATGCGGCTCCCCATGACCTGCGGCGGACATTTGCTAAACTTGCCCGTAAAGGCGGTTCAAGTCTTGAGCAAATTCAACTGTCTTTGGGGCATGCGTCAATTGTGACGACTGAAAGATATTTGGGCATGACGCAAGACCTTACAGACGCCCCATGTGACCGCTTGGGCCTGTCTTTGGGATAATCCTTTCATTTGTAGGTGTGCATGATTCGGTTAATTTGTCCTATGCGACGAATGAAAAACGCCCTACCTGTACGGGTGGGCGCTTTTATTATTACGATATATGGCGGGTATTCGTTTTGTCGCTGGCTTACTATCCTAAGTCATGCCTGTCTGCCAATTCCAGCATGTCCCCGGAGCTGCGGGTTAAGCGGGGAAATTATACGCTATGTTACGGTTTTGGTAAATCACTACTTTGGGCAACTCTCAAAAAATTGGATAATTGATGACTTTGATACGGTAATTTTAGCAAATAAGCCGCGAATTGCGAAACTGTACGAGAAAAGGCTAAAAGTATTTTTAAAAAAAAAGCTTTATTGGGACTTGTTTCGATCCGACGGGATGGTCTGGATTGGTTTTATTTCAGGTAGTGATCATAGAATTGGATGGTTCGGGTCATGGCCAGGTTGAAATTTGCAGCAATATTGTGGTTATCCTTGTCGTAGGTGAATAAATCGGTCTCACCACCTGCTGCGCGAATCTGTTCTGCCAGCCTGATGGAGAATTCCAGCGGTACATCTTCATCAGCGGTTCCGTGATGTAGTTGAATTGGACCGGATAGTTCGTTAATGTAATTATTTGCTGAGACTGATGCCCAGAAATCAGGGTTTTGTTCCGGTGTTCCATATTCATCAATCCAGCCACTTCTCCAACCTGAGCCGCTCGAACTGGGAGATGGAGTGAAAGAACCAGTCCGCTTCCAGTTATAGATCAATTCCGGGTACGAAGCCACGACTCCTGCCCAGATTACGCCTACCTTGATATCTTTAGAAATCACCATGGCCCGCAGAGTCAAAAATCCACCCATCGAATGTCCCCACATACCAATTTTATCGGGGTTTACGTCTGGAAAGGATTTGATGGAGGCGATGGCATTTAAAACATCGATGGTGTAACCTGGATTGCCATAGGCACCACTTGCCAGGCCTTCCGATTTATCGTGCCCGCGATAATCAATCCGGAAAATGACGTATCCGGAACGGGCCAACCGGTCAACGTAGGCTATATATCGTTCAGTAGTACGATATTCATTGGGTGGGATGTACCCATGGTTAAAGACAATCGCAGGAAAGCCCCCATGCGGTACAACCCCATTCGGAATTGTCAGGAGTGCGTAAATTCTTAAACCTTCAGAAAGATAATAGACATAGTAGCGCCTGTAGTTGCTCCCAGAATCGAGTTCTTTTTCGATGTGGATGTCACTTCCTGGATAAATCCCATCCCGCATGAATGTGATACTCATTGGGTTTGGGATTGGTGTTGATGTCGGGATGGGTGTAGTTGTTAGCTTTGTTGTTGCAATAGCAGGCGTAAAACTCGGAATGGCCGTGCTGGAAATTGCCCGCACAATGGGCGTGTTTGATACCGTGGGGATATCAGGTGCAAAGTTTGTGCAGGATGGCAATAGCAATGACAGTGCCAGGATCAGGATTGTCAATAATTTATTCAAGATTTCTCCATTATTTACCAGATAAAGTTTTTATTAATTCGTTTTATGGTTGATCAGGTTTATACACCATAAACGATACCAGATAATTATATGGGAAGTTGTAGCTGGTACTACTGGCGAATTTATTTTGAGTTTTTCTCATACTTTGCGAGAGGAAGAAAAAATATATTATTGTTCGAATTGGTTCTAATGGGCGGTTGTTTATGACATCAAAATTACGATATAATCGGCGGCCTATGACAATTATCAATCCTGAATCCGCCGGGAAAGAGCGGACACAACTTTGCAAAGGTATTGTATTAGCGATCCGAGAACTGGCTAAACAGACCGAGACTGGAGCTGAATCCAGGGATATGGCAGCCTTTATTTCAGTTGCTTTAACACAGATTTCGGCTGGCATTGATGTTTCTGTGGCAGCCTGGGAAAAGCGTGGCTATTGGGTCAAGGCTGATAAGTTTCGCATGGAATGGATTTGGGCTGGCCTGTATGCGGACAAGATGAAAATGGCTGTTTTATCAGACGACTGGGCTTTGGTAGCGATGACGATGACGCAGGTGGCGCAGAAGCTATCCAAGGTGGATGTGCCAGCAGGTCACCGGCTGGGAAGACCCTGGGTAGGGGCCTGGAAACTTTTATCTACCTCCAAATGAGTCCGGCTCAAATTCTTTCGGACAATTCAGCTATTACCAGGCCGATGGGCCATCCACGTGGGATGGACTCATTCCAGCAGATCCGGATCACTCGAGTTCCAAAACTAGCAAAAAATCGATGGCGATTTCCACAGATCATTTTTGGCCTGTGTGTTCTTGTCACGTTGATGTATTTTTTTGCTCCTGTGCGCACAAATGTTTTAATCTTGGGTATCGACGGCGGGCTCGGGCGCGGTGAATTGGGCCGTACTGACACGTTCATCATCACTACTGTTTTGCCGTTTAGACCTTATATCGGCCTGCTCTCCATTCCCCGTGATCTATGGGTTCCAATCGAAGGTTTGGGCGAAAATCGTATCAATACGGCATATTTCTTTGCGGAGGCCGGGCAACCGGGCAGCGGTGGCGTGTCCACGCTGGAAGTAGTTCGCCAAAACTTTCGGGTACCTGTAAATGATTATATTATTTTGCGCATGGATGGTATGCTGGCTTTGATTGATGCAATGGGTGGGGTGGATATAAGCCTTTCTAAGCCGCTGGCCGGGTATCCGGCTGGAAATACCCATCTGGATGGCGCGACCGCCCTAGGA
>JAPLGT010000022.1:0-26050 GCA_026390035.1 Chloroflexota bacterium
AGCCAGCCACTTGGCAGAGGTCATCGCCCATTCTTTTTGGTTGTGCCCGACATTATATACACCCTTGACATCCAGTTCCTGGTCAATCGACAGGACTACGATGCCAGCCTTGACGGCTTCTTCGAGGGTGGCGTTCAGGCCTTGAGCGTCACCCGGGTTTACCAGGATGGCATCAACCTTCTTGCTCATCAGGTTCTGGAGCTGCTGGATCTGTCCGGCAACATCTGTGTCGGCGCTTTCAATCACCAGTTCATTCGTGATGCCAGCCTTCATATATTCGGCATTGGTATCCTTCAGTTCCTGGATCATCTGGGTGCGGTATTCGCTGCTGATGAATGGGTTCGAAATACCAATTGTGAATTTCTTGGCAGCGGGAGCAGCCGGCGCTTCAGTTGCAGCAGGGGCCGCCGGTGCCTGGGTGGGCTCGGCAACTGCAGGGACGGCGGTGGCTTCAGCCGGAGCTGGAGCGGGGGTGGCCGCGGGCGCGCAGGCCGAAATCAGGGAGACCAACATGATGATGGACATCAAAACCATGATTGGTTTCTTGGGTAAGCTAATTCTCAACATGACACATTCCTCCGATATTTCAAATTATGATTGGAAAAACATTGCCTGTTTGGAAACACACAGGGTCGTACTGGTGAATTATTTTCAGTTTCACAACCTCCTTTTGCTGGAGCCAGGGTCTTTTGACCTTGGTGGATTTGGGTTGTTCCGTCAGATAAGCAATTAGTGGGCAACCTATGAACAGGTTCCTAGGTGATTCACTGTATACCAGAATTTCTAATAGGATGGATCGATGTTAGTAAATTGTTAAGTTTCAGGCTGCTGCATTGGCCGGCGAAGACAAAATGCAGGTTACTTAACCGTTTTTCTGACTTGCTGGATTACCTCGCCGGTTTTTTTGTTTTTGAGAATGGTCTTGGTATTGCCGTCTGGCATATTCTCAGCTTTGATCAGGTAATACTCTTCATCATAATCCGTGAAGGTTCGCCCGTCACCAGAAACTTCAGATCCGCGCCAGATTTCTAATTCAACCGGTTCCCATTTTTTGGTTTCGGATGATTTGTAGCAGGCATCCATGATTGCGTTGACCACATAGCCATCATAGAAAGTCTCCATTGGCTGGACACCCTTATCCAAAGCATTGAGCTGATCTGCAAACATGTCAGTGTAGCCCAGCGCGCTGGCCTCGTCCCCAACCGGAAATAGCCAGCCTACATTGGTTTCAGCTTTTTCTGCCACATAGCCTTTTTCGCCGGCAGAAGTGAAAATTTCAATGCCTGTCCGCAGCCAGTGATTCATCCAGATTGTGCCTTCCGTTCCTGAGACTTCATCACGCAAATCCATGCCGCCGCGGAAGGTCCAGCTAACTTCAAATTGTCCAATTGCTCCATTGGCGTATTTGACCATCACTTCCAGCGGCCGGACGTCCTTGCCGATGAAGTTGCGCCCAATTTCAATGCAGTGACAGCCCATATCGACGATCGCGCCGCCACCGGATAATTCCTTGCGCAGGAACCAGTCACTGTGCGGGCCGGGGTGGGTCTCGCGTGAGCGTGTCCACAAGATTCTACCGAGCGCCCCGTTCCGAACACTATCCAGGGCCTTCAGCGTTTTTGGGGTGTAAACCAGGTCTTCCAGGTAACCAGCAAAGACCCCGGCTTTTTCCACTGCGGTCAACATTTCTTTGGCTTCTGCGGCGGTGCGGCCCAGCGGTTTGGTACACATGACCGCCTTTCCAGCTTTCGCAGCTGCCAGAACTGCTTCCTTGTGCAAGTAATTGGGTAAACCCACCACAACCAGGTCAGTTTCCGGGTCATTGACGGCTGTCTCTATATTATCCGTCCAGCGGGGAATCCCATAGCGCTCTGCAAAATTTTTGGCTTCTTCCATGCTGGCCGAACACACCATCTTGATTTCGTCCCTGCTGCGCATGCCCAGCAGGACAGTGGTATAAAAATTTCCGATAAAACCGGTCCCTAACAATGTGATTTTTCGCATGAAAACATTCCTTTTCTTTGAATTTTTCGGGAGAAAAAAGCTATAAGCACTTCTGCCATTGTTTTGAGGCACCATGCCCGCAAAGGAATGACATCCGTGTTTGCAGATGCTTGAAAGTTTAGATCAACTCGTGCACCGTGAAAAAATTATTGGTCAGGTAAAGTACATCCGTGATGATGCCCATGATGACGGCCTTTTTCCCGAGCAAGGATGCCGAAATCTTAGGGTCAAACGGTGCAAGGCCTTTAACTTTCGCTTCCAGTGCCCTCACCAGAAAATTATCTTGATTAAAAGTGTCGACTAACTGGCCATACAGGATCACAATTTCAGGATCAATCAGGGACGCTGCGTTGACGATCGTTACCGCGGCGGCATCAATCATTTGGTCAACAATGCTGGTCGCCCAAGGCTCGCCTGCCTGGCAGGCTTTCTGGATTGTCTCCAGGTCGAGCGCACGTAATTCATGGTCAGAAAGTTGATCCTTAAGAGCCCTGTGTGCCTGTGCCAGCAGACCATTCCCGGATGTGAACATTTCTAAGGCGCCGTAACGCTGCTTGACAAAGCCCAGGTATTCCTTGCTCGGCAGGCTGGAGCCAATTTCTCCGGCCGCGGCATGTGCGCCACGGTACAACATCCCATCCAGGATCAATGCCCCACCAGTGCCGGCACCCAGCGAAAGGAAGAAAATATCACGGTAATTGTTGCCAGCGCCAAACCAGCGCTCACCCAACGCCGCCAAATTGGCATCGTTATCAACCAATATTGTTAAGGTGGGGAATTCATCTTGGATTTTCTTTTTCAACGGGAAATCACGCCAGCGTGTTGAAGGTGCCCAGGTCACCACACCATCTTCTCGGCGGGTGATCCCTGGGGCGCCGACCCCGACGCCCAGCACTTTTTTCCCTTGCTGTTTGGATAACTCCAAAAAATCATTGATAATTCGAAATAATAAAATAAATAATTCCGATTCCGAATCCGCCAGATCTCCCAGCGAAAATTTTTGGTCAGCAATAATTTTTCCACCGATATCAGCCAGAGCTGCATAGATGGACATGCCTCCCAGGTCAATCCCGATCACCACATTGTCTTTCTGGTTGAATTGTAAGAGCGTCTTCTTGCGTCCTCCTGTATATTCCTTCTCATCCAATTCAAAAACCAGGTTGCTTTTGAGCAAATCATCAATAATACGCATCACTGTCGGCAGGCTGATCTTCAACTTCCTGCCGATATCGGATCGAGAAATCGTGTTTTCCCGTCTCAGTAGCTCCAGAACCGCTGATTGGTTAATTATCCGCATTTGGGTTGCAGATATGGTTCTCAGGTGCTGCATAGCGCATCCTTGATTAATTACTTACAGTTAATAAGTTGATTTGATTATTATAATCCAAAAAAAACAAAAATAAAATAAGTAATATCCTTTTAAAAGTGCACCCCATAAAAGTTTGTTACTTACAGTTAATAAATAATTGACTTATAATATTATATAACTTTTTTTAAAATTGGACATTTCATGACATATCCTCAGCCTGCCAAATTTGAATTAATCAGCCCCTTTGAATGTGGGAAATTTAAATACGCACTTTTTGATTTCGATGGCACACTCTCTCTCATTCGCGAAGGCTGGCAGCACATTATGCTGCCCATGATGGTGGAACTGCTCCTGCAAACCCCCAATCATGAAGATGAACAGGAAATTACGCTGCTTGTGCGCACCTTTGTTACCGAACTGACCGGCAAACAGACCATCTACCAGATGATCCGCCTGGCCGATGAAATTGCCTTGCGCGGCGGCACTCCACTTGAACCTATCCAGTACAAAGACGAATATCACCAGCGCCTGATGACCCGCATTCAGAACCGTATCTCAGATCTTGAGCAGAAAAAGATCTCGCCGGAATCTCAGGCAGTGCCGGGTGCCCTTGAGTTTGTCCGGCGGTTGCATGCCAGTGGTGTGAAGTGCGTGCTGGCCTCCGGCACGGACGAAAAATATGTTCGTTATGAAGCCGGGCTTCTGGGCCTGACCCCCTATTTCGATGGTATCTTTGGAGCCCAGGATAATTACAAAGATTTTAGCAAGAAAATGGTCATTGATAAAATTATCCAGGCCTATCAACTCAGTGGCAGCCAGCTTATCAGTTTTGGCGATGGCTATGTCGAAATTGAAAACACCAAGTCGGTTTCCGGTGTGGCGATTGGTCTGGCTACCAATGAAGCCGAACGCAGTGGGATCGACGAATGGAAACGCAACCGCCTGATTGCAGCCGGTGCGGATGTGATCATCCCAGATTTTCAAGAGACTGAGGCCTTGATTAATTACTTTTTGGATACCAGTCAGTAGGAGCTCTTCGCATGCCTTTTCCCGCCTTTGACAGATCACAGCTGCAGATTAAAGCCCTTGCAGAGCGTATTAACGATCTGGACCTCCAGGTTGTCAGGCCGTTGGATGCGCCCGTTCCGGATTTTAATTCCCCGGATTTGGAAGCTGTGGCGGCAGCCATTGCAAAAGCCCACCTGGCTGGCAAACCAGTCATCATGCTGATGGGCGCACATGTCATCCGCGATGGTAACGCCAATTACATCATCGATCTGATGCAGAGAAAAATCATCACTCATATCGGCCTGAATGGCGCCGGCGTCATCCATGATTATGAATTTGCCAAAATTGGTGCCACTACCGAAAGTGTGGCCCATTACATCAAGGATGGTCAGTTTGGCCTCTGGCAGGAAACCAGTGAAATTAACGACATTGTTGCCCGGGCCTTTCAATCTGGTCTGGGGTTGGGCGAGGCGGTTGGCAAGGCCATCGAGGAACAGCACTTTCTCCACCGACAGACCAGCATCCTGGCTGCCGGTTATCGGTTGCAAGTGCCCGTCACCGTGCATGTCTCCATCGGGCAAGACATCCTGCACGAACATCCAAATATGAGCGGCGCTGCTTATGGCGAAACTTCCTATCGCGATTTCCTGATTTTTACCCAATCTATCACCGCCCTGCAGCATGGTGTTTTTCTGAATTACGGCACCCAGGTCATGGGCCCCGAAGTCTACCTGAAAGCCCTTGCCATGTCCCGCAATGTTGCCCATCAGCACGGCCGAAAAATTAATGAGTTCACCACCGCCGTCTTTGACCTGGTTGATCTGGGGGATGATATTCACCAGGAAGCGGAAAAGAGCTCCGCACGTTACTATTTCCGCCCATATAAAACCATCCTGGTCCGTACCGTGCAGGATGGCGGTACCAGCCACTATATCCGCGGCAGGCATCAACTCACTTTCCCCAATCTTTACCATCTCATTCTCGAAAATCTGGAGCAGTTTCATGGCTGATGCTTATCTGAGCCTGGAACGTTTGGACCAGCTGCTCGAGCTGTTCCCGCAATCCAACATCGCGGTCGTTGGCGATTTCTTCCTGGACGAGTACCTGGTGCTGGATAAAAGTTTGACTGAAATTTCACTTGAGACTGGCTTGCCGGCTTTTCAGGTTACTTCTTGTCGAAAAAACCCGGGCGTGGCCGGAACCGTCACCAACATCCTGCGTTCGATGGAAGTCCCGGTTACCGCGATCGGTTTTTGCGGCGACGATGGCCATGGCTTTGAGCTGCGCCGCTGCCTGCTGAACCAGGGAATCAACCTGCAGCATTTCGCCATTTTTGAAGACCGCTTCACCCCAACTTATACCAAGCCTATGCTGCTCGAAAATGGTTCTGAAACTGAGCAGTCCCGTCTGGATAGCAAGAATCGTCAGCCTCTGCCGTTAGACCATGAAAACCAGTTGATCCGCTCTCTTAGAGACGTTGCTGCCAGCCTCAACGTGGTGCTGGTGATTGACCAGGCCCGCGACCGCAATTGTGGCGTAGTCACGGATGCCATGCGCGCCGAAATTGCTGCCCTGGCTGCACGCCACCCCGAAAAAATCTTCATGGCCGATTCGCGTGACCACATGAGTTTATTTCGCAATTCCATTGTTAAATTCAACGTCAACGAAGCCTCCAAAATGTTGGAGATCGCACACCCTCAACCAACCCCCGAGTTCTTCACCCGCCTGAGCTACAAACTCTTTCACTATTACAACAAACCCATCTTGTTGACTCTCGGCGAGCAGGGCATGCAGGTCACTGACCAGGCTGGCTCTCTCATCATCCCGGCTATCCCCATCAGTGGGCCGACCGATATTGTTGGCGCGGGGGATAGTGTCATGGCAGCCGCTGGTGCGGCCCTTAGCGTTGGTGCCAGCACTTTGGAGGCGGCTATCATCGGCAACCTGACCGCCTCGCTCATTATCCAGCAAATCGGTACCACCGGTCTTGCCACCCGCCAGCAAATCCGCCAGCGTTTCTGCGAAACCCGCCAGTGGCTGAACGATTCCATCCGCGTCATGGATAATCCGAGTTTGTTGGCTGAGGCTTCGGCCTGACGGGTTTGTCTACAAACCAATTTATTTTTTTTCCTGCCGGCTTATTCCGTCCAATGCCATGCAAGCCTGCATGCCACCAAGTGAGGAAACCATGCCCAGACCGCTCACCTTATGCACCAGCCAGTGGATTGACCTGCCGCTTGAAACTCTTGCCCAAAAAGCGCAGTTGTGGGGCTTTGATGGCCTGGAGCTCAGCTGCGGCGGAGATCATTTCGATGTCGAAAAAGCCCTGGAGAGCCCATCTTATATCCAGAACAAGTTAGACATCCTCCAAAAATACAATCTTCACTGTTTTTCCATCAGCAACCACCTGGTCGGTCAGTGTGTCTGTGACCCGATTGACGAACGTCATAAAAGCATCCTGCCCTCGCGTCTCTGGCAGGACGGTGACCCGGAAGGTGTCCGCCAGCGCGCAGCCGAAGAAATGAAACGCACCGCCCTGGCCGCCCAAAAGTTGGGAGTCAAAACAGTCAACGGTTTTACCGGCAGCAGTATCTGGTCCAAACTTTACTTCTTCCCACCCACCAGCCAGCAGTCCATCGATGCCGGTTACCAGGATTTTGCCACGCGTTGGCTTCCCATCTTGGATGCCTTTCAAAACTGCGGCGTGCGTTTTGCGCTTGAAGTCCATCCCACCGAAATCGCCTATGACATTCAAACCTTCAAACGTGCCCTGGCTGCTGTCCATAACCACCCGGCGTTTGGGATCAATTTTGACCCCAGTCACTTACTGCACCAGTTTGTGGATATTCTGGTCTACCTGGATGAATTCCAGGAGCGCATTTTCCACGTTCACATCAAGGATGTCAAGCTGCGCTTGAACGGCAGGAGCAGCATCCTGGCATCCCATCTGCCTTTTGGCGACCCCAACCGCGGCTGGGATTTCGTCTCCCCGGGTCACGGCGATGTGCACTGGGACGAAGTCATCCGCAAGCTCAACCAGATCAATTATTCCGGCCCGCTCTCCATCGAATGGGAAGACAGTGGTATGGAAAGGGAATGGGGTGCTCTGGACGCCCTGCACTTTATCCAAAAGCTCAATTTTGAACCTTCCACCCGCGCTTTCGACGCTGCCTTCAGCGAGGTTAGTAAGCAGTAGCCACGCCCAAAAATATCTACTTCCCTGCCTGACTCACCCCACAATCCGCCGCCTGACAGGAGCCGGCCAAACATGCTGAATACACGCGAATTTGAACACCCAGCCTGGGGTCACTGCCTGGAAATAGCCGATAATCTGGTCGAACTGGTCCTACCCTTCCAGTTAGGCCCACGTATCATCCGCTACGCCTACCGGGATGGGAAAAATCAATTCGCCGAATTTCCTGCCCAGCGCGCCGACCCCGACCAGGCCAAATGGCATTCTTTCGGCGGACACCGCCTCTGGCACGGCCCGGAAGACATCCGTCGCACTTACCTGCCCGACAATACCCCGGTTAGTCTCGAGGTTTCAGATTCCGGTCTGCTCGCTCGCCAGGCTATCGAGCCCCAAACCCAGCTTCAAAAAGAAATGGAAATCCAACTCGACCCGACCAGCACCCAGGTGCGCATCATACACCGCATCCGCAACCACGGTCTGTTTGAAATCCGCCCGGCCCTATGGGCTATTTCGGTTATGGCGCCTGGTGGGCGTGCCATCCTGCCCCTGCCTCCGCGCGGTGTCCACGACGGCAACTTGCAGGCCCAGACATCCATCAACCTGTGGGCTTACACCGACCTGGCTGACCCACGCTGGCGCTTCACAACCGAATACGTCACTTTTCAGCAGGACCCTTCGAATTCCACCGCCCAAAAAATTGGCATCTCACGCTCAGCTGGCTGGCTGGCCTATCTTAACAGCCCCCACCAGGCTTTTGTAAAAAAAAGTGCCTTTGTTGAAAATCAGGTCTACCCCGATCAGAACAGCAGCCTGGAAATTTACGCCGATCATAAATGTCTTGAACTTGAGTCTCTATCGCCCCTCACCACCATCCAGCCCGGCGCCAGCGCCGAACTGGTCGAAGACTGGCTGCTCGTCCAGGATCTCGACCCTGCCATGGCCGAAATCCAGCTCATTCAACATCTGGCCATGCCCAGCCCCTGACCTCACCTTGTGGCAATTCAATCGACCTGCTGGCCGTTGATTTTAGAAAGCAACTCCTCACGCCTTCCCTGTTCTTCTGCACTGCGGTCTTTGGTGGTTCTTATCTAAGAATACTCCCGAGTCAGCAATGCCGCTCCCATCAGCAGCTCTGCCCCATCCATCCCGGATAACATCACCCGACAGCGACCCTTAAAAAACGGATGCATCATCTCCTGCATCTCTGGAAAAAAATACTTCTCAAAGATATCCCTGGAACGCACCAACCCCCCGCCAATTACTACTACTGCAGGGTCGATGTACGTTACCAGGTTGGCAATCATTACCGATAGGCTCTTGAAAGCATTCTGGATGATCGCCTGGCAGGCCGGATCGCCGGCTCGGCAGGCCTCGAAGACCAGCGCCGCCGTGATAGCCTCCGGCCGGTTTCCGCACAAACGCGCCAGGCCGGGACAGATTTCTGCTCCTTTAGCAAGCGCCAGCCGGCCATCTCGGGCAATTGCCCAACCCGAACACACAGCCTCCAAGCAGCCCTTCCGCCCGCAGGCACACAACGGCCCATTCGCAGCCACCAAATAGTGACCCATTTCACCCGCCAGGCCTGAACCGCGATAAGGCAGACGACCAAGCACAAACCCGCCTCCTACCCCGGTGCTGATCTGGATGTAAGCCAGGTTGTCCACCTGGCGGTGACCGCCAAACCACCACTCACCCAGCGCCGCCACATTGCCATCGTTATCCATAGCCGTTGGCAGCTGAAAAGCCTGGCTGATTTGTTCCACCAATGGAGCGCCATTCCAATTTGCCACATGGTTGGAAAGCAGCACGCTCCGTCGATCAACACTGACTGGCCCTCCAAAGCTGATCCCCACCGCACTGACCTTCTGCGCTTGTCCGCAAGCTTCCAGCGCCTGTCGTCCGCAGGCCAACATGGTCTGCAGCGTTCAAGGCCCAAATCCACCACCGTCGCGGCGAGCTTCGTGCCGCCAAAATCCAGCGCTAGCACCAGCTCATCCATTCCGGCGGCCAGCCGCCCAGATTTAATGACCATAAAGAACTGCGCCCCGCAGCAGGCCAGCCAGGATATGGTTGATAATCAGGTGTACATCTTCGATCATTTCCATGCTCTCGCTCGGAACCACCAGACAAATATCGGTCAGTGCTTTCATCTTACCGCCCTGGAAACCCGTCAGTCCGATCACCTTGATCTGCATTTCACGCGCAGTTTGGATCGCATTCAAAATATTGCCGGAATTCCCCGACCCGCTGATCGCAATCAAAATATCTCCGGAGCGCCCCAGCGCCAGCAGCTGCTCCGAAAAGATCACCTGGTAACCCTCGTCGTTGGCATACGCCATCACTGACGGCACATTATCATTCAAGCAGATTGCCCTCATGCGTTTCTTGTCGGCCTGGCGCGTATTTTTCCCAAAATCACAGACCATGTGTGAGGCGGCAGCTGCGCTGCCGCCGTTACCGATCACAAAAACCTGCTTACCGGTTTCGCGCGCATCCTGCAGCACTTCGTTAATCTCGGCGAATTTTTCATTTGGCAAGGCTTTCAGGATTTCGCTCAATTGGCTGGTGTACATCTCAACAAAATTATCCATCTTATTCTCCTTTAAAATTACGAGGTCAATCCCCGTTGTTGATTGATTTTAATTGGCTTCGAATTTCGAAATTCAACTCATCCAGCGAGATCTGGAACTGCGTGGCAATTTTAGCTATCACCGCATATTCTGGTCTGGATTGGATCAACTGTCCATCCCAAAACTTTTGTTTGACTGGAATAACCCCATATTTTGTATCAACCTTAACCATCCGGGTTTCGGCGTGGTAGCGGTGATCCAGCGGCCGGACATTGACACCCAGGGTGGTTGTCTCCCTCAGTATAATACCCGCCAGCCTGGCTTCATCTTCCTGGCGGGCAGTCACATTCAACTGGATACCCAAGCGGTTCTTCTTCATCGTGATCGGCACTTGATAGACATCCAGCGCACCGGCTTCAAACAAGCGCTCGATCGCGTAGCTCACTAACTGCGGGCTGATATCATCCATGCTGGTCTGGATCAGGACATTTCCCGCTTGATCAGCGTCATCCAACTCTCCCAAAACGAAACCTGGCCCGGCCTGGATCAATCGAAAATCTGGCAGCCTGAATTTTGCCAGCGAGGCCAGGCACGCTGCTGCTAACCAGCTGATTGACTGGTGATCATCAAGAAGTGGGCGGACCCGCACCTGGCAGACCTGGTAGACACATTCAACCAGCCGCTCTTCCGGGCCAGAGCGTGGAACGAGCGGCATGGCCTGCGCATAAATTGCGCCAATCCCAAGTACATCCAACCCGCGCAAATAAGCCAGCAGGCTCGCAAGCGAAGACGAGTTCACGCTTGCTGGCGCATCAAACCCGGCCTGCGCAAACAGCTCCGCCGCTTGGACCAGGGTCTCGATCACTTTTTCAGCCTGCGACCCAAACCGACCCTGATCGGCAGAGCCAGCCCGCCGCAGGCCATCCTGCGCTTGTTGCAAATCAATTAGCCCTGGCTCGTTCAGAAAGGGAAATACTGCGGATGCCCGAGGCTCTGCCTGCAAGCCAAGGCTTAACAGGGAACCCAGCAGCTGGTTCTCGTTGACAGCATCAGTTAGTGGATAATAAAGGATTTTCATGGTTGTCAGCCCGGTCTTTTGCAGCATCCGGACGGCCTATTATAATCCCGCTCTGACCACTCACGTCATGTACGATTCACCTAGCGTGCGTTTGGCAATTGAAGAATTTTGAAAATATTGGGAAAATGGTGGTCACTTCCTTTATGGTCTGCACGACTTTCCTGGCACGTGTATCTAGCGTTTGCAGGGGCTGCCTATATTGGACACATTCGTGCAACTCAAACGGATATACAACTTTCTTTCCCGAATACAATTCTCGTTAAGTTTTGATGGCTATCCTAGTTTCGCAAAATAAGTCTGCAATGAGTTTCCTTTTTATTCAAGTTAATAGCAAGTTGTGCGGTACTGCGTATTTTCTTTGCGCTAACTCCGAAATGCTATATAGTACGGGCCTACGTTCACCTGCAGAATTTATACTCATATGCCAGATATGCACTGTGCATGGGATGTCACTGCGAAGCTGTAGCATATTTGCGCTGTTTGTCCAAGATTTGCGACAAAAGCCTTGGCAAAACGTTCATTTACATGTATTATTAGAACTAAAGTTCTTATGAATATAAAACTCTCCACCACTGGACGTATCACTATTCTTTTAGGCAAACAGCAGGCCGAAACAGGTCAGCGCATCTCGCCGCGCAAATTGTCTGAACGCGCGGGCGTGCCCAAGGATTTTATTTACCGACTCGACGCCGGTCAGGCGCGGCATATCGACTTGGACGCGCTTGCAAAGCTCTGCACGGCGCTCAAATGTCAACCACAGGATATTTTGGTTTGGGAAACGGATCATGTCGAATCCCTTTGATATCCTGCCACTTAACTTGTTTAATCTCTTCAGCACACTCGGTGTAGGATCCCTACAACGGCATTACATGGCGATTCTCCTGCGTATTTATGCACTGGCCGAGTTCAATCGTTTTGGATTGACGCGGGATGTGGTGATGGATGAAATTGTCCATTATTTGAAGGAAGCCAATGCAGAGGGGGAAATCGCCGCTGAAATGGCGACACAAACCACGCCCGAGCTTGATCCTGTTTCGATAACTGGTCAAAAGTCCGAGGGCTTGTATGCCGCCTACCTCATCCGCCGCCTGGCCGATACGGGCTGGATCGAGCGCGAACAGCACGCCGACTACACCGAAACCATCATCTTGCCTGATTATGCTTTTACCCTGCTCGAAGCGCTGCGCGCCATTCAGGAACAAAAACCGCGCGAGTTTACCGGGCAGCTCTATGCGGCGCATCAACTGATTACCTCTGCCACCACCAACAAGGATTTTTCGCCTGCCCTGGCTGTTACGCAGACGTATGAAAACGTGCGGCAGGTGGTGCGCGGTCTCAGTGAACTGAACCAAAACATCCGCCGTTATGTGGAGCGTGCCACCAGACAAATCGATCCTTCGACAGGGCTGAGGACAAGCGTGGCCACCCTTTTGCACCTGCAATTTGACGATTACACCCACACGCTTGGCCCGGCTTACCACGCCTTGAAAACTTCCGACCATGTTTCCCGTTATCGACGCGATATCATCAACCAAATCGAAAACTGGCAATTGGATGGCGCATGGCTTTCATCGACTGCCCAGGAATTAGCCGCGCAAAGCCGTCTTTCCCCGGCACAGGCTGAATCTGAAATCAGCCATTACCTGACATTTATTTCCAACCAGCTCGAAGGGCTTGATCCGCTGCTGGCCGATATTGATAGCCGCCATGCTCAATACCTGCGCACTTCTCTGCGCCAGGTGCGTTATCAACTTGGCAGTGCGGATGGCAGTTTTAAAGACAAGCTGGTTTCACTGGCGAAGGGCTTATCTGCTCTGCGCGCTGAGGGTCTCGCCGAACTTCCTGATGAAGCCCCCGGCCTGCGCCAAATGCCGGTGCGCTCACCCGATGCGCGTAGCTTCTACACCCCACCCCAGCGCCGCGCGCCTTTTACTCCCGATGAAATCCTCCTTCCAACTCTGCACCCGGATGACTTGTTTGCCCTGCACGCCGCCACCATGCAAGATGTGACTCAGGCTTTTTCGCCGGATAAGGTTAATCGTAAAGTGCTCGGCTTTTTCAATAGCCATAAACGCCTGCATCTTAGCGAAATCCCCATTGAAATTCGTGGCGATCTGCACTGGCTGACCACAATCATCGCCTACGCCCACCATCCCGAAGTCAGTTACGGTCTGGAAGTGGTGGCGGGGGAGGCGGTGAGAGTCGGGGATTTCAAGGTTGCGTCCTTCGACTTGATCCGTTTATAAATCAAGAGTATCGTTCCAAGCGCCCAATTCATCCATCAAACCATCAGGCAGCTCATGTCCTTTTCCCCCGAAAGCATTCTTGTCGAAATCCCCGAAAAATCCCGCCGTGACGCGCCGCGCATTGTCAACCGCCTGCTCGGGCAGACTTTTCTCTATCAGGATGTGGACACCGATAAAGATGATTATTACTTCGTCTATCGGCATCGCGCCGTTTTTGACGGACTGCTCGGTTTGGTTGGTTTCAGCCTGCTGCATGACGATTATCACCGTATTTTTCAGGCCGTTTCCGATTTTAGTTATTGCCGTGCCCGCTACAAACTCGATGAAAGTCTGATGATTGTCGTTCTGCGCAAATTGTACGAGGAGAAAATCGAACATCTCAGCCTGGTCAACGACCCGGTGGTCACGATTGGTGAAGTCCGTGAGGAATATCGTACCATTACCGGCAAAGAACGTGACCTTGGCATCATTCAATATGAAGCCCTTTTGCGCCGTCTGCGTTCTATCGGACTGATTGATACTCTGAATGGCCGTTCCATTGACGTGCGCGATTCTGAATCACGTTTGCGCCTGCGCGGTTCGGTGAAATTGATTCTGCCCATCCAATCTGTGGACGAGTTGGAAGCCTGGCTGAGGAAGTATCGGGCGGGCGGGGACGATTTTGAAAATAATGAAGATGAAGGATCCTTATGAAGCTCCTGACCCGCATCCGTCTCGTCAATTGGCATCTGTTTGAAAATACCACGATCAACTGTCAGGGAACCACTTACTTTATCGGCATCAACGGCGCGGGTAAATCCACCGTCCTGGATGCCGTGCAGTTTGCCTTGGTGGGTGGGCAGCGGGATGTGCGTTTCAACCAGGCTGCTCTCAGCGGTGGGAAACGTACTCTGGCTAGTTATGTGCGCGGCGAACTTGGTACCGAAGGTCAGCGTTACTTGCGTGCTGATGCCACCGGTGTGGTTGCGCTTGAATTCAAGAATCCCGATGGTACTTTTTTCGCACACGGAGCTGTCATCGATGCATATGAGGATGGCCGCAACCCGGATGTGGCTTATTTCATCGTACACAACGCCGCGCTTAACGACGATTGGTTTTTCAAATCTTCCGGTCAAGCCTTCGATACCCGTGCTTTCAAACGTCATCTCGAAAACTTCGCTTTGCCTTCCACCGCCCGTGCCCAGGTCTGGACTCGTCTCGAAGATTACCGGGTTAACCTGCTCAACCGCCTCGGGCAGCTCAAAGACACCTTTCCGGCTAAAATCGTCAAAGGCCTGGCATTTAGCCCGCTGACCGATATTCGCTCCTTCGTTCACACGTATCTGCTCGACGAAAACCTGGTGGACGTTAAAACCCTGCAAGCCCAGCTCGAAACCCTGCGTCACTTTGAGGGCCTGGCCGCCAATGTCCGTGAACGGATTGAAAGACTCAACGCTATCGACGAACTTGATAAGGAACGCGCCGCCAACCGCCGTCGCCGCATTACCAATACCTACATCGCTCACCGTGTTCAGGCGGATATTTTCCTGAAGGAATTGTCTGACCGCCGCCTCGAACTGGATACCGTTAAACTGGCTCTTAGTCGCGCCGAACGCGAACGAGATGATCTGACACGCAGCCTGGTCTTTGCTCAATCGGCGTTGACAGATGCAGAAGTGGCTTTGCGCACTGATCAGACTGCTGTCCGCGAAAAGGAACTACGCGAGAGAATCGCCGTTCTAACCCACGACTTAACCCTTCTGCGCCAGCGCAAAGCCGAAATCGATCACGCCCTCGCCCGTGAACTCACCGACGCGAAAAAACTGCGTGACGACCTTCTTGTTGACAAACTCGAAAATCCCGCTGCCCTCGAAACCTTCATTACCGAACAGCCGGCTACAGAACAGATGACCCGCAACCTTCAGGAAGCTCTGACCTCTTTGAGCCATGCCTTTTCTCGCGACGAAGCTCTTCTCGCCGAAAAAGTCACCACTCTGCACGTCGAAGCTGCCACGCTCGAATCCGATATCCGCAAACTGCGCACCGGCGACCGCGAAGCCAGCGTCGAAGCGGAAGCTCCCAATTCCGCCAAACTGCGCCGCATGATTCGCGCCGAACTCGGTCTTGGCGCAAACGAAGTTGTTTATCTGTGCAACGAACTCAAAATCCCCGATGATTCCTGGCAGGACGCGGTGGAGGGCATTTTGGGTCTGAACCGCTTTGTGCTGCTGGTTCCCCCCGCGCAGTATGATGCGGCCATGCAGCTTTACCGTCAAAACAAATCCATCTTGCACGGCGCGACTCTCCTTGATACGGAATCCATCCTCAAGCACGAAACGCGAAGTGTCCAACGCGAGACCCTCGCCGCAGAAGTCACTACCCTCCACCCTGCCGCCCTTGCCTTCACCAATCTCATCCTCGGCAACTACACCAAATGCGAAACACTCGAACAACTTCGCCAACACCGCACGGCCGTTACCCGCGAATGTTTTGTACGCCGTAACTATACCGACAGTCACCTCAATCCTCAGGTCTATAAACGCTGGTTCATCGGCGAACGTGCCGTGCCGCGTCAAATTGAACAGCGCCAGGCCCGGTTGGGTGAAATTGCCAGCGAAATGGTCCAACTCAATGAACGCGCCAACGCTCTACGCGAACGCCTGGCTCTCACCCGCGATAAAATCCGTCCGCTGGTGGAACTCGAAACGGCGCTGCCGATTCTCAGCCGCCTTGCGCCGCTCGAAACGGAAGTGGCTACCTTTGAGAACGAACTCTCCGGTTTGGACACCCGCTCCATCGACTCACTCAGAGCCGAAGTGCAGAGTTGTCAAGCGGTGTTGCACAAAGCTCAGGGTGAGGTCTCTGCTATTGAACGCAAACTCGGTACGCTTGAAGGTGAAGTCAAACACCTTGAATCGGAAGCCATTCCTGGCTTGGAAAAATCTGCCGACGACACGCTCCAAAACGCAGAAAATTTCCTGGGTCTGGAGAACGCCGATGATGAGACCGCTTCCGATGTCCAAAAAGAATACGAACGTCGCCGCGAACGTCAGCCGCTTGAAGTCATTTTGGAAAACTCGACCAAAAAACAAAACGATTACCAGACCGCTGAACAGCGTTCGCGCGACCGTCTGCGCGAAGCTAAGCAAGAGTATTCACTTCATTACGATTTTGGTTATGACGAAACAGAAAATGCCATCCGCTATACCGACGAGCGCAACAAGCTGATCGACTCTGAACTCCCAGGGTATGAGACCCAAATCGCCCATCAGCGCAGCTTAGCCGAGCAAGAACTGGTTGAAAACTTTATCCATCGCTTGCGCGAACAAATCGAGGATGCCCGCCAGCAACTGGCGCACCTGAATGGCACACTGGCGCATCTGCGTTTTGGTGGCGAACGCTTTGAATTTATCAACCAGCCCGCGCCGCAGGTCAAACAGGTCTACGAACTGGTCATGGACAGTCAGCAGGTAATGGGTGCGTCGCTTTTTGACTCGGATTTTCGCCAGAAGCACCAGCAGGGTTGGGATTTGCTCTTTGAGCGCCTGACCACGCACGACGACGAAAATATTGAACTGCGCGAATTGCAGGATTATCGCAACTATTTGCAGTACGATATCCGCATCCATTATCCAAATGGTGACCGCGCTCTCTTGAGCCAGATCAATGCAAAAAAATCGGGAGGCGAGACGACCACACCTTTTTACGTGGCGATGGCGGCCTCCTTTGCCCAGGCATACCGTTTGAACCAGCCGCGCCCATCCGATACCATTCGCCTGGCGCTCTTCGACGAAGCTTTTGGAAAAATGGACACCGCCCGCACTGCCAGCGCGCTCCAATTCATGCGCCAAGCCGGTTTGCAAGTGTTGCTCGCCACCCCGCCTGATAAATCTGGCTCACTGCTGCCGTATGTCGACAGCGTTTGCACCGTTGTTCGCAAAAACAATCATTCATTTGTGATTGAGATTGACAAGAGTGAGATGATTGCGGAATTGGAGAAAGAATAATGTTTCGTCCACTCCGCTGTGCTTCGGGCTTACCTGTTGCGAATTCCGCAGATTGAGTGATGGTAGAGATTACTTTTAGTCCATCGCCTGATGTAATTGTCGTGCTGAATAATTTGCTCGACATCTATGAACGCCGCATCTCTAAAAACGGAACCTATCCTTTCGGGGCGAAGCAGAGTGGGCGCTCGATCAAAGTCAACCTGACTGACATCTCTCTCCCCTGCTACTACTCCCAAATCGATCCCCATGCTCGCTTTATTGCCAATGAACAATTACAAACTCTGGAACGCGTTGGTCTGGTTAAACTTGTCTGGATTCCTGGTGAAACTGGTCATTTGCTCGAAGCGGTTATCTTAAAAACAGAACGGGCAGCGGATAACCTCGCAGCGGAACGGAACCTGTATCAACTTCTCCAGCGTTCAGCCAAAACTGACCAACGGTCCCATCTCGAAAACCTGTTGCTCGCCGACAAATTCCGTTTTGTTGATGACTGGCGCGCGCGGGCATTGCGCCAGGTTTTGATGAATCTCCGCGCCGGGAAATCTCCCGCGCCCTTTAGCTTGGCCGATACTGATCTGGACACAGACTTGCTAACCGTTATGGAGGCTGTCTCCGCACTCCAGACAGAAACCCCCTACCGGGTTTTTAGCGTCCGTATTTTCAATGACAGCAAGCGCCTAGAAGTGCTCAAAAACCAGCTCGTCAGCCTGGCCCGTCTCGGTAATCCGGAATGGAAACGTCTCCCCGCCGATGAAGTTTTACGCGAGCTCAATCTGGTCGCCAACCCAAACTACCTGCTTCTGGCGGGAAACTGGCAGCTCACCGTCACCAGCGGCGAAATTCTCAGTCTTGGCGGCTTTCTCCCCGCCATTGGTTTCCCCGCCGCCCAAACAGCCAGTCTCCAAAGCGTTGAAATTCACGCCGAAGCCGTTTTGTGCATCGAAAACCTGACAACTTTTCATGAATTTATCAGGCACAACGGAACATATCATCCCGAAACGCAGCGGAGTGGACGCAGACCAGCCTATGCAACCATCTGTACTTACGGCAACCCATCCCCCGCTATCCGCCGCATACTGCGCCTCGTCCCCGCTTCCATCCCTATCTACCACTGGTCGGATATTGATTATGGTGGATTCAACATTCTTAGTCAGCTACGCCGTTTTGTTGATGAGCGGATCCAACTTTACTGCATGGACATCGCCACCCTCGACGCCAACTTCGAGCGTTCTCGCCCGCTCACAGTTTCTGACCGCGCGAACCTGAGAAAATTGCTTTTTCGCCCTGAGCTGTGCGATGTGCGCCCGGTGATTGAGCATCTGCTTAAGCGTGGAGTTAAGCTCGAGCAGGAGGGTGTAGAAATCGTCTGAATGATAAAATAGGAAATTTGCCCAAGGAGACCTATGACGATCACACTGACTGAAAAACTTATCCATGATCAAGCAAATGGCCGCAGTTACGAGCGCGGTCGTGAATACTATCTTGGCGGGACAATATCCAGTCCAGCTTGGCAAACTACGCCTGGCGGAATTGCGCTTACATCCAGGTGTTCCGGCAGCGGCGGTCACTACTCTCTGCGTGTGGAATTGGATGAAAGCGGTATCATTTCGACTTCCTGCACCTGCCCGTATGGATTTAGGCGGTGATTGCAAACATATTGTTGCGCTTCTACTGAAATATCTTTACCAGCCTGAAAAATTTTCCGAACAAAAAAGTGTGCTCGGCCTGCTCTCCAACCTGGATAAAGAAGCGCTTATCGTACTTATTACCCGTCTTGTAAAGCACAACCCTGATTTGTACGATGAGTTGGAATTGGCAATTCCTGTGGCTAAAGTGGCTGCCCAACCTAAAATTACTGTGAAGGTGGCGGCGACAGAAAAACGCCAAACCGATGTTTCCGAGCCGATGTATCGTAAACTGGTTCAAAAGATTTTCAAACAAAGTCGGCATTCGGATTATTACGATGATGATGAGAGTGCTCCGGTCTATCTTGGCGATTTGAAGGAAACACTGGAAACTGCCACACAGGCTCTGGCTGCCGGTGATGCCGATGGTGCACTCATCATCCTGCGGGTTTTGTTTGAAGAAACTGTCGATGAATACGATGGCGAAATAGATTATGACGGTGATGTGGCCGGTTTTATTCAAGAGTTGGGAATGCCCTTGGCGGAGGCCATCCTGAACGTAAATCTGGATGCTCAAGAGCGCGCAGAATTGCATGATTCCCTACAAGCAACCTACGATGAACTGGATGAATACGTTGAATCCGGCGAGTTGGATGTTATTTTTAGCGCACTTCGCTATGGATGGGATGCAAGCCCAGACAGCGAAGCGCAGGCAGAACAAGATAAAGACGAGAATGAAGATGGCTGGATGGCTTTTTATGCTCTCCAACAAGCCCGCTTAAACATTCTTGAGCGGCAGGGCCGCATTGACGAATTCTTGCACCTGGCGCAAAAAGCGGATACCCACCGCTATGTACTTAAATTGCTCCAAATTGGTCGCATGGATGACGCCATCGACGCCAGCCAAAAACTGATGAGTGCCAGCGTGATTCTGGATGTTTCCCGAAAACTGCGCACTGCTGGGCGGCTCGAAGCTGCCATCAATTTGGCCGAACGAGGACTGGCGTTAGGCGGTCAATTTGTCAATAAACTTGCCAACTGGTTGGCTCCGCTGGAAGAAGAACAGGGACGAAATGAGATTGCGCTGGTAGCTTATCGCGCCGCCTACGATGCGCAGCCAGCGATTAACTTGTATCGCCACATCAAACGACTGTCAGGAAAAGATTGGGAAAATCTGAGCCCGGCGCTGATTCAGAGAATCGAGGAAGCACAAAACCCTGGAATACTGGCTGATATCCACCTTGAAGAACATAACTGGGATGCCGCAATCAGCCTGGCAGAAAAATACACCTGGTCTTCCAATTTGCTCGAAAAAGTATCCAACGCAGTGATTGCTTACCGCCCTGATTGGGTGATAAATACCGCTCTCAAACAAGCCACCGGGCTGATTGCCCCAACTCAGAGCAAACTCTACCCTGCTGCAGCAACATGGCTGGAGTGTGCAAAGAAAGCCTATCGGCAGAAAGGTCAAATGGCTGAGTGGCAGGTTTACATCGTGCATTTGCGTACTGATTACGCGCGCCGCCCTGCACTGATGAAGGTAAATAAAGATTTGTAATCCGAAAAGAAGCCGCCCTGCCAATCATCAGCTGGGCGGCTTCTTTTCGTAAACTACGTCCATTGGTCGTCAACATGCCAAAAATGACGTGGCTCATCTAGCGCAAAGTCGTTTTCTCTAAAAGAGGTGCAATGTTTTGTAAAAGTGCGAAAATCTCTGGCATGGGCTTTTCGGGTAGGTTGGGTTGTGGAAGACTTCAACCCTACTCGAAAAGCCCTGATTTTCTCAACTAATTTTGGCGAAGGTCTTGACAAAGGAATGACTTAGCAAAGTATAATTTCTCAAGATATGAGCGAAAATCAACTTACATTATTGCTAGTGGATGACGACCCAATAATCGCCGAAAGCCTCGGGCCTCTCCTGGAGCGCTCGGGTTTTCATGTATTGCTTGCTTCCAATGGCGAAGAAGCGTTGAAAAAAGTTCAATCGCATCATCCCGATGTGATTGTGATGGATGTGTTAATGCCGCGTATGAACGGGCGTGAGACTTTGCGGCGAATGCGCAAAGCCAATATCTGGATTCCAACCATTTTACTGACCCAGGTGGGCGAGGCTTCTGAGCGTGCAACTGCTTTGGAAGAGGGCGCGGACGATTATCTCAACAAGCCGTTTCATTCACAGGAATTGTTGGCGCGCATTCATGCTGTGTTGCGACGTGCGCGCTCAGCCGGACAATCCCTTTTTTCGGTACGACGCCTCGTTTCTTTCGATCTGATATTGGACCGCCAATCTCGGCGTGCTTTTCTGGCTGATGAATCTCTTAACCTTACGCCGAAAGCTTTTGCTGTTCTCGAATACCTGTTAACCCATCCTGATGAAGCCGTGAGTCGTGAAGAGTTACTTCGTTCCGTATGGGGCTGGGAATATCCCACAGGCACACGCACTGTGGACACGCGTATCAATGAATTACGCCGCGCGCTGAACGATGACGCGGTCTCTCCACGTTTTATTCAGACGTTGACAGGCGAGGGGTATATCTTCATCGCACCTGTCAGGCAGGCGCCATGAAGCGGTTCAAATTCCTGATGCCCTTTGTTCCGCTTATTCTCGGCGCGCTCGCGTTGACTTTGCTGCCCCTGCTTGTCAAGCCCGAAATCATTGTTTCTTTTCGATTGGGATTGGGTGCGATCCTGTTTTTTAGCGGGTTGCTTCTCACGCTGTGGATTCAAGCCCTGGCAGTTGTTGTTTCGTTACGCGAGAAAAAAGCGCGCATCGAAATTGACGCCGCCATCCGCAATTACGAAGAGGAACATCGCCGTTTCATCCGCCGCCTTGACCATGAATTGAAAAACCCGCTAATGAGTTTGCAGGCTTCTTTGGAGAATCTACAAGTTGCAACCGACTTGAATGTACGCCGCAAAGTGGAGACGAATATTCAGCGCGTGCTGGAACGCCTCACGCATTTACTGCGCGACCTGCGTAAACTCTCTGAACTTGAAGAGAGCATGTTGGAACGCGAGTCTGTGGATATTCCTGAACTTATTGCGGAAATTCTTGAAGTTGTGCGTTCCATACCTGGACGCGAAGAGCGCCAGATCAATTTGCTCGTGACGCAAGTACCCACCCCTCCGCCGTCGGTGACGGGCGACCGAGATTTGCTTGGTCTCAGCCTTTACAATCTTCTCGATAACGCGCTGAAATTCACGGTCCAGAATGAAGCCATTGAAATTCGGGTACGCGATAACAGCCGGTCGGTGGTCATAGAAGTGGCGGATGGCGGTTCTGGTATCCAGCTGGAAGAACAACAGAAAGTTTTTGAAGAGTTGTATCGCGGCGAGAATGCGCGTGCTGTGGAAGGCAGTGGCCTAGGGCTTTCGTTCGTGCGTCGGATTATTGCATTGCATCACGGGGAATTGACTTTGCGAAGCCGGCAGGATGAACAGCATGGCACGATATTTACCATCCGCCTGCCTGTTACCAAATTGTGACATGGCTGTGTTCCAGCAGTGACAGTCTTTCGGTATAAATGCTTCTGTATGGTGCAAAATAAAAAAGGAGCAAAATGAAACGAATACTGTATTCAATACTGGCGGCAGCTGTGGTTCTTTTGGGGAATTATTTCTTTTCCAATGGCACCCTTTATATAGGCGTGGAAACGCCCACTCCAATTGCGACTCCAATCGCAGTTATTCCCACACAGGTTGCGTCCTTGGAAAACACATGCCCAATTCCAACGGCAGATACAAAATTCCAGAGAAATGATAATGATGGCTATTGCCTCCTCTATCCTTCATACTCCACAAGTCTGACGGGACTCATTGTTATCAACCCGAGCACAAACTCTGGCGGTGATATGCCGGGAGATGCCTGGTTAAGCATTCAAACGGAAACTGCCGGGAACCGTACAGCTGCCCAGGTTGCCGATGAGCGGATCGCTTCAGCTGGCGCAGGCTTCACCATTACCCGCAAGGATGTAACGGTGGATGGCGAACAGGCGGTTGTAGTTGATGGACTCCCCGGTCAGGATTCCACGCGCTATGTTTTCATTGTCCATGGCAATCGTTTATACACGTTTGAATTCGCACCCTGGTATCCGAATGTGACCGCCCCCACGCCATTGGAGAATTTATACGCGACGGTGATAACGTCTCTCCATTTTCTGCCTTCAAA
This sequence comes from Chloroflexota bacterium, assembly GCA_026390035.1. Classification (GTDB taxonomy): domain Bacteria; phylum Chloroflexota; class Anaerolineae; order Anaerolineales; family Villigracilaceae; genus UBA5195. The sequence continues at coordinate 23,188 of JAPLGT010000022.1, forward strand.
TACACCGCCAGCAATTGCCGGCGTAGATATCTCTGATATGGGAACTTCCTTTATCTACCCGTTTGGTTTGGCAAATGGAACGCAAAATGAATTCGTACCGCAGTCTTCTTCAGACATGATATGGAAGTCTCCTGCTCACGCGCAATTTACTTTGCAAGGATATCCTTTGCAGAACACCACCTATCAGCCGCAGCTAAAGATCTATTCAGCAGATCAATACGCTCAAATGAGCGACCAGTCGAAACTGATCATCGAGCGTCTTCAAAATATTTTGCAGACGCAGACCTTCTCCCCGCAACCTGTTCCTGATATGTTCGTGACAAACAGACCGCAGGAGGAATTGCCTTTCCTTCCAATTCAGGGTGCTGGACAAGTTTTACATGTGCAGGAAAAATTTCTATCCTTCCAGAACGGGAGCGGCATTCGCTATATTACACAACTTAGTCAGGCAGCATTCCCGCTTATCAATAAGCAAGATTTATTCTATACTTTCCAGGGTCTGACCAGTGACGGTCAATATTATGTCTCTGTGATTATGCCGGTCAACCTGCCCTACTTGGCTGCCGACTACGGTCCCGATGCATATCTCCACCCAACTGACGTGCAAAGCCCGGGAAAATATCCCGAGTACTTGCAGATCATGGTTGAGAAACTCAATCAGCCGGAAGGCGAAGGAACAAACCCATACGCGCCATCACTCGCATCTCTGGATACATTGGTTCAATCCTTGCTGGTGGGACAGTCCGCAACGTCTACACTGGTGCCGCCAACGACTGAGCTAGCTGCGCCTGTCGGCAAGACAGGAGTTTGGATCACCAATCTTGGCAAGTTAACTCTCAAGCAAAGCGGCCCTGAGATCACTGGCAGCATGGATGGATATGGCGATTTTAAGCGGCAGGATTTGTTTCAGGGAACCTCTAATGGCGATACCGCCAGCTTGAATTCACAGATGTTGGGCGATTTGAACCTGGTATTTTCGGGAAACACATTCAAAACTGTGCAGGGCAGCCGAGTTTCCTTCTGCGGTATTCGTGCCAGCGAATCAAATGAACTTCCGCCGGGCTGTGGTTTTAGTGGAACCTGGGTTCTCTCGGCCAATAACTTTTTTCCTGGAGAAAGCAAAATCATTATGAAGCAAGTGGCTGGCAATGTGATGGGTGGGTTTTACGATGGAAAAGGCAACGTTTTTGACAAGCTTTCCGGTCAGATCTATTGGGGAAAGGGCTGGGGCGTGAACGGGAAAAACTATACTGACCATACAGTCACACTGGTGATGAATTCATTTGAAACCGGGTTTGAATTCATCTATGATGATCTTTTTCAACTAAAGCTTTGCGCAGTTCGAGATGGATTGAACAGCGCTGATCTTGGGAATTTCACCTGTAATTTGTAGGGATGAAACTGCAAAACGAACACTTCACACATTTGCTGCTGCAAGGTGCAGCGTGCCGTGAACAGATGAAGTGTTTGCACGACTTTTGGATATTTTATACGTTGAAATTGACATGGAGAAAAAATGAAAAAAATACTATATTTGCTGCCTATACTTATTATTATGCTCGCCTGCTGCGCACAGCCTTCGCCAACTCAGGATGTGAGCAGCATCGTTAATGCTACTTTAACCGCGGTTGCTCAAAAAGAATCGCAAGTTGTTGCATCACAACTGACCTTTACGCCAAGCTCAACTCAGGGGCAGCCATTTGTCACTCAGATCGCACCGCCCGCCCAGCCAACTGCAATTCAAGTTGCGCTGCCTATTCAACCTACTGCGTCACTTTCTGCGCGCGATTTTATTCCACCGCAGGGAACGGTTACCGGAAAACTATCCTTTCCTTCTTCGTTTATTCCGGCCATGCGCATTGCCTTCTTTAGTCTCACAGATGGAAGTGTTAGTTATACCGATACAGGTATGAATCAAGGCACATATTCTATGGACCTGCCGGCAGGGAGTTATCATGTCATTGCATATCCTTATAGTGCGGGAATGGGAAAACCTCCGGCTGGTTCCCCAATAGCCGGCGCAGCCGGCGGATATACCCAATTTGTTCTCTGCGGTTTAACAGCAGCTTGCACCGACCACTCGCTCATCCCAATTACCGTCACAGTAGGTCAAACCGTTGTGGTTAGCCCTGGAGACTGGTATGCCCCCGAAGGCACGTTCCCGCCCATGCCAACCGATATTTCAACAACATGCTCTGCAAGTTGGTTTTTTACTTTTGATAATAAACAGCTTCCACTTGGCTCTTTTTGCCCTGAGCCAGTCAAAATTCTGGAAGCTGTGGGACAAGATTTTGAAGGTGGTCGGGCATATCGTTATGCACCCGACCCAACCTATACAGCCGATCAAAGGGGAACAGTATACATAATTTATAATGACGGAGAGTGGGTTACTTTTCCAGATGTTTGGGATGCGAGTCAACCTGCCAATGACCCAAGCCTTGTAGTTCCAAGTGGGCGTTATCAACCTGTTGATAGTATTGGCAAAGTTTGGCGTGAAAATGTAGATGTTCGCAATCGCCTTGGATGGGCATACGAACCTCAAAGTAAGTTTTTAGGGAGATTCCAAACCTATTCAGTGCAATCCGGCATGCCCAGTGGTGATACGCATTTTTTCTTTATCGATCATGGCAAGTGGGGAAAAGTATTGTTACTTAATTCGGTGGATATGGGCCCTAACAAGTGGGAAATAGCAGGAAATTATTAAGCGATATATCTTGTCGCCTGCGCGCTGCCGGTTTCAGCATTGGATGCGACTGGCCCATTCTTTCCACAAAGCAATTGACGGGAAGCCTGGGCCCGCCGACATGTTGAGAAACTTGTCCGCGCTGATGAAGTCTTTAGCGCTATGGGCATTATTCAGGAA